>NZ_JBEZHV010000004.1:0-393341 GCF_040650755.1 Streptomyces sp. NPDC048623
CGATCCCGTCGGCACCGCGCGGGCGAGGGCGGGACCCTGCCGCTTCCAGCGCCGCCAGAAAGCGCTCGTACGAGGTCCGGGACGCCGCCGACACCGAGGGGCCGACGGGGAGACTGCTGAACTGAGGGCGGGGCGCCTCTTACGCAGTACCCGCCCTGGTCAGGGTGATCACGTTGGTGGTCGTGGAGCAGCCGCCCACGTCCACGCAGCCGTGGCCCGTCTGCTTCAGGGTGAGTACGGGGTCGCTCCCCGTGATCTGGTACGTGCCGGACCCGTTCATCTTCACACCGCTCCCGGAGCCGGCGTAGGTGTAGGTGCCACCCGTGCCGCTGGTGGGGGTGTAGGAGTAGACGACCGTGAAGCCGGTGCCCTGGCCTTGCAGTGTGAACGGGGCGGCGAGGTCGGTGACGGTGCCGGACACCTTCACCTGGGTGCCTCCGCTGGCGACGTACGCCCCCTGCTTCGTGTCGAAGTCGATGCTCGCCTTGGCGACACCCCGCCGAGACCTGGCCTCAAGGGACACCGTCCCGGTCTTGTCGGGGGCGTCGGGAGCCGCGTAGGTGAAGGTCGCGTCGGCCTTGACCTTGCTGCCGTCGGGCTTGACCGAGGCGCCGCCCGCGGTGAGGGTCGCCTTGACCGTCCCGCCGACGGGCCCGCCGTCGATCCGGCTGCGCGGCGCGGCGTTGATCGTCGAGGTGGCGCCGGGCTTCATGCCCTTCGGCCCCGGCGAGGCGGTCGGCTTGAGGGCCACGCAACGGCCCGACTGCCAGCCCTTCTCGGCCGCCTCGGCGACCTTGACCTTGATGAGCAGGGTGTAGAGCGCGGAGAGAGTGACCGCGCTCTGGTACAGGTCGCCGTCCGGCTTGCCGCCGCTGCGGTTGAGGGTCGCGGAGCGCACCTTCGTGTCGCCGAACGAGCCCGAGACGTCCACGAAGCTGCCCTTGCTGTTGGCGAAGTCGGCCCACTGCATGCGGTAGTCGGCGTCAGCGGACTCCAGCATGGCGTCGTCGTTGGCCTGGCCGGTGACCTTGACATCCAGGGTGCCCCGCTGGCCGGTCCTGCCGCCCGTCTTCGTCGCTGAGATGTCGATCTGGGCTTCGGCCTCGAACTTGCCGCTCGCGTCGGGGCACGGGCTGATCCCGACCTTCACGACAAGCTTGGTGGTCACGCCGTCCGACTCGTGAGTGGCATCCATCTGCAGGTCGACGTGCTCGAGTGAGCCCGAGACCATGGCCCCCTTACTCAGTTCTTGCGATCCGCGCACGCCGTCCTTGAGGTCGTTCGTGGCGGAGACGACGCCTTCGGAGCCGAGCGTGGCGAGAAGGATGCCGCCGAACATGCCCTCGCCGATGGACGGGTTCGACGAGTCGGCGACGTACACCGCCGGCACGATCGTGATCGGTTTGGCACCGATCGCCCTCGCCTTGCTGGTGATCGCCCGACCGTGCGCGGCGAACGCGGCGTCGGCGGCCGCGGCTCCGCCGAGCGCCGACTCCAGACCCGACTCGGTCCACAGCGCCCGCTCGAGGACGTTGTCGAGCCTGGCGAGCTCGATCTCCTGCGGCTCCTGCGGCCGCGCCCGCTCGGTGTCGAGCACCTGCTGCAGCGACCCGAGGTCCACGGCGCCGTCGACGACGACCGGGCCGTGCTTCGCGGGCGGCCGATCGTTGCTGTTCGACTGCGAGCCACATGCGCTGAGCACGAGCGCCGCCAGCGTGACCAGAGAAATCGAGCGGACGAGACCGAGATGCGACAACGCGGAACTCCTTCTCACGGGCGTCCGGCGGCGGGGAGGTGCACCTGTCATGCGACAGGCAGGCCCCGGAGCGGGCCAACAATAGCCCTTGAATGTGGGACATGGGCACCCGAGTTGAGCCTGCCGGGCAAGACACCCGGCCGGCGCCGAACTGCTCGGTGGCGCGGACACTGCTCGCCGGCGATCACCCTCGGTTACTATGCTCATTTCGTGCCAGAGGCCGGCAGCAAGGGGCACGGCACCGAGAAGGGTGGCTGGGGAAAGTGTTGGAAGAGGTCGTAGCGACCCGCTACGTCACGCCTTTGCGTGAGGGCGGCTCGCTCCCCGGGATCGTCGAGGCCGACGATCTCGGCACGTACGTCATGAAGTTCACCGGCGCCGGGCAGGGGCGCAAGACCCTCGTCGCCGAGGTCATCTGCGGGCAGCTGGCCCGACGCCTTGGGCTGCGGGTGCCCGAGCTCGTCACCATCCAGCTCGACCCGGTGATCGGGCTCTCCGAGCCCGATCAGGAGGTGCAGGAGCTGCTCAAGGCGAGCGGCGGCCTCAACCTCGGGATGGACTTCCTGCCCGGCTCGCTCGGCTTCGACCCGCTCGCGTACGAGGTCGACCCGAAGGAGGCGGGCAAGGTCGTCTGGTTCGACGCCGTCATCAACAACGTCGACCGCTCCTGGCGCAACCCCAACATGCTGGTCTGGCACGGGGACCTGTGGCTGATCGACCACGGCGCCACCATGATCTGGCACCACAACTGGCCCGGCGCCCAGGCCTCCGCCGCGAAGCCGTACGACGCCTCCGACCACGCCCTCGCCTCCTTCTCGCCCGACGTCGCCGCCGCGGCCGCCGAGCTGGCCCCGCTGGTCACCCGCGAGCTGCTCACCGAGGTGGCCGCCGACGTGCCGGACGAGTGGCTGGTCGACGAGCCCGGCTTCGACAGCACCGACGCCCTGCGCGCCGCGTACGTGGAGGCCCTGCTGCCGCGCGCCGCGACCATCCACGAGCGGATCACCCTCGGGCCGCGCACCGAGCACCGACCCCAGCAGCCCCCGGGCTGGCTCGCCGACCGCCTCGCCCCGCGCCCCGCCCAGAAGGACAGCACCACGTGACCGACCGCGATGTCTTCGAGTACGCGCTGCTGCGCGTGGTGCCGCGTGTCGAGCGCGGCGAGTTCTTCAACGCCGGTGTGGTCGTCTACTGCCGCGCCCGGTCCTTCGTGGCCGCCCGCACCCATCTGGACGAGGCCAAGCTGACCGCGCTCGACCCGGGGGCCGACGTGACCGGTGTACGGGCCGCGCTGCACGCGGTCGAGGGCGTCTGCACGGGCGGCACCGCCGCCGGTCAGGCGGCCGGGGACGACGCCGGCCGGCGCTTCCGCTGGCTGATCGCCCCGCGCTCCACGGTGATCCAGCCGGGCCCCGTGCACACCGGTCTGACCGCCGACCCCGAGGCCGAGGTGGAGCGGCTGCTCGACCTGCTCGTCCGCTGACGGCGGCCTGGCGCGGTCCGACGGCGGCTCGGCGCGGCCCGGCGGTGTGCGGTCCCGGCCGGGTCAAGGCGTACGGCGCGTGATCCGGTGCACCCGGCGGAACGTTGACACCGGGTGCCAGGGCTTCTAGCGTCTCGTCTGCGGGCAATACTAAGCGGTCGCTCACCTCCCGGTTCGAGGGTCACGGGGTGGGGGAGCGGGGCGCGGGGTAGGCACCGCATCCAGGGACGAGCCAAGGGCGAGGAGAACAAGCATGTCCACCACCGAGCAGCGGGTAGCCGTCGTCACCGGTGCGGCGCGGGGCATCGGCGCCGCCACCGCGATCCGGCTGGCGGCCGAGGGCCGCGCCGTCGCCGTACTCGACCTCGACGAGGCGGCCTGCAAGGACACCGTCGAGAAGATCACGGCCGCGGGCGGCACCGCGCTCGCCGTCGGCTGCGACGTCTCCGACAGCGCCCAGGTGGAGGCGGCCATCGCGCGGATCGCCGCCGAGCTCGGCGCGCCCACCATCCTCGTCAACAACGCCGGCGTGCTGCGCGACAACCTGCTCTTCAAGATGTCCGAGTCGGACTGGGACCTCGTGATGAACGTGCACCTCAAGGGCGCGTTCCTGATGGCCAAGGCCTGCCAGAAGCACATGGTGGACGCGGGCTTCGGCCGGATCGTCTCGCTCTCCTCGTCCTCGGCCCTGGGCAACCGCGGCCAGGCCAACTACTCCGCCGTCAAGGCCGGTCTGCAGGGCTTCACCAAGACCCTCGCCAAGGAGCTCGGCAAGTTCGGCGTCACCGCCAACGCCGTCGCCCCCGGCTTCATCGTCACCGAGATGACCGCGCAGACCGCCGAGCGCGTGGGCATGGGCTTCGAGGAGTTCCAGGCCGCCGCCGCCTCGATGATCCCGGTCCAGCGGGTCGGCCGCCCCGAGGACGTCGCCAACGCCATCGCCTTCTTCACGGGCGACGACGCCGGCTTCGTCTCCGGCCAGGTCATGTACGTGGCCGGCGGCCCGCTCAACTGACGCACGGCGCGAGAGGGACAGGCACATGAGCACGAAGGAACTGCCCGCACTGTCGGGCAAGGTCGCTCTGATCACCGGCGCGAGCCGGGGCATCGGATACGGCGTCGCCGAGGCCCTGGTCGCCCGCGGCGACCGGGTCTGCATCACCGGACGCGGCGAGGAGGCCCTCAAGGAGGCCGTGGAGCGCCTCGGCGCCGAACGCGTCATCGCTGTGCCCGGCAAGGCCCACGACGAGGCCCACCAGGCCGCCGCGGTCGAGGCCACCATGGAGGCCTTCGGCCGGGTCGATTTCCTGATCAACAATGCCGGCACCAACCCGGTCTTCGGCCCCATCGCCGAACTCGACCTCGGGGTCGCCCGCAAGGTCTTCGAGACGAATGTGGTCTCGGCGCTCGGCTTCGCCCAGCAGACCTACCGGGCCTGGCAGAAGGAACACGGCGGGGCGATCGTGAACATCGCCTCGATCGCCGGCATCTCCGCCTCGCCGTTCATCGGCGCGTACGGAATCAGCAAGGCCGCGATGATCAATCTGACCCTGCAGCTCGCGCATGAATTCGCGCCGCTGGTCCGGGTCAACTCCATCGCGCCGGCCGTCGTGAAGACCAAATTCGCCGCGGCCCTGTACGAGGGCCGGGAGGCCGAGGCGGCCTCCCGGTACGCGCTGGGCCGGCTCGGCCAGCCGGAGGACATCGGCGGCGCCGCCGCCTTCCTCACCTCGTCGCAGTCGGACTGGATCACCGGCCAGACGCTGGTCGTCGACGGCGGTCTTTTCCTGAACGCCGGTGTCGAGTGACCGGTATCCGGACACCCTGAGGAATTCTTGACCGGTTTGGCCCCGGTTATACGTCGAATGCCTCAAGTGCCCCGCCAGGGCCGACCATTGACCTGGCGGGGCGCTGCGGTATCGTCGGCCGACCCCAGGCTGAACGAGGAGCGTGCACGTGTTCAACCGGACCAGTCTGCAGGCCGCTGCAGCCCTTGCGTCCATATCCCTCCTGTCCGGATGCAGTGTGTTTTCGGACAGTGAATCCGCAGTGGACCAGAGAATCGTCGTGGGGACGACGAGTTCTCCCTCGACCCTCGATCCGGCGGCCGCCTGGGACAATTCCTGGGAGCTTTTCCGGAATGTCTTCCAGACTCTGGTGGCATTCCCGACCGGAAGCGCGACGCCGAACCCGGACGCCGCCGACTGCGCCTTCAAGCAGGGCTCGTCGAGCCGGGTCTACGAGTGCCAGATCCACGAGGGCCTGACCTTCTCCAACGGGCACAAGCTCGACGCCGAGGCGGTCAAGTACTCGATCGAGCGGATCCGGACCATCAACGTCGACGGCGGCCCGAACGGCATGCTCGGCTCGCTGGACAAGATCGACGTCCCCGACCCGCAGACCGTGGTCTTCCGGCTCAACCAGCCCGACGCGACCTTCCCGTTCATCCTCGCCACCCCGGCCATGTCGATCGTCGACCCGGCCGAGTACCCCGCGGACAAGCTCCGCGAGGACGGCAAGCTGGTCGGCTCGGGCCCGTACGTCCTCGACGACTACAGCGAGGGCGAGAAGGCCGAGCTCACCCGCAACCCCAGCTACAAGGGCTTCGCCGACCGCAAGAACGGCGGCGTGACCATCCGGTACTTCAAGGAGTCCGAGCCGATGGTCACCGCGCTGAAGAAGAAGGAGATCGACGCCACCTACCGCGGTCTGACCGCCGAGGAGGTGGTCGCCCTCCAGGAGGACAAGCCGGAGAACCAGCACCTCCAGCTCATCGAGTCCACCGGCGCCGACATCCGCTACCTGGTCTTCAACGCCAAGGACCCGTCGGTCGCCCGGCCGGCCGTCCGGCGGGCCATCGCGCAGCTCGTCGACCGCGACGAGCTGGTCAACAAGGTCTACCAGGGCACCGCCGAGCCGCTGTACTCGATGGTCCCCAAGGGCATCGCCGGTCACACCACCAAGTTCTTCGACCGCTTCGGCTCGCCCGACGCGGCCAAGGCGAAGAAGATCCTGCGCGAGGCCGGCATCACCGAGACCGTGAAGCTGGACTTCTGGTACACCACCGACCGCTACGGCTCCGCCACCGGGCCCGAGTTCACCGAGCTCAAGCGCCAGCTGGAGGAGTCCGGCCTCTTCGAGGTGACCCTGCACGGCAAGCCGTGGAAGGAGTTCCAGGCCGGCTACCAGAAGGGCCAGTACCCGGTCTTCGGCCGCGGCTGGTTCCCCGACTTCCCGGACCCGGACAACTTCATCGCCCCGTTCGTCGGCAAGACGAACGTCCTCGGCACCCCGTACCTCAGCCCGAAGATCACCGGCGAACTCCTCCCCAAGTCCCGGCGCGAGAGCGACCGCGGCGCCGTCACGGACGAGTTCACCGAGGCGCAGGAGATCATGGTGCAGGACGTCCGGCTGCTGCCGCTGTGGCAGGGCAAGCTCTACATCGCCGCGAGCGAGGACATCGCGGGCGGCGAGCGGGCGCTCGACCCGCAGACGGTCATGCAGATGTGGGAGCTGGGCCGCCGCACCAGCTGGTAGGACGCCGCGAGCCGGCCGGCCGTCGACCGGTCGGCCGGTTCGCTTTTCCGTGGTCGGCCGGCCGGTCCGCTCTCCAGCGGCCGGCCGGCCGATTCCGTCTTCCGCGGCCGGAAGACGCCCGTGGACCCGGGCGGCGGACGGCGTTGTCAGTGGGGCCCGGTAGGTTCTCGTCCGGATCAAACGAACGCCCACCGGAGGTTCCCGACGTGACCGACACCGACCTGCTGCCCGAGTCCTGGCGCGGCGTCCTCGGCGAAGAGCTGGCGAAGCCCTACTTCAAGGAGCTGACCGAGTTCGTCGAGGAGGAGCGGGCCAAGGGGCCGGTCTACCCGCCGCGCGAGCAGGTCTTCGCCGCCCTCGACGCCACCCCGTTCGACCGGGTGAAGGTCCTGATCCTGGGCCAGGACCCGTACCACGGCGAGGGCCAGGGCCACGGCCTGTGCTTCTCCGTCCGGCCGGGCGTCAAGACCCCGCCCTCGCTGCGCAACATCTACAAGGAGATGCAGGCCGAGCTCGGCCTCGACATCCCCGACAACGGCTATCTGATGCCGTGGGCCCAGCAGGGCGTCCTGCTGCTCAACGCGGTGCTCACGGTCCGCGCCGGCGAGGCCAACTCGCACAAGGGCAAGGGCTGGGAGAAGTTCACCGACGCCGTCATCCGGGCCGTGGCCGAGCGCCCCGACCCGGCGGTCTTCGTCCTCTGGGGCAACTACGCGCAGAAGAAGCTGCCGCTGATCGACGAGGAGCGGCACGTGGTGGTGAAGGGCGCCCACCCCTCGCCGCTGTCGGCGAAGAAGTTCTTCGGCTCGCAGCCCTTCACCCAGATCGACGCGGCCGTCGCCGCCCAGGGCCACGAGCCGATCGACTGGCGCATCCCGAACCTCGGCTGAACCCCTGCCGGGGCCATGCGGAACCGGCGCGCCGAGCGCACACCTCGGCCGCCGGATCCGGCAGTCTCGGAGCGGGACCGACGGACCGATCGGGACCGGACGGGAACGAACGCGGGGAGCCGTGATGACCGGGCAGCAGGTGTCGGACGACGCCGTCATGACCAGGATCGGGCAGGCGGTCATGCTGCTCCACGGCGGCGACCGGGAGGAGGCCCGCAACCGCTTCGGCGCGATCTGGGACGGGCTCGGCCCCGACGGGGATCCGCTGCACCGCTGCACCCTCGCCCACTACATGGCCGACGCGCAGGACGACCCGGACACCGAGCTGGCCTGGGACCTGCGCGCGCTGACCGCCGCCGAGGGACTCGACGAGGACCGGCTCGCCCGCCACGACTCGGCGGTCGCCCTGCGCGCCCTCTACCCCTCGCTCCATCTCAACCTCGCCGCCGACTACGTGAAACTGGCCCGCCCCGACGCCGCCCGCGTCCATCTGGACCGGGCCCGCACCGCCGCCGCGGCCCTGGACGACGACGGCTACGGCAACGGCGTGCGGGCCGCGATCGACCGCCTCGACCTGCGGCTGCGGGGCGGCCTCTAGGACAGGCCCTGCCGGGTTCAGCGCCCGTACGTGCTCCGGCAGGCCTTCGCCTGCGGACTGTCCGGGCTCCAGCCGCCGTACGCCTGCCCGAGGGAGCACACCCCGGCCCGGTCGCGCGGCATCTGGGGAACCCCCGGCAGCCGTACGTCCGGGGTCCGCGGCCGGTGCTGATGCGGTACGGGGGAGGGGTGCGGGTGCTCGGTGCGGCGCGGCCGGGCCGGGGCGGGCGCGGCGTCGGTCCGCTGCCGCTCCACGGCCGAACCGGGCTCGGGCTCCGGGGGATCGGGCAGCGCGGCCTCCAGGGCCTCGCGGGCGGGCCCCTGCACGATCTGCGGGGCGACGTCCTGGCCGGCGGGGGAGGCGCCGCCGCCGGAGGAGGCGGGCGCGGGGGCCGCGGGCGGCGGGTCGACGGCGACGCAGCCCGTCAGGGCGGCGGCCATGGCCACGCCGGCGAGCAGCGTCCTGGTGGTTCGGGTTCCATGCACTCGGGCAACAATGCAGGTCGGGCCGCCTTTCGCGCGCCCCTACTCGCGAGGAATGCCCCGCATGAGTGATCACCCCGCCCCGGGCTGACCGGCACCGGGACGGGGGTGGGGGACCTGGGACCTTCGGCGGGTGCGGTCAGGAGCCGGTGGCGCCGTCGATGCGCTCGCGGATCAGGTCCGCGTGGCCGTTGTGGCGGGCGTACTCCTCGATCATGTGGAGGTAGATCCAGCGCAGGTTGATGAGGTCGCCCGTGCGGTGGTGGGCGCTCGCGCCGAGGTCGTCGAGGGAGTGTCCCTCGGCCAGCGTCCGGGCGTGCGCGATCTCCGCCTGCCAGGTGGCGAACGCCTCCTCGTAGGTGTCGCCCTCGATGGTGTGGATGTCCCGGTCGTAGTCCTCGTCGGTGGCGTAGATCCACTTGGCCTCCTCGCCGGCGAGGACCTTGCGGAACCAGCCGCGCTCGACCTCGGCCATGTGCCGGACCAGGCCGAGCAGGTTGAGGTCGGAGGGCGGGACGGAGGCGGTGCGGAGCTGCTCGTCGGTGAGGCCGGCGCACTTCGTCGCGAGGGTCGCGCGATGGAATTCGAGCCACTGTTCCAGGGCCTGGCGCTCACCAGTGGTGGTGGCTGGGTGTACGCGCTCGGGTGCTGCGGTGTGATCGGTCGTCATAAGGGGCATCGTCGCGGACGGCCGGGGCCGGGTGCCAGCGGTTTAAGGACCTGTCCGGGGCCGTGCCAGGGGGGCGCGCCCGGCGGATCAGGCCTGGTGCATCAGGCCTGATGGGTCAGTCCCGGCGCGGCGGCCCGCCCAGCATCCCCCGCAGCAGCTCGTCGAAGCCCGTGCGCAGCTCCGCCCGGCTGGGCACGGCGGCGTGGAAGGACCCGGCCGCACAGGAGAACATCAGGCCCTCGCACCAGGCGATCAGGGACAGCGCGTGCCGCTCGGGCGCGGTGGAGCCGGCCGCGCGCATCATCGCGATCGCCGGGCCGTGGAAGACGGCGCCCGCCGAGTCGAAGAAGGACCGCAGCTCGGGCCGCCGGGTGGCCTCCAGGGCCAGCTCGTAGCGGGAGACGAGCA
Organism: Streptomyces sp. NPDC048623; assembly: GCF_040650755.1. Taxonomy (NCBI): domain Bacteria; kingdom Bacillati; phylum Actinomycetota; class Actinomycetes; order Kitasatosporales; family Streptomycetaceae; genus Streptomyces; species Streptomyces sp. NPDC048623. Next base: position 9,825 of record NZ_JBEZHV010000004.1, read on the forward strand.
GCGCCCGGTGGTCCGTCAGATAGCGGTGCAGCGCGAGCGCGAGCGCGTCGGCCAGGACCTCGGGGCCGGCGTCCGGTGCGGGCAGCTCGTCCGGGGCGAGGACACCCGCCTCCCGCTCGACCTGGCGCCGTACGGCGGTCTCCAGGAGCGCCTGGCGGGTGCGGGCGTGGTTGGACGTGGAGCCCTGCGGGAGCCCGGCCCGTTCGTCGACGGCGCGATGGGTGAGCCCGCGCATCCCGCGCTCCACGAGCAGGTCGAGCGCGGCGTCGCCGATCCGCTCGGCGCGGGTGGGCGGGGCGCCGGGGGCCGGGGACGGGGCGGGTGCTGCGGTCATGGGGACAACCTATGCGACCGGCCCGCCCCGCCTCCCCCTTCGACTACAGCTGTAGTACGGTGAGGAGCAGAGCTCACTGCATCTGTAGTGCGGGTGGTGCGCGCGCCCTCCCGGTTGCCGCCCGCCGCCCGCCGTCCCCGAGGGGGAGTCATGGAACAGCACCGCGCCGTCGTCGTCGGAGCCGGCATCGGCGGCCTCACCGCCGCCCTCGCCCTCCGCGCCCGCGGCTGGGACGTCACCGTCCTCGAACGCGCCGCCGACCTCGCGCCGGTCGGCGCCGGTATCGGCCTCGCCCCCAACGCCCTGCGCGCCCTCGACGTCATCGGCCTCGGCGCGCCCGTCCGGGACCTCGCCGCCTGGCAGGGCGACGGCGGCATGCGCCGCCCCGACGGACGCTGGCTCGCCCGTACCGACGCCCACGCCGCCGCCGCCCGCTTCGGCGACCCGCTCGTCCTGCTGCACCGCGCCACCCTGGTCGAACTGCTCACCTCCGCGCTCCCCGACGACACCGTCCGCACCGCGACCCCGGCCACGCTCGCCGACCCGGGCGACCGCACCCGCCCCGCCCGTGTCACCACCCCCGACGGCGAGTTCGAGGCCGAACTGGTCGTCGCCGCCGACGGCATCCGCTCCGCCACCCGCGCCGCCCTCTTCCCCGCCCACCCCGGCCCCCGCTACACCGGGTACACCACCTGGCGCACCGTCATCCCCGCGCCCGAGCGCCCCTTCGCCCCGCACGAGACCTGGGGACCCGGCCGTCTCTGGGGCAGCCAGCCGCTCAAGGACGGACGCGTCTACGCGTACGCCATGGCCGCCGCCCCCGAGGGCACGCACGCCCCGCACGGCGAGAAGGCCGAACTGGAGCGCCTGTTCGGCGACTGGCACCACCCCGTGCCCGCGATCCTCGCCGCCACCGAGGAGAGCGCGGTCCTGCGCCACGACGTGCACCATCTGATCGACCCGCTGCCCGCCTTCCACCTCGGCCGCACCGCGCTCCTCGGCGACGCCGCCCACGCCATGCAGCCCACCCTCGGCCAGGGAGGCAACCAGGCCGTCGAGGACGCCGTCGTGCTCGCCCACCACCTCGGCGCCGGGCGGCCCGTGCCCGCCGCCCTCGCCGCGTACACCGCCGAGCGCCTTCCCCGTACCACCGCACTGGTGCGCAAGGCCGCCCGCACCGGCCGGCTCGCACTGCTCTCCGCCCGCCCCGCCGTCGCCCTGCGGGACGCCGCCGTGACCGCCGTCTCCCGCTTCGGCCCCGGCCTGGTCCTGCGCGGCTTCGACGGCATCGCCGACTGGCGCCCGCCGGTGGACGGCGAGCCCGCGCGCGTAAGCTGACCGGCGCGAAAGCCCGTACCACGAAGTGAAGGAGACCCCGTGAAGGTCGGCTGCATCGGACTCGGCGACATCGCCCGCAAGGCCTACCTGCCCGTCCTGTCCGCCCTTCCCGGGGTCGAACTCCACCTCCAGACCCGTACCCCCGCCACCCTCGCCGAGGTCGGCGACACCCACCACGTGCCCGCCGAACGCCGCCACCGCGACCTCGACTCGATGATCGCGGCCGGGATCGACGCCGCCTTCGTGCACGCCGCCACCTCCGCGCACGCCGAGCTCGTCACCCGGCTCCTGGAGGCCGGTGTGCCCACCTACGTCGACAAGCCGCTCGCGTACGACTACGCCGACTCCGAACGCCTGGTGGAGCTCGCCGAGAAGCGGGCCGTCAGCCTCGCCGTCGGCTTCAACCGCCGGCTCGCCCCCGGGTACGCCCAGTGCGCCGAGCACCCGCGCGAGCTGATCCTCATGCAGAAGAACCGCATCGGACTGCCCGAGGAGCCGCGCACCTTCGTCCTCGACGACTTCATCCACGTCGTCGACACCCTGCGCTTCCTGCTCCCCGGCGAGGTCGAGCACACCGACGTGCGCGCCCGGGTCCGCGACGGGCTGCTGCACCACGTGGTGCTCCAGCTCTCCGGCGACGGCTTCACCGCGATCGGCATGATGAACCGGATGAACGGCTCCACCGAGGAGATCCTGGAGGTCTCGGGCCAGGACTCCAAGCGCCAGGTCCTCAACCTCGCCGAGATCGTCGACCACAAGGGCCAGCCCACCGTCCGGCGGCGCGGCGACTGGGTGCCGGTGGCCCGCCAGCGCGGCATCGAACAGGCCGTGCTCGCCTTCCTCGACGCCGTGCGCGCGGGCCGGGTGCTCAGCGCCCGGGACGCGCTCCGGACCCACGAGCTGTGTGAGCACGTGGTGCGCGAGGTGCTCGCCCAGGCCTCCTGAACCGACCGGAGGAGGCCGCGGAGGGGCCGCCGGGGCCGGAGCGGGGCCAGGACGCGGCGACCGGGGCCAGGCAGGCCAGGACGATCACGGTGACGGCGCCGTACACCGCCCAGTCGCCGGTCCGGTCGTACACCGTCGCACCGCCGCCGAGCGGCAGGACGTAGACGGCGGCCGCGCTGCTCCCGGTGCCGAGCCGCGGACCGATCCCGCGCCCGTCCGGCCCGTACGCGGCGCTGATCCCGGTCAGCGTCGCGTGCACCACCGGCCGCCCGGTCTCCGCGGCCCGCAGCGCGCCGAGCGAGGCGTGCTGCGCCGGGGCCCAGCTGTGCTGGAAGGTCGAGGTCGCCGACTGGGCCACCAGGACCTGGGCGCCCCCGCGGGCGAGGTGCCGGCTCATGTCGGGGAAGGCGGTCTCGAAGCAGATCAGCGGCCCGATCCGCAGCCCGGCCGGGGCCGGGGCCGAGTCCGGGGCCGAGTCCGGGGCCGGGTCCGGGCCTTCGGTCGCGGACGGTTCGGACGTGGCGGGCGTCGCGCCGGGCAGCGTCATCACCACGGGTGCCGTGCCGCGCCGCCGGTCCTCACCGGCCGCCTTGCCGACCGAGGTGGCCCAGCCGAGCACCGCGCGGGCCGGGATGTACTCCCCGAACGGCACGAGCCGCATCTTGTCGTACCGCTCGCCCGTCGGCCCGTCCCGGCCGACCAGGATCGCGCTCTTGAAGATCCCGGGCCGGTCGGAGCGCCGTGCGTCCACGTTCACGAGCAGCGGCGCGTCCACGGCCCGGGCGAGCGTCGTCAGCCGCGCCGTGAGGTCCGGCCGGGACGCCAGGTCCGTGCCGACACTGCTCTCGCCCCACACCACCAGGTCGAGCCGCTGCCCGGCGAGCGTACGGGTCAGCTCCTCGCTGCGGTCGAAGCGCTGGCCGGGCGGGCCGATCACCCCGGGCTGTACGACGGCGATCCGCACCGTGCCCGAGCCGCGCGAGGGGGCGCCGGCCCACCAGCCCAGGCCCACGAGAAGGGCGCAGCAGAGCAGCCCGGCCGTCGCGGTGCGCCGCAGCGGCGGTACGGCGAGCAGCAGGGCGACCGCCGTGTTCACGGCCACCACCAGCAGGCTCACCAGCCACACCCCGCCGACCGAGGCGAGCCGCAGCGCCGCCGGCACCTGCCACTGGCTCGCCCCGAGCAGCCCCCAGGGCCCGCCGAGCCCCTGCCAGGAGCGGACCAGCTCGACGAGCAGCCAGCCGGAGGGCACGACCACGAGCGCGGCGGCCGCCCGGCGCGGCGAGGGCACCCCGTACAGCATCGCCCGCACCAGGCGCCCCCAGGGCAGCCACAGCAGTCCGAGCAACGCGGCGATCACCAGGAGGAAGACGTGCAGGCTGGGCAGCAGCCAGTGGTGCACGGCGACCATGAACCCGATGCCGCCGCACCAGCCGTCCAGACCCGCCCGGCGGGGGTCCGGCGCCGTACGGATCAGCAGCAGCCAGGGGACGAGTGCCACATACGCCCACCACCACAGGCCCGGCGCGGGGAACGCGAGCGCGGGCAGCGCGCCGAGCACGAAGGCGAGCCCCGACCGCCCGAGTCCGTGGAACCGCCCGCCCGGCGCCCCCGCGCGCGGTGCGGGCGCCGGTTCCGGCGCCTGACCCGGTTCCTGCGCCGGTGCCTGCGTCGCCGGGGCCGTCGCCGACCGGTGGGCGAACGGGATCCGCATGCCCTGCCTCCAGGTGTCGCCTCCAGTGTGCGCGCGCCGCTCCCGGCGAGCCTCACATGCGGCGCCACCTCTCCTCGACCACCACGCCACGCAGCCGCCAGCCCGCGTCGGTGCGCCGCGCGGTGAACTCGTACCGTCCGCCGCACACGAAATCCTCGCCCGACTCGAAGCGCATCGGGTTCACATAGTCGGCGCGCACGGTCGCGGTGTCCCCCGGATAGCCCCCGAGATCCTCGATCCGGATCCGCCGGTTGACGATGAGGTGCTGCCGCACGGGAAACCGCCGCATGTTCTCGGCCAGCCACCGGGCGACCTCCTCGACCGCCCCCTCGATCCCGCCGGACCCCCGGTAGTCGGCCCGCCCGTCCGCCGTGAACAGCGCCCGGTACGCGGCCCAGTCGGAGTCGTCCACGGCCACGGCGTACCCGGTGACCAGATCGTCCAGAGCGAGCCGGTCCATCACGCCGGCGAGGTCCACGCGCTGCGTCATCGTGTCAGTGTCGGCCAGCGGGGGCCACAGGCCAAGGGCCGTGCGGCGGGAACGGCGAAAAGGGCCCGCACAGCCTCTGCTGCGCGGGCCCCTCGGCGCGGTGCGACGGTCGGGCGGTCGGTCCGGTCCGGGGTCAGCCCGCGGACTCGCCGGCGTGCGGGCTGAGCACGCCCATGGCGACCAGGACGAGCAGGGCGACGCCGAGGACGATGCGGTAGATCACGAAGGGCATGAAGGACTTCGTGGAGATGAACTTCATGAACCAGGCGATGACCACGTAACCGACGACGAACGCGATGATCGTGGCGAAGATCGTCGGGCCCCAGGAGACATGGCCGCTCTCGGCCGCGTCCTTGAGCTCCAGGCCGCCGGAGGCGACCACCGCCGGGATGGCGAGGAGGAAGGAGTAGCGGGCGGCGGCCTCACGGGTGTAGCCCATGAGCAGACCGCCGGAGATGGTCGCGCCGGACCGGGAGACGCCGGGGATCAGCGCCATCGCCTGGCAGACGCCGTAGATCAGGCCGTCCCGGACACCGAGCTCCGCCAGTGTCTTGCGCTCGCGCGCGGCCCGGTGCCGGCCGCCCAGTTCGTCGCGGGCCGCGAGCCGGTCGGCGACGCCGAGCACGATGCCCATGACGATCAGCGTGGTGGCGGTCAGCCGCAGATCACGGAACGGGCCCTCGATCTGGTCCTTGAGCGTGACGCCGAGGACGCCGATCGGGATCGAGCCGACGATGACCAGCCAGCCCATCTGCGCGTCGTGGTCGGAGCGCATCGTCTTGTCGAAGAGCGACCGGAACCAGGACGAGATGATCCGCCCGATGTCCTTGCGGAAGTAGATGATGACCGCGCTCTCGGTGCCGATCTGCGTGATGGCCGTGAACGCGGCGCCCGGGTCCTCCCAGCCGGCGAACGCGGCGGTGAGCCGCAGATGCGCGCTGGAGGAGATGGGGAGGAATTCGGTAAGCCCCTGGACGAGTCCGAGGATGAAAGATTCGAACCAACTCATGGGGCCAGGGCCGTCCCGAGATTACTTGTGCGGTCATACGGTCGGTGCGCAGCGTACCTTCCCCAGGTGACGCGCTCGCCACGGGGCTACGGGCGGCCCGCGGGCGGGCGTTGGGACCGGGGCTCAGCCCTCGACCGGGCCCGTGGTGGTCCAGCCCGGCGCCCGCATGTGGTGCTGGAGACTGGCCGGATCCGGCTCCGCGCCGCAGTGTGCGCACACCACCCGAGGGTCGAGGACCGCGCCGCAGCTGTGTTCCAGGACCACCGGCCGGGCGTCCGGGTTGAGGTGGCGGTCGCCCCAGGCCATCAGGGTCAGGAGCACCGGCGCCAGTTCCTCGCCGGACGGAGTGGCCCGGTACTCGTAACGCCTGGGCCGCTCGCTGTACGCCACCTTCTCCAGGACCCCCGCCTCGACGAGCCGCTTGAGGCGGGCGGTGAGGATGTCGCGCGGGGCGCCCGTGTTGCGGGCGATGCGGTCGAAGCGGCGGACGCCGAGCGAGATCTCGCGCAGCACGAGGAGCGAGTACTTCTCGCCGACCAGAGCGAGGGTGTCGGCGATCGAGCAGGGGCGGGGGGCGGCCTTCATGGGCCAAGCGTAAGGCAGGGGCGGGCAAGAGGGTTTGAAAAACCAACTCACTGGGCTATGTTACCGACAGGTGTAGGTCCAGTTATCCAACCTTGCAGCCCAGGAGCCGTGTCATGCGCGACGCCGTCCTTGTCGAAGCAGTCCGTACACCGATCGGAAAGGGCAAGCCCGGCGGCGCCCTCTCCGACGTCCACCCCGTGGCCCTGCTGTCCCACACCCTGCGCGCCCTGATCGACCGGGCCGGGATCGACCCGGCCCGCGTCGACGACGTCATCGGCGGCACCGTCGACCAGGTCGGCGAGCAGGCCATGAACACCACCCGCTACGCCTGGCTCGGCGCCGGCCTCCCCGAGACCGTGCCCGCCACCACCGTCGACCGGCAGTGCGGCTCCTCGCAGCAGGCCGTGCACTTCGCCGCGCAGGGCGTCATGTCCGGTGCGTACGACATCGTCGTCGCCTGCGGAGTCGAGTCGATGAGCCGGGTGCCGATGTGGTCCAACGTGCCGCCCGGCGCCGACCCCTTCGGCCCCGGCGTCGCCGCCCGCTACCCCGACGGCCTCGTCCCGCAGGGCATCAGCGCCGAACTCATCGCCGCCAAGTGGTCGCTGTCCCGCGCCGCCATGGACGAGTTCGCCGCCGCCTCGCACGCCAAGGCCGCGCGCGGCTGGGCCGACGGCCTCTTCGACGACCAGGTCGTGCCGTACGGCGACGTCCGCCGCGACGAGTCCGTGCGGCCCGCCACCACTCCCGAGATCCTCGCCGGACTGCGACCCTCCTTCGAGGACCCCGGCTTCGCCGAGCGCTTCCCGCAGATCGACTGGTCCGTCACGGCCGGCAACAGCAGCCCGGTCAACGACGGCGCCTCCGCCGTCCTCGTCATGGGCGCCGACACCGCCCGCGCGCTCGGCCTGCGCCCGCTCGCCCGGCTCCACTCCTTCGCCGTCACCGGCTCCGACCCGCTGCTCATGCTCACCGGCGTCATCCCGGCCACCGAGAAGGTGCTGCGCCGCGCCGGCCTCGACCTCGCGGACATCGACCTCTTCGAGATCAACGAGGCCTTCGCGAGCGTCGTCCTCGCCTGGCAGCAGGAGACCGGCGCGGACCCGGCGAAGGTCAACGTGCACGGCGGCGCCATCGCCCTCGGCCACCCGCTCGGCGCGAGCGGCACCCGGCTGACCACGACCCTGGTCCACGCCCTGCGGGCACGTGGCGGCCGGTACGGCCTGCAGGCGATGTGCGAGGCGGGCGGGCTGGCGAACGCGATGATCGTGGAGGCGTTGTAGGGGGGAGGGCGTAGGGGAGACAGGCTCCGCCGGCGGTGGGGCCGGGCCGGGGCGGCGCGCGGCTCCGCGTGTTCGCGCCCGGGTCCGGGCGCCGCGGGGCGGGCCCGCCCTCCCCGGCGCTCAGTCCGCGCCCGTCACCCCACCGCTGTGCTCCCGGCCCCGGCCCGGGCCCCCGCTCCCGCTCCCGCCCGCTCCGGCTCCGCCGTCCGGCCGCCGGGAGCCCCGGCCACCGGCTCCGGCTCCACCCCGCCCGTGAGGCGGTGCCGCTTGCACCAGCCCACCACGGCCGCCGCCGCCCCCGACAGGACGATGAAGCCCATCGAGATCAGAAACGCGGGCGAGGTCGGCGAGGTGGCCTCGCTGCCCGCGACCACGTACGCCGCCGTGTTCGGCACCGAGCCGAGCCCGGTCGCCACCAGGAAGGGGACGTACCGCATCCGGGACACCGCGGCCGCGTAGTTGGCCACCGCGAACGGCATCCCCGGGAAGAGCCGGATCGCCAGCATCGAACGGAACCCGTGGTGGCTCAGCTGCCCGTCCGCCGCCTTCAGCCAGCGCCCGCGGACGTACGGACGCAGCGCCTCCTGGCCGAGCGCGCGGCCCAGCGCGAACGAGAGACCCGCGCCGAGCACCGTGCCGCCGAGCGCCCCGCCGAGGCCCGCCTGTGCCCCGAACAGCGCGCCCGCCGCCAGATTGAGGATCGGCCGCGGCACCAGGGCCGCCGTGCACACCCCGTACGCGAGCCCGAACACGGCCACCGCGCCCGCGCCGCGCAACTCCGGCGGCCAGCCCGAGGCCAGCAGCCGCTGCGGCTCGAAGAGCAGCACCGAGAGCCCCGCGGCGAGCAGGATCACGGCGAGGCAGACCAGCCGGGCGCGGGGCGGCAGCAGCGTCCGGGAGCGGCGGACGGACACGGGCTCGAACACCCGGCGAGAGTAACCGACCCGGGCAGGTGATCGCCGTCCTCGCCACCCGTCGCCGCCGTCGTGTGCACGGGAGCGTGCGCCGTCGTGTGCGTGGGGCGCGTGCGCGGGCGGCGGGGCCGCTACTGCGCCAGGCCTCCCACCGCCAGGCCTTCTACAGTGAGGCGGTGACCACGATCGCCGTCCCCGACAGCGCCCTCGCCGACACGGTGCTGACCCGCCTCACCGAGGTCTACCCCGCGGCCGGCGACCCCTTCCGGGCGCAGGAGATGATCGCGTACATGAAGGGCGTCGCGCCCTTCCTCGGCATCCGCACCCCCGAGCGCCGGGCCCTCACCCGTACCGTCCTCGCCGGCCTGCCCGCCCCCGACGAGGCGGACTGCACCGCTCTCGCGCTGCGCTGCTTCGCACTGCCCGAGCGCGAGTACCACTACTTCGCCGTGGACTACCTGCGCCGCCACGTCAAGCGCTGCGCCTCCGGCTTCCTCCCCGTGGCCCGCTCACTGATCACCACCGTCTCCTGGTGGGACACGGTCGACCACCTCGCCGCGCACGTCGTCGGCGGCCTGGTCGCCGCCGACCCCGCGCTCGCCGGCGCGATGGACGAGTGGATCGCCGACGACGACCTGTGGGTGGCCCGCAGCGCCCTCCTCCACCAGCTCCGCTACAAGTCGGACACCGACGCCGACCGCCTCTTCTCCTACTGCCTGCTCCGCTCCGCCCACCCCGACTTCTTCATCCGCAAGGCCATCGGCTGGGCACTGCGCGAATACGCCAAGACCGCCCCGGGCGAGGTGCGCGCCTTCGTCGCGCAGAACAGCTCGCGGCTCTCGCCGCTGTCGGTGCGCGAGGCGCTGAAGAACCTCTGACGGTCCGTCCGGCGGGGCGGGGCGGGGCGGGGCGGGAGCGGCAGGGAGAGCGGCGCCCGGCCGCGCCGTAAATCGTTCGACGGCGGGCACTTGACCGGCCATCATCGGACACATGTCCCGGTACGCCTTCCCCGCAGCGCCGTCCGCAGTCGCGGACGCGCCGAAGGCTGCCGTCTCCGTGCCCGACCCGGCGTCGCTTGTCTCCGCGCCCGTTCCCGCACCCGCTTTCGCACCTGTTCCCGCACCCGTCGCCGCGCTGTCCGGCGGCGACCGAAGCTGACCCTTCCCGGATCGTCCGGCGGACCCCACAGGGGGAGGGTCGGTTCGGATTCCGGGGTCCCCACTCACGCTTCGAGCAGGGAATCGAGCGACATCGTCATGTCCAACACGCCCAAGCAGGTCTACGCCCGCACCAAGCCGCACCTCAACATCGGCACCATGGGTCACGTCGACCACGGCAAGACCACCCTCACCGCCGCCATCACCAAGGTCCTCAGCGAGCGCGGGACCACTCGTTACGTGTCCTTCGACCGGATCGACCGCGCGCCGGAGGAGGCGCGGCGCGGCATCACCATCAACGCCGCGCACGTCGAGTACGAGACGGACACCCGGCACTACGCCCACATCGACATGCCCGGGCACGCCGACTACGTCAAGAACATGATCACCGGCGCGGCGCAGCTCGACGGGGCGATCCTCGTCGTGTCCGCGCTCGACGGGATCATGCCGCAGACCGCCGAGCACGTGCTGCTCGCCCGGCAGATCGGCGTCGACCACATCGTCGTCGCGCTCAACAAGGCCGACGGCGCGGACGACGAGCTGACCGACCTGGTCGAGCTGGAGGTACGGGAACTGCTCACCGCGCACGGCTACGGCGGCGACGCCGTGCCCGTCGTACGGGTCTCGGGGCTGCGCGCCCTGGAGGGCGACCCGCGCTGGACGGCGTCCGTGGAGGCGCTGCTCGACGCGGTCGACACGTACGTGCCGGTCCCGGTGCGCTACGTCGACGCGCCGTTCCTGCTGCCGGTGGAGAGCGTGCTCACCATCACCGGGCGCGGCACCGTCGTCACCGGCGCCGTCGAGCGCGGCACGGTGCGCGTCGGGGACCGGGTGGCGGTGCTGGGCCCGGACACCGAGACCGTCGTCACCGGCGTCGAGACCTTCGGCCGCCCGATGGACTCGGCCCAGGCCGGCGACAACGTCGCCCTGCTGCTGCGTGGCGTCCCGCGCGGTGCGGTCCGCCGCGGGCACGTCGTGGCGGAGCCCGGCAGTCTCACCCCGCGCCGCCGCTTCACGGCGCGGGTCTACGTCCTGTCCACCCGCGAGGGCGGCCGCGCCACCCCGGTCACGACCGGCTACCGCCCCCAGTTCTACCTCCGCACGGCCGACGTGGTCGGCACCGTCGACCTCGGCCCCGCGACCGAGGCCCGCCCCGGCGAGACGCTCACGATGACCGTCGAACTGGGCCGCGACCTCCCCCTGGAGCCGGGTCTCGGCTTCGCGATCCGCGAGGGCGGCCGCACGGTGGGCGCGGGCACGGTGACGGAGGTTCTCTGACGGGTGCCGAACGGGCGGCCACGAAGGTGGCCGCCCGTTCCGGGCCCCCGGCCCCACGCCGGGCCGCACCCGTGCGGCAGGTTCGGCCGGCCTCTGGCCGTACGCCGACGCGCCGCGCGTCCGGGCCGCGGCCTGGCGCCTCGGGGCCAGGCTCCAACGGCCCAGGCCCCCGGACCCGAACGCCCGCCGGGGCCACCCCCACCCGGAGCGTCCCCTTCCGCCCCCCACCCCCACCCCCTCCCCACCCCTCCGCCACACTCCTCCCATGACCGACACGACGAGGCGTACGGCACTGGTACTCGGCGCGGGTGGGCTGACCGGGGCGGGGTGGGAGACCGGGGTGCTGTGGGGGCTGACCGAGGCCGGGGTGGGGGTGACCGGGGCCGATCTGGTCGTCGGGAGTTCCGCCGGGGCGGTGGTCGGGGCGCAGCTCGCGGGCGGGGGGACGGCGCTCGGCGCGCTGTACGAGAGCCAGTTCGGCGAGGCCGACGGGGAACTGCCCGCCGGTCTGCGGCCCGGACAGATCCTCCGCTACGCGCTCGCCGTGTTCACCTCGCGCACACCCGAGGAGTACGGGCGCAAGCTCGGCCGGCTCGCGAGTGCCGCCGACACCGTCGCGCCCCACGTCCGTCGGGAGGTCGTCGCCGCCCGGCTGGGTGGCGAGGCCGCATGGCCGGAGCGGCGGCTGCTGATCACCGCCGTGGACGCGGACAGCGGCGAGCTGACCGCGTTCGACCGCGACACGGGCGTCCCGCTCGTCGACGCGGTGACCGCCAGCTGCGCGATCCCCGGTGCGTGGCCGGTGGCCGAAATCGCCGGGCGGCGCTGGATCGACGGAGGTCTGCACTCCACCGCCAACGCGCAGCTCGCCGCCGGCTACGAGCGGGTCGTGATCATCGCGCCCAGCGCGAGCGGCAACAAGGCGCTGCACTCCCCGGCCCGCCAGGCCGCCGCGCTCGCCGCCGCCGGGGCCCGGGTCGAGGTCATCACGCCCGACGCCGGGTCCCGGCGGGCCTTCGGCCGGGACCGGTTCGACCTGACCCGCCGCGGGCCGGCCGCGCGGGCGGGGCGGGCCCAGGCGGCGGCCCATGCGGAGGCCGTGACCGCTCTGTGGGCACAATGAGCAGGTGAACGACCAGAATGAGCAGGTCAACGACCAGATTCCCGTGATCCGCGACGTCGACGGCGGCACCGCCCGCCTCATGCCCGACGTGGACACCGCAGCCGGCTGGCTGCTGACCGTCGACGGCGCACCCCAGTCGTACGTCGACCTCGACGACCCGGCCCACCTGGAGTTCGAGTACGCCCAGCGGCTCGCCCACGTCCTGGACCTGGCCGCCGAGGACGGTGTCGCGCTCGACGTCGTCCACCTCGGCGGCGGGGCGCTGACCCTGCCCCGCTACGTCGCGGCCACCCGGCCCGGCTCCCGGCAGCGGGTCGCCGAGGCCGACCTCGGGCTGCTCGACCTCGTCACCGAGCATCTGCCGCTGCCGCCGGACTCCGGGATCACCGTGCACGGCGCGGACGCCCGGGAGTGGCTGGCGGCGGAACCGGCGGACTCGGCCGACGTGCTGATCGCCGACGTGTTCGGCGGCTCGCGGGTGCCCGCGCACCTCACCTCGGTCGAGTACGCCCAGGAGGCCCGCCGTGTGCTGCGCCCGGGCGGTGTCTACGCGGCCAACCTCGCCGACGGCGCGCCCTTCGACTTCCTGCGCGGCCAGCTCGCCACCTTCGCCACCGTGTTCCCCGAGCTCGGGCTGATCGCCGAACCGGCGATGCTGCGCGGCCGGCGGTTCGGCAACGCCGTCCTGGTCGCCTCCGACCGGGAGCCCGACCTCGCGGGCCTGGCCCGCCGTACCGCCGCCGATCCGTTCCCCGCGCGGGTGGAGTCGGGCGAGGACGTCGTCCGGTTCATCAGGGGCGCGAAGCCGGTGCACGACGCGGACGCCGTCCCGTCACCCGTGCCGCCGGACGGCGCCTTCGGTATCGGCTGAGGGCGAGACCACGCCGGCAGCCGGAACCGCGTCCCCGGAGGCACTCCCCGGGGCACTCCCGGAGGCGCTCGCGGGGGCGGCCCCCGGGGCGGCATCGGCCGCCGCGCCCGTCACCCGCCTCGTACGGCGCGTCAGATTCCGTACGTCCGGCACGAGCAGCACCAGGGCCGTCACGAGCACGATCAGCGCCGCCGACCCCCACAGTGCGTTGCTCCGCCCGAAGACGGACTCCGCCGGTCCGGCGAGGGCCGTGGACAGCGGAAGCATCGCGGTCGAGCCGAACCAGTCGTAGGCCGATACCCGCGACAGCTTCTCCTCCGGGATCTCCTGGTGCAGTGCCGTCATCCAGGAGACGCCGAACACCTCGATCGCGACCCCGCTGACGAACATCGCCGCCGAAAGGCCCGTCACGTCCAGCGGCACCGCGAGCGCCGCCGTCGGCAGGGCGATGGGGAAGACGCACAGGGTGCCCACGAGCAGCATCCGGCGCGGCTTCCAGCGGGCCATCAGGAGCGCACCGGCCAGCGTGCCGGCGCCGAACGCGGCGAGCGCGAGGCCCCACGGCCGGGCGCCGCCCAGTTCGTCCCGGGCGACCAGCGGCCCGTACACCGACTCGGTCGCGCCGACGAGCGCCACCACGACGGCGAACTGCGCGACGATCGACCAGAGCCAGGGGCGGGAGACGAACTCGTCCCAGCCCTCCCGGAGATCGGCGAGCAGCCCGCCGCCCGGCGCCCGCTCCGGGATGTGCCGGACGTCGAGGAAGGCGCGCAGCGCGCCCGCGGCGGCGAAGGCGCCCGCGTCGATGGCGAGCACCCAGCCCGGCCCGAAGGCGGCGATCAGCGCGCCGCCGAGCGCGGCGCCGCCGATGCCCGCGCCGTTCATCGCCATCCGGAAGAGGGCGAAGGCGCGGCCGGCCTGCTCGCCGTCCACGCTGGACATCAGCATGGCCTCGGCGGCCGGGTTGAAGAACGCCTGCCCGGTGCCGCACAGCGCGGTCAGCAGCATCATGTGCCACAGCCGGGCCTCGCCGGTGAGGACGAGGACCGCGAACAGCGCCTGCGAGACGCAGTTGAGGGCGTTGGCGGCGACCATCACCCGGTGCCGCGGCACCCGGTCGGCGACCGCGCCGCCGATGAGCAGGAAGAGCACGAGCGGGAGAGTGCGGGCCATCGCCACCAGGCCCACGTCGCCGCCGTCGCCGCCGGACTGGATGACGGCGAACGCCGCCGCGATCAGGGCACCGTGGGTGCCCAGGTTGGTGACGATCGCGGCGGCGGTCAGGAGCAGGTAGTTGCGGCCCGCCCAGCCGGGTATCCGGTCGGAGATCACGACTCCGGCGACTCGGGGGCGAGCCGGACGGTGGAGGCGATCTTCTGGATGGTGGCGTCCGGGAGCTCGTCCTTCACGCCCTTGGCCGCGTAGAGCACGAAGGACGAGAAGTCGCCCTTGGCGTTCTTGAAGGAGAACGCGACGGACTTGCCGTCCGACTCGCACTTGTTGCGCTTGGTGATGCCGGGCGCGACGGCGGTCGCCATGCTGCCCTGGAGACCGGACGCGGAGGTGAACGGCACGGCCTTGGTGATCTTGATGGTGCCCTTGGGCATGTGCTGGGCGTAGCCGGCCCACACCCAGTTGCCGGCCTCGTTGTACGCCGCCTCGGCGGTGTCCTTGGCGCCCTGGCCGCCCTTGGTGCCGGCGGTGCTCAGGCCCCAGGTCTCCTCGGTGCCGTTCTTGTCGGTGTCGAACGCGCACCAGTTGGTCTTCAGGAACGCGGGCGCCGACATGGTGACGACGGGGGAGCCGTCGCCCTTCTTCTCGTCCTCGAAACCGGTGGCCATGCCCGGCTTCGAGACCTCCCACTCCGGCGGGACGTCGAAGAGCGTGCCGTACTTGGGGTTGTAGACGACCTTCCAGCCGGGGATCGTCGGCTGGCGGTCGGCGCCGTTGCGCGGGTTGTCCAGCGGCGGTGCCGAGGCGGAGCCGGTCGGCGCGTTGCTCGCCGACTGCGAGGTCTTCGGGTCGTCCGCCTTGTTGTTCTTGTCGTCGTCCTTGCCGACGACCAGGAAGGCGGTGATGCCGGCGGCCGCGAGGACCGCGACGGCGGCGACGATCGCCACGACCGTCGTCTGCTTCTTGTTGCCGCCGTCACCGCCGGCGGGCTGCGCCGGGCCGGGCATCCCGTACTGCGCCACGGTCGGCTGCTGGTACGGGTTCGGCTGCCCGTAGCCGGGCTGCTGGCCCGGCGGCGGGACGGGCTGCTGATACGGGTTGGGCTGTCCGTACGCCTGCTGCGGCACGGTCGGCTGCTGGTACGGGTTGGGTTGTCCGTAGCCGGGCTGGGCACCCGGCTGTGCGCCGGGCTGCGGTCCCGGCTGCGCGTACGGGTTCTGACTCGGGTTCTGACTCTGGTCCTGCGGGTTCTGCTCGCCCCCGGGCGGCTGCTGTCCTGGCCACATGGGCCGTAACGATAGAGGGGCGGCGGGTGCGCGGCTACGCCCGCCCCCGTGCGGGGATGGCGAAGACTACTACTCGTGGGTAACATCACGGCCCATGAGCGCAGACCAGATGACCGCCGGCGAGATGCTCGCCGCCACGGTGCCCATGGCCCGGACCCTCAAGCTGGAGTTCCTGGAGACCACCGCCGAGCGCGCCGTCGTGCGCCTGCCGGACCAGCCGGACTACCACAACCACGTGGGCGGTCCGCACGCCGGCGCCATGTTCACCCTCGCCGAGTCCGCCAGCGGCGCCATCGTCATCGCCGCCTTCGGCGACCAGCTCGGCCGCGCCGTCCCGCTCGCCGTGAACGCCGACATCGCCTACAAGAAGCTCGCCATGGGCGTCGTCACCGCGACCGCGACCCTGGGCCGCCCGGCCGCCGAGGTCGTCGCCGAGCTCGACGCGGGCGCCCGCCCCGAGTTCCCCGTCCACATCGCGATCACCCGTGAGGACGGTGCCGTCACCGGCGAGATGACGGTCCTCTGGACCCTGCGCCCCCACGGCAAGTGATGCCGGTGAACGTCCTCCGGGTCACGCCCCGGGGGACGTTCACGCCTTGCCCTGCTGCGGGGCGCGTCAGCGCGCGGGTGCGCCCTGTCCCTGTGGCTGCCCCGGCCCCTGCGCCCGTTCCCGCGGGTCGGCCTCCTTCCACGGCCTGACCCCGAGCCTCCCGGTCGTGCCGAGGTCGAGGTTCGGCGTGAACGTCACCGGCTCGGCCCCGGCCTTGGCCCGGACCCGTACGTAGGGGACGGTCACCGCCGTGCCGGCCTCGGTGGTGTTGCGCCAGACCAGGGCGGCGGACGCGGCCTCGCCGGGTCGCAGCACGACCCGGCGCGGCCGCTCGTCCGGCCCGGCGCCCGTGGTGATCTCCTCGCTGCCCCGCAGGATCCTGATCCCGCCGACCGGCTCGAAGTCGGCGTCCCTGAGGTCGAGTTGCGGATAGCCCTCGACGACGTAGTCACGCGTCCCGCAGTTCTCCAGGTGCAGACCCACCACGCGCAGCCCCATGGCCGCGTCCCCCTGGTCGGCGCTGACCCGGACCCCGGACGCGGGACAGGCGCCCGCCTCGGCCGGCGCCTCGCCCGCCGGGACCTTGGTCGCGGTGAGCACCTTCGCCCGCCGGATCCGCGGCGCGCCGGGCGGCACCTCCCCGGCCCGCACGGTGCCCCGCACCGTCTTCCCGGGGCCGACGTCGCGCACGGTCACGGTCTGGCTGGTCACCGCCCCGCCGTTCGCGCTCATGAAGGTGACGACGGCCGTGTACGTCAGGGTCTCGGAGCCCGAGTTGGTGACCTCGTACGCGGCGGAGACGCCCGAGTCCCGGGAGAGCCGGTCGGTGACGACGGCGCGGCCGGGGGAGGCGGGCGCCGAGGGCTGCGGAAGAGTCACCGAGGTGACCCGTACGCCGTCCTTGCCCGGGCCGTCCACCGGTGTCGCCGAGGACGGCGCGGTCGCGTCCGGATCCGCGCCCACCGCGCCCCCGCCGCCCGCGCGTTCCGTGCCGCAGGCGGTGAGCAGCAGGGCGGTCGCGGCGAGGACCGACAGGACGGGGGTGCGTTTCGTCATCCGCTCATCCCACCAGGGCGGCCGGGTCGCACCTGTGGTGGAAGCCATAGTTCCGGTCACAGAGGTGTCACAGGCCGCGCCCGCGGCACGCTTGCGCGGAATCGGACGGACCGTCACGCATAGTGCGATCACTGCACGTTCGACACGATCGTGCCTGTGACGAAGGAGCGCGCTGTGTCCCACGCCCTCACCCCGGACCGACCGGACGCACCGGGCCGGGAGACGCCGGGCCGGGACGCCTCCGCCGCTCCCGTCCCGCCGCGCCGCCCGTCCCGGCGGGGCCTGCTGCTCGCGCTCGCGGGCGCGGCCGCCCTCACCCTCGCCCCGGCCGGCGGACCCCTGACCGCCGCGGCCGCCGCGACCGCCCGCCGTCCTCGCGACCTCACGGGTCGTGACGCCGCAGGCCGCGACGCCACGGGTCGTGTCGAGGAGCTTCTCGCCCGGCTCACCCTCGACGAGAAGACCACCCTGCTGCACGGCGCCACCGACCCCGACGGATTCGGCCAGGCCGGCCATGTGCCCGGTGTGCCGCGCCTCGGCATCCCGCCGCTGCGGCTCGCCGACGGACCCGCCGGGGTCAGGGTCCGGAAGACCGCCACCGCGCTCCCCGCGCCCGTGATGCTCGCCGCCGCCTTCGACCCCGGGCTCGCCCGCGCGTACGGCCGGGTTCTCGGCCACGAGGGCCGCGCGCTCGGCCAGGACGTGCTGCTCTCCCCGATGGTCAACCTCATCCGCACCCCGTACGCCGGGCGCAACTTCGAGACCTTCTCCGAGGACCCGCTGCTCTCCGCCGACCTGGTCGCCGAGGAGATCCGCGGCATCCAGGCCGAGGGCCTGATCGCCACCGTCAAGCACCTCGCCCTCAACAACCAGGAACGCGACCGCCTGACCGTGGACGTCCGCGCCGACGAACAGACCCTCCACGAGACCGAACTGCGCGGCTTCGAGGCCGCCGTCGCCGCCGGCGCGGGCGCCGTCATGGCGGCGTACAACAAGGCCGACGGCGTCCACGCCTCCGAGAGCCGCCCGCTGCTCACCGACATCCTGCGCGACCGCTGGGGCTTCGACGGCTGGGTCATGAGCGACTGGGGCGCCGTCCACTCCACCGTGCCCGCTCTCACCGCGGGCTGCGACATGGAGATGCCAGGCGGCACGTACTACGGCGCCGCCCTGCGCAGCGCCGTACGCGACGGCCGGATCGACGAGAGCGTCGTCGACACCGCGGTCCGCCGCATCCTGACCGTCCGCGAACGCTTCGGCCTCCTCGGCGCGGAGACCGCCTCCGGCGACGAGGATGCTGATGCCGCCGCCCGGCCCGAGCGCGATGCCAGGGCCGCCGCGCGCGTCGCCCTCCGGGTGGCCACCGCCGGGGCCACCCTGCTCCGTAACGAACACGGGGCCCTGCCCCTCACCGGCCGGGCCGCCCGCTCGATCGCGGTCATCGGCCCCACCGGCTCCGTGCCCTTCGTCGGCGGCGGGGGCAGCGCCCATGTCGTCCCCGACGCCGCCGTCAGCCCGCTCGACGCGCTGCGCGCCCGGGCCGGTGCCGGTGCCGGTGCCACGGTCACGTACGCGCTCGGCGAGGACGTCTTCGGCAAGCCGCTGCCCACCGCCGGCGCGAGCCTCGAACCCGCCCGCTCCTTCGAGGAGGTCGGCGTCGCCGCCGGAGAGACCTGGCGCTACGAGGGCACCTTCACCACCACCGCCGACCAGGACTGGAGCCTCTTCGTCCACTACAGCGGCAAGCGCCCCACCGTGCTCCTCGACGGCGCCGAACTCTTCCCGTACAAGGCGGGCGTCGCCGAGTACTTCACCGGCGGGCTCGGCGGCCGCGCCCCGGACGGGCTGGCCCTGCACAGCGCCGACCTGCGGCTCGCGGCAGGCACGCACCGGCTCGCCGTCACCGCCCAGGGCGGCACCGGCGGACAGCGCTTCCGGCTGCGCGCCGCCACCTCCGCCACCCGGACCGCCGACCGGGCCGAGGCCGTCGCCGCCGCCCGCGACGCCGAGAGCGTGGTGCTCTTCGCGTACGAGGACGCGACCGAGGGCCGCGACCGCACCCGGCTCGCGCTGCCGGGCGGCCAGGAGGCCCTGATCGATGCCGTGACCGCCGCCAACCCGCGTACCACCGTGGTGCTCAACACCTCGTCCGCCGTCACCATGCCGTGGCTCGACACCACCGCCGCCGTGCTCCAGATGTACTACCCCGGCCAGGAGGGCGGCCCGGCCACCGCCGCCGTGCTGTTCGGCGACGCCGACCCCGGCGGCCGGCTCACCCAGACCTTCCCGCGCTCCGAGGACGCCCACCCGACCGCCGGCGACCCGCGCCGCTACCCCGGGCAGGGCGGCATCGAGGAGTACGGCGAGGGCGTCCACGTCGGCCATCGCTGGTACGACGCGCAGGGCGTCGACCCGCTCTTCCCGTTCGGCCACGGCCTGTCGTACACCACCTTCGCGTACGAGGACCTGGTCGTCGTCCCGGCGGGCGACGGGCTCCAGGTCAGCTTCACCGTCGTCAACACCGGCACCCGCGCGGGTGTCGAGGTGGCCCAGGTGTACGCCGGGCCCTCGCCCGACCTCGCGGCGCTGGGCATCGACCAGCCCCGCCGGATCCTCGCCGGCTACCGGCGGTTCACCCTCGCCGCCGGCCGGTGGCGCCGGATCAGCGTGCCGGTCGCCGCCCGCACCCTCTCCTCCTGGGACCGGGCACGGCACGACTGGGTCCTGGGCACCGGACGCCGCGAGATCCGGGTCGGCTCCTCGTCGCGGAATCTCCCGCTCCGTGCCATGGCCGCCGTCCGCGCTTAGGGTCCGCTTAGTGGGGGCCGGGGTAGGCTGCCCGGGATCAGCCGCCACCGAACGGGAGAGGAACCCGCGTGCACGTCCAGGAATGGCTGGAGACGATCCCCGCGGTCGCCGTCTACGCACTGGTCGGGGTGGTGATCGGGATCGAGAGCCTGGGCATCCCCCTGCCCGGCGAGATCGTCCTCGTGAGCTCGGCGCTGCTCGCCTCCCAGCACGGCGACATCAATCCGTACGTCCTCGGCGCCTGCGCCAGTATCGGCGCGGTCGTCGGCGACTCCATCGGCTACGCGATCGGCCGCAAGGGCGGCCGGCCGCTGCTCACCAAGCTCGGGAAGAGGTTCCCCAAGCACTTCAGCGAGGCCAATGTCGGGCTCGCCGAGCGCTCCTTCCAGAAGTGGGGGATGTGGGCGGTGTTCTTCGGGCGCTTCGTCGCCCTGCTGCGGATCTTCGCGGGCCCGCTCGCGGGCGTGCTGCGCATGCCGTACTGGAAGTTCCTCATCGCCAACGTCCTCGGCGGCATCCTCTGGGCGGGCGGCACCACGGCCGTCATCTACACCGTCGGCATCGTCGCCGAGGCGTGGCTCAAGCGCTTCTCGTGGCTCGGTCTGGTGGTCGCCGTGCTGATCGGGCTGGCCTCGATGCTGATCATCAAGAACCGCGCCAAGAAGGCGGCCGCGGCCGCCCAGGCCCGGTCGGAGGCGGACCGGACGGCGACCGCCGCCGCCGGCGCCGGAGCCGGCGCCGAATAGGCCCTACTCGCCGCCGAACGCCTCGGCGTGGCTCTTGGCCAGGTGCAGATACATCTCCGCGTTCAGGCGGATGCCCGCCTGCTCCTCCTCGGTCAGGGGCCGCCGCACCTTCGCGGGCACGCCCGCGACCAGCGAGCCGGGCGGCACCTCCATGCCCTGCGGGACGAGCGCCTGCGCGGCGATCAGCGAACCGGCGCCGATCCGTGCCCCGTTGAGCACCGTGGCGCCCATGCCGACGAGCACGTCGTCCTCGATGGTGCAGCCGTGCACGGTCGCGTTGTGACCGATCGTGACCCGCGCGCCGATCCTGACCGGGAAGCCCGGGTCGACGTGCACGGTGCAGTTGTCCTGCACGTTGGCGTCCTCGCCGATCTCGATCGGGCCGCAGTCCGCCCGCAGCACCGTGTGGTACCAGACGCTGGCGCGCGGCCCGAGGGTGACCTCGCCGAGCACCACCGAGGTCGGTGCCGTGAAGGCCGTCGGGTCGACCACCGGCTCCTTGCCGCCCACGCCCTTGACCAACGCCCCTGAGATCTCTGACATCGTTCGCTCCTGTATCGGTGATGACATGGGTGATGACGTGGCTGACCACTTGGGTGAATCCGCCGGTGACCACGTCGGTCGCGCCTCGCGCCGCACAGTAGCCCGAGGCCATGACGGACATCACAGCGCACCGCACTGATCAGCGACGACACCGCCGACTACGGTGTCCGGGTGCCCCGGAACCGAAACACGTTCTCCTCTCTGACCGCCTGGCGGCGCCGGGTCGTCGCCCGCGCCCTGCAGGGCGGCTGGCGCCGGATCCAGCAGGCCGGGGCGGTCACCGCCGAGCACCCGGGCCGGCTGCGTTTCCGCGGTCTGGGCGAGGGCACCCGGCTCGCGTTCCCGCAGGGCACCGTCTTCGGCGAGCGGTGGATCGAGATCGGCGCGTGCTGCATCATCGCCGAGCAGGTCACCCTGACCGCCGGCATGCTGCCGGACCTCGACCTCGGCGCGGACACCGTCCTGACCCTCGGCGACGGCGTCGTCCTCGGCCGCGGCAGCCATGTCATCGCCGACGCGCCGATCACCATCGGCTCCGACACCTACTGCGGGCCGTACGTCTACATCACGTCGACCAACCACAGTTACGACGATCCCGACGTGCCCATCGGACGGCAGTGGCCGCGCTCCGAGCCCGTCGTCATAGGCCCGGGCTGCTGGCTCGGCACGGGCGCGGTGATCCTGCCGGGCGCCCGGCTCGGCCGTAACGTCGTGGTCGCCGCCGGCGCCGTCGTACGCGGCGAGGTGCCCGACCATGCGGTGGTGGCCGGCGCCCCGGCCAAGGTGGTCCGCTCCTACGACCCGGAGAAGGGCTGGCAGCCCCCACTGCGCACCCCGGCGCCGACACCGATCCCGGAGGGCATCACGTCGGACCAACTGGCGGCGCTCGCGGGCCTCGGGCTCGACGAACTGGACGAGCTGGCGAACCTGGAGAGCTGAGGGCCCCGGGAGCGCCGTCGCCGGGGCGGGGCTGTTCGCGCGGGCGGAGTCGCGGGCGCGCTCGGCCGGGGGCGGCCCACTGCGTATGGCACCGGAGGTCGGCCGAGGCCGGTCGAGGCCGGTCCCGGCCGGGGGTCCGGGTGCCTCGGCACGCGGGCCTCCGCCCGGCGAGGCAAGGCTCCGCCCGCCCGCCTCGGCCCGCCTCGGCGCGTCAGCCCGTCGCGAGCAGCACCGTGCCCACCAGGGCAAGACCCGCGCCCGCCGCCTGCACCGCCCGCAGACGTTCCTTGAGCACCCCGCGCGCCGCGAGCGCCGTCACCACCGGGTAGAGGCTCGCGAGCACCGCGGCCACCGTGACCGGGCCGTGCTGCGCGGCCATCGCGTATGTGCCGTTGGCGGCGACGTCCGCGAGGCCCACGAACGCGAGCGCGGGCAGCGACGCGGCGACGGCCTTCAGGCCGCCACCGTCCGCGGGCAGCGCGTGTCCGCCGCGCCGGACGGAGAACATCAGGGCCGCGCCGCCCACCGCGAGATTGGTGACGCGCTGCACGAAGAGCGCGAGGAACAGGCCGCTCACGGTCGTGGACGCCTCCGAGATGAGGGCCATCACCGCGCCGAAGCCGAAGGCGGCGACCAGGGTGAGCAGCACGGCCTGGCGCTGGACGGGCGCGCCGCGCAGCTCGGGGCCGCCCGCGAGGATCACACCGACGATGGCGACGGCGATGCCCGCGAACTGGAGCAGGCCCGGCCGGTCGCCGAGGAGCAGGCCCACGCCGACCGGGACGACCACGCCGAGCGAGCCGAGCGGGGAGACCACGCCCATCGGGCCCAGGGCGAGCGCCTTGTAGAAGGCGAGCATCGCGACGGGGCCGACCACGCCGGCCGCCACCGCGTACCAGAGGCGGGGACCGGCCTCGTCGAACGCGCCGGTGGTGAGGACCACCGCGCCGAGGACGACGACGGCGACCGCCTGCGAGACCACGACGACGGTCAGGGCCGGGAAACGGCGGGTCAGCAGCCCGCCGCCGAAGTCGGCGAGCCCCCAGAGCAGACTGGTGCCCAGGGCGAACAGCGCCGTCAGTGCCGTCATCGGGGATGCCTCGCAGTACAGTGCAGTGAACAATTGGGTGCACCACACGGTAGTACAACCTGTTGGACTCTGTCATTCACAATATTGGACGGTACGTGTCGGACCTCGACCAGCTCACCCAGTCGCTCGCCCGGAACCTGAAGCGCTGGCGCAACGAGCGCGGCTTCACCCTGGACGCGCTCGCCGCCCGGTCCGGCGTCAGCCGCGGCATGATCATCCAGATCGAGCAGGCCCGCACCAACCCCAGCGTCGGCACCACGGTCAAGCTCGCCGACGCGCTCGGCGTCTCGATCACGACCCTCCTCGACTACGAGCAGGGCCCGCACGTCCGGCTCGTACCGCCGGAGCAGGCCGTCCGTATGTGGTCCACCTCCACCGGCAGCCGCACCACGCTGCTCGCCGGCACCGAGGCCCGCGGCCCGCTGGAGCTCTGGCACTGGACCCTCATGCCCGGCGACGGCAGCGCCTCCGACCCGCACCCCGACGGCACCACCGAACTCCTGCACGTCACGGCCGGCACGCTCACCCTCGTGGTGGACGGCGAGAACCACCTCATCCCCGCCGGCACCTCCGCCGTCTTCGAGAGCAACGTGCCGCACGCCTACCGCAACGAGGGCACCGAGACGGTCGAGATGACCATGGCCGTCTCCATCCCGCCCGTACGCTGAGACGAACACCCGCGGCGGAGCGCGCACTTGTTACGGTGCCGGGCATGCGCGCACCCCTCGGGAACTTCGACGACGTCCGCTCCGCACCCGACTGCCTCGACCTGCTCACCGCCCCCGTCGCCGCGGCCGTCCGCTCCTGGACCGGCGCCGTGCCGGCCGACCAGCTGCTCTACGTCGACACCGACCCGGACGTGGCGGACACCGCCGTGTTCGTCGAGCACTACGGCCGGCGGCTGCTCGACGAGTCCGCGAACTGCGTGATCGTCGCCGGGAAGCGCGGCCAGACCACCACCCTCGCCGCGTGCGTGGTGCGCTCCGCGACCCGGGTCGACGTCAACGGCCTGGTACGCAAGGAGCTCGGCGCCCGCAAGGTGCGCTTCGCGCCCGCCGAGACCGCCACCGGCGACACCGGCATGGAGTACGGCGGCATCACGCCCATCGGGCTCCCGGCGGACTGGCCGGTCCTGGTGGACGCGACCGTCGCCGACCTGCCCTGGGTGCTCATCGGCAGCGGCCGCCGCCGCGGCAAGCTCATCGTCCCCGGCAAGGCCCTCGCCGAGCTCCCCGGCGCCGTGGTCCTGGAAGGCCTCGGCACCGAGGGCTGAGGAGCCTGACGGCCGGCCCGGCGGCCCGGCCGGCTCAGCCCAGCTTCGGGATCTCTATCGCCGGGCAGCGGTCCATCACCATGTCGACCCCGGCCGCCCGGGTCCGCTCGTAGGCCTCGTGGTCGATCACGTCCAGCTGGAACCAGACCGCCTTGGCGCCGATCTCGACGGCCTGGTCCGCGACGGCGCCCGCGAGCTCGCTGTTCACGAACACATCGACCACGTCGACCGGGAACGGGATGTCGGCCAGCGACGCGTACCCCTGCTCCCCGTGCACCGTCTCCGCCTTCGGGTGCACCGGCACGATCCGCTTGCCGAAGCGCTGCAGGGTCGCGGCCACTCCGTACGCCGCGCGCGACCGGTTGTTGGACAGGCCCACCACCGCCCAGGTGTCGCCGCTCTCGGTGAGGATCCGGCGCACGGTCTCCGCCTCGGTGGTCATGGACTCGACGCTCATCACACACTGCCTTCCGCGACACGACGAAACAACGAAACGACTGCTCGCCGTGGTGAACACGCAGTGACCCTCGGTCATTCCCGGCCGCCCGGGGCCGGGGTGTGCGCGGGAGGTGTCCGCCGGGCGCATAGGCTGGCGGGATGCAGGAGCAGTACCGCACGCTCGCAGGCGAGGGCGTCCACGAGTCCGAGATCAACCGCTCGCGCTTCATCTGCGCGCTGGCCCCGGCCGCCACCGAGGCGGAGGCGCAGGAGTTCGTCGCGCGGATCCGGCGTGAGCACCCCACCGCCACCCACAACTGCTTCGCCTATGTGATCGGCGCCGACGCCTCCGTACAGAAGGCCTCGGACGACGGCGAACCCGGCGGCACCGCGGGCGTGCCCATGCTCCAGATGCTGATGCGCCGCGAGATGCGCTATGTCGTCGCCGTCGTCACCCGTTATTACGGCGGCGTGAAGCTCGGCGCCGGCGGCCTCATCCGCGCGTACGGCGGAGTCGTCGGCGAGGCCCTGGACGCGCTCGGCACGATCACCCGGCGCCGCTACCGGCTCGCCACCGTCACCGTGGACCACCAGCGGGCCGGCAAGCTGCAGAACGACCTGCGGTCCACCGGCCGCTCGGTGCGCGAGGTCACCTATGGCGCCGCCGTCACCATCGAGATCGGGCTTCCCGACGCGGACGTGACGGACTTCACGGCCTGGCTCGCCGACGCGACCGCCGGCGAGGCGA
This sequence comes from Streptomyces sp. NPDC048623, assembly GCF_040650755.1. Lineage (NCBI taxonomy): Bacteria > Bacillati > Actinomycetota > Actinomycetes > Kitasatosporales > Streptomycetaceae > Streptomyces > Streptomyces sp. NPDC048623. The sequence continues at coordinate 35,516 of NZ_JBEZHV010000004.1, forward strand.
CCTTCGAGCTGGGCGGCGAGGCGTACGGCGATGCCTGACGGGACGCACCCCCGCGCCCGGACTCGTACCCCTTCTCGTACCCCTTCCGCCGTTCCGGCCGGGTCTGTCACACCCCACCGATACGCTCAGGGATCATGAGGCTTCTGCACACGTCGGACTGGCACCTGGGACGCTCGTTCCACCGGGTCGCCCTGCTCGACGCCCAGGCCGCGTTCCTCGACCACCTGGTGGCGACGGTGCGCGAGCGCGAGGTGGACGCGGTGCTCGTCGCCGGTGACGTCTACGACCGCGCCGTGCCGCCGCTCGCCGCCGTCGAACTGTTCGACACCGCCCTGCACCGGCTCGCCGAGGCGGACGTGCCCACCGTGATGATCTCCGGCAACCACGACTCGGCCCGCCGCCTCGGCGTCGGCGCCGGCCTCATCCGGCGGGCCGGGATCCACCTGCGTACGGACCCCGCCGGGGCCGGCACGCCCGTGCTGCTCGCCGACGACCACGGCGACGTCGCCCTCTACGGCCTGCCGTACCTCGAACCGGCTCTGGTGCGTGAGCAGTTCGGCGCCGCCAAGGCCGGGCACGAGGCCGTTCTCACCGCCGCCATGGACCGGGTCCGCGCCGACCTCGCCACGCGCCCCGAGGGCACCCGTTCCGTCGTCCTCGCGCACGCCTTCGTGGCGGGCGGCGAGGCCAGCGACAGCGAGCGCGACATCACCGTCGGTGGCGTCGCCGCCGTGCCCGCCGGCGTCTTCGACGGCGTCGACTACGTGGCCCTCGGCCACCTCCACGGCAGCCAGACCCTCACCGAGCGGGTCCGCTACTCCGGCTCCCCGCTCGCCTACTCCTTCTCCGAGACCGCCCACCGCAAGACCATGTGGCTGATCGACCTCGGCCCGGACGGCGCCGTCGACTCCGCCGAGCGGATCGACTGCCCCGTGCCCCGCCCCCTCGCCCGGATCCGGGGCCGCCTCGACGACCTGCTCGCCGACCCGGACCTCGCCCGCCACGAGGACGCGTGGATCGAGGCCACCCTCACCGACCCCGCGCGGCCCGCCGAGCCCATGGCGCGCCTCGGCGAGCGCTTCCCGCACACCCTCCACCTGGTCTTCGACCCCGAGCGCACGGACGACGACCCCGGCCTCTCGTACGCCACCCGGCTGCGCGACCGCAGCGACCAGCAGATCGCGGAGGACTTCGTGGCCCATGTACGCGGCGGTGCGGGCCCCGACAGCGCCGAACGCGGCGTGCTGTACGGCGCCTTCGACGACGTCCGGGTCGACTCGGCGCGGCACGAGCGCGAGGTGGGCCGGTGAGACTCCACCGCCTCGTCGTCACCGCTTTCGGGCCGTTCGGCACCGCCCAGGAGATCGACTTCGACACGCTGTCGTCGGCCGGCCTCTTCCTGCTCCACGGGCCCACCGGCGCGGGCAAGACCTCCGTCCTCGACGCGGTCTGCTTCGCGCTGTACGGCTCCGTGCCCGGCGCCCGCCAGAGCCCCGGGTCGGTGCTGCGCAGCGACCACGCGCCCAGCGGCACCTCCACCGAGGTCACGCTCGAACTCACCGTGGGGGAGCGGCGCCTGGAGATCACCAGGAGCCCGGCGCAGCCGCGCCCCAAGAAGCGCGGCGGCGGCTTCACGACGGAGAAGGCCCAGAGCACGCTGCGCGAGTACGACGCGGAGACCGGCACCTGGAAGGGACTCAGCAAGTCCCACCAGGAGATCGGCGAGGAGATCACCCAGCTCCTCGGCATGAGCCGGGACCAGTTCTGCCAGGTCGTGCTGCTGCCCCAGGGCGACTTCGCGCGATTCCTGCGCGCCGACGCCGAGGCCCGCGGCAAGCTCCTCGGCCGGCTCTTCGACACCCGCCGCTTCGCGGCCGTCGAGGACCGGCTCGCCGAACTCCGCAAGGCCGCCGAGCGGGAGGTCGCCGCGGGCGACGAGCGGCTCCTCGCCCTCGCCCACCGGATGGCCGAGGCCGCCGGGGCCGCGTCCCCCGCGGCCGCCGCCGTCGAGGAGCGGCCCGGCGAACCGGGCCTCGCCGAGGCCGTCCAGACCCGTGCCGCGCTCGCCCGCAGCGAGGCCCGCGAGGCCCGTGACATCGCCCGCCTCCGGCTCGCCGCCGCCGAGGACCGCCAGACCGCCGCCCGTGCGGCCTTCGACACGGCCAGGGAACTCGCCGACCGCCAGGCCCGGCACGCCGACGCGCTGCGCCGCCAGGAGGAGCTGACCGCCCGCCGCCCGCAGCGCGACGAGTGGCAGGAGGCCCTCGACCGCTCCCTCAAGGCCGACCGGGTCGCCCCCGCGCTCGCCCTGCGCGAGGACGCCGAGCGCGCCCATCGCGCCGCGAACGCGGACCGCGACCGGGCGCGGGCGCTGCTGCACCACCGGTACGCCGATTCCGGCACCGAAGAGCTCTCCGCGGTCGAGCGGCGGCTCCGCGAGGAACTCGGCGGCCTGGAGGCGGCCCGCCGCGCCGAACAGCGCGGCGCCGAACTCGCCGCCGAGCGCGCCGTTCTGGACCGCGAGGCCCGCGCCGACGAGGACTTCCTCCAGGACGCCGCCGCGTGGCTCGCCGGCTGGGAGACCCGCCGCGACCGGCTCAAGCGGCACGCCGAGTCTGCCCAGGACGCCACCGCCCGCGCCGAACAGCTCGCCGGCCGCCTCGAACCGGCCCGCCGCCGCCTCGCGGCCGCCCGTCGCCGCGACACCCTCGGCGCCGAACTCGCCGCCGTCCGCGAGCGCCTGCTGGTCGCGCGTGAACGCCGCAACGAGGCCCACGAACACTGGCTGGACGTCAAGTCCCGCCGCCTCCGCGGCATCGCCGCCGAACTGGCCGCCGCCCTCACCCCCGGAGCCCCCTGCCAGGTCTGCGGCTCCGCCACCCACCCCGCCCCGGCCCGCACCACCGCCGACCACGTCGACCGCGCGGCGGAGGACGCGGCCTACGCCGCGTACACCCGCGCGGACGAGGCCCGTACGGCCGCGGAGACGGGCGTGGCGGCGACGGCGGAGGCGTGGCAGGCGGCGCGGAAGGAAGCGGCGCGGGGTACGGAGGGGGTCAGGCCGGGCGGCGCGCTCGGCGCGGCCGAAGGCCGCCCGGGTGCGGCGTCGACGGCTGACGGGTCGACGGGCTCGTCGTCGGGCGCCGACAGCACCGGACCTGCCGTCCGCGGCGGCGCGGCGCCGGAGGCCGCCGCGGCCGTCGACGGCGCCGCTGCCGATCCCAGCGTCGCCGATCTCTCCCGCCTCGTCGACGAGTTGGCGCGCGAGCACGCCGAGGCGCACGCGCTCGCCGGACAGACGCATGCCGCGCGGGAGGCGCTTGCCGCGGCGGAGCGGGAGTACGAGGAGCGGGTCGGTGCGCAGCGGGAGGCGGAGCGGCGGGTGGCCGCGCGGACCTCGCGGCGGGAGGCGCTTGAGCAGCAGCAGGCCGTCCTCGAGGCCGAAGTGGCCGCCTCGCGGGGCGAGTCGGGGAGCGTGGCCGAGTACGCGACGCTCCTGGAGCACCGGATCGCGCTGTTGACCGGGGCCGCCGAGGCCGTGCGGAGCGCCGAGGTCGCGGCCCGCGGTCTGAAGGAGGCCGACGACCGGCTCGCCGACGCCGCCTTCCGGGCCGGTTTCGCGACGCCGGCCGAGGCGGCCGGCGCGCTGCTCGACGAGCCGACCCGGCGCTCCCTCCAACAGCGCGTCGACGCCTGGCAGTCGGAGGCGGCGATCGTCGCCGACCGGCTCGGTGAGGCCGCCACCGCGGCGGCCGCCGCGCTTCCGCCGGCCGATCCGGCCGCCACCGGCGCGGCGCACGCCGAGGCGGAATCGACGCTGCGCGCGGCCGCGACCGCGCTCTCGGCCGTGACGGAGCGGTGCGAGGCCCTCGACCGGCTGTCCCGGAAGGCCGACGACGAAGTCCGCCGGCTCGGGCCGTTGCGCGAGGAGTACGAGCGGGTGGCACGGCTCGCCGGGCTCGCCGCGGGGACCTCCGCGGAGAACGAGCGCAAGATGCGTCTGGAGTCGTACGTGCTCGCCGCCCGCCTGGAGCAGGTGGCCGCCGCGGCCACCGCCCGGCTCCAGCGGATGTCGTCCGGCCGCTACACCCTGGTCCACTCCGACGCCCGCAGTGGCGGGCGGCGGGCTGGACTCGGGCTGCACGTGGTGGACGCCTGGACGGGCAACGAGCGCGACACCGCGACGCTGTCCGGCGGCGAGACCTTCTTCGCCTCCCTCGCGCTGGCGCTCGGCCTGGCCGATGTCGTCACCGACGAGGCCGGCGGGATACGGCTCGACACGCTCTTCATCGACGAGGGCTTCGGCAGCCTGGACGAGCAGACCCTCGACGAGGTCCTCGACGTCCTGGACTCGCTGCGCGAACGGGACCGCAGCGTCGGCATCGTCAGCCACGTCGGCGACCTGCGCCGCCGCATCCCGGCCCAGCTGGAGGTCACCAAGGCCCGGCACGGCTCGGCGGTGCGGCTGCGCACCGGGAGCGACGCGCTCGGCGGCTGATCGCCCGGCGGCCGTTCGCCCTGCGGCTGATCGTTCAGCGGCTGATCGGGCGCCGGGGGAGCGGCGAGGAGTAGACGACGCTCGTCGTGACCGAGCCGAGCGCGCCGATCCTCCCGGAGATCTCCTCCAGGTGCCGCATGGACCGGGCGGCGACCTTCAGGACGAAACAGTCGTCGCCGGTGACATGGTGCGCCTCCAGGACCTCGGGGGTGGCGGCGATCAGATCGTGGAAGGGCTTGTAGTTGCCGTTGGGATAGCGCAACCGCACGAAGGCGAGGATCGGCAGGCCGAGCCGCTCCTGGTCGACGACCGCCGTGTACCCGGCGATCACCCCGGCCTCCTCCAGGCGCCGTACGCGCTCGGTCACCGCCGACGCGGACATGGCGACGGCCCGGGCGAGTTCGGCGAAGCTGGCCCGGCCCTGGGCCTGGAGGGCGTCGAGGATCCGCCAGTCCGTGGCGTCCGGGGTGTATCCGCTGGTCATGGCGTGACCTTGCAGGGAAACCCCCGGGAGTTCAAGCCCTCCCGGGGGTTTCTCACAGTGGGTCCGGCCGGAACGGCCCGGTCGGCCGGATCGGGCGGACCCCCCGCTCAGAGGCGCGAGATCTCGTCCACCAGGTCGTCCAGGCCCAGCGGGCCCTGCGACAGGGCCGCCATGTGCCAGGCCTTCGCGTCGAACCTGTCGCCGTGCTTGGCGCGGGCGTTGGCCCGGCCGAGCAGCCAGGCGCGCTCGCCCAGCTTGTAGCCGATGGCCTGGGCCGGCACCGAGAGATAGCGGGTCATCTCGCTCTCCACGAAGGCCGGCGGCCGGCTGCTGTGGCGCTGGAAGAACTCCTGCGCCAGCTTCGGCGTCCATCGCTCGCCCGGGTGGAACGGCGCGTCCGCCGGGATCTCCAGGCCCAGGTGCATGCCGATGTCCACGATCACCCGGCAGGCCCGCATCATCTGCCCGTCCAGATAGCCGAGCCGCCGTTCCGCGTCGCCGAGGAAGCCCAGCTCGTCCATCAGCCGCTCCGCGTACAGCGCCCAGCCCTCGGTGTTGGCGCTGACCTTGCCGATCGTCGCCTGGTAGCGGGACAGCCGGTCGGCCACGTGCACCCACTGGGCGATCTGCAGATGGTGGCCCGGGACGCCCTCGTGGTACCAGGTCGACACCAGGTCGTACACGGGGAAACGGTGCTGCCCGTCCACCGGAAGCCAGGTGCGGCCGGGGCGCGAGAAGTCCTCCGAGGGGCCGGTGTAGTACGGGGCGGCGGCGCCGCCCGGCGGGGCGATCCGGGACTCCACCCGCCGCACCCGCTCGGCGAGCTCGAAGTGGGTGCCGTCGAGCTTCTCGATCGCCTCGTCCATCAGGCCCTGCAGCCAGTCCCGTACCTCGTCCACCCCTTCGATGTGCGCACCGTGCACGTCGAGGTGGGCCAGTGCCTCCCAGGGGTCGGAGCCGGGCAGGATGCGGTCGGCCTCGTGGCGCATCTCGCCGAGCAGCCGGTGGTACTCGGACCAGCCGTACGCGTAGGCCTGGTCGAGGTCCAGGTCGGTGCCGTTGAAGAAGCGGGCCCAGCGACGGTAGCGCTCGCGGCCCACGGTGTCCGGGGCGTCCGCGACGGCGGGGGCGTACACCTCCCGCATCCAGTCCCGCAGCGTGATCACGGCGGCGTCGGCGGCCGCGCCCGCCTCCGTCAGCTCCGCCCGCAGCGCGTCCGGCAGCGAGCCGTCGCCGACGGCCTTGTCCGCCCCGGCCGCGAAGCCGGCGAACCAGCCCCGTACCGCACCGTCCGGGTCCGTGCCGCCGCCGGCCGCCCACTCGGTGAGCTGCCCGACGAAGGTGGCCGTGGCGCGCGGGCCGCCGCGCATCCCGCGGTCGAGACCCAGCGCGAGCGAGGCGCGGTAACCCTCCAGGGCCGCCGGGACGGCACGCAGCCGGGCGGCGGCGGCCGTCCAGTCGGCGGCGGTCGCGGTCGGCAGCATCGTGAAGGAGAGGCGGACGCTGTGCGCAGGCGAGCGCAGATTGCTCACCGCGCACAGGCCCTCGTCCGCCTCGTGCACCAGGAGCTGGGCGGTCAGCCGTTCGCGCAGCAGCCGGCCGCAGCGCCGCTCCGCCTCGTCCTCGGCGCCGTCCCGCCGCTCCGCCGCGTCGAGCCGTTCGAGCGTGCGCCGCGCCAGGTCGGCGAGGGCTTCCTGACCGGCGGGGGAGAAGTCGGGGAGGCGCCCCGCGCTCTCGCGGACTCCCAGGAACGTGCCGGTGATCGGGTCGAGTTCGATGAGCGCGTCGACGTAGTCGTCGGCGACCTGGCGAGGAAGAGCGGTGCTGGAAGACTCTGGCATGGCCCCAATCCTGGCGCGTGCACCGTGCCCGCGTCACCCCGAATCGATCTCGATCGATCTCAGTCGGCTGACAAATGAGCGCCCGGCGTGGGTGGCAGCAGAGGGCCGCACTCCCACTCCTGGAAGATCAGGCGGGTCTCGACGCGGGCCACCTCGCGCCGCGAGGTGAAGGCGTCGAGGACGAGTCGCTGCAGGTCGGCGGGGTCGGCGACGGCCACATGGACCAGGTAGTCGTCGGGACCGGTGAGGTGGAACAGCGCCCGGGACTCGGGCAGCGCCCGGACCCGCTCGACGAACGGCCCGATGAGTTCGCGTCGGTGCGGGCGCACCTGGACGAGCAGGAGTGCTTCGAGACCGCGGCCGAGTTTGGCCGGATTCAGCTGTAGCCGGTGCCCGAGGATCACACCGGTGCGGCGCAGTCGGGCCACCCTGTCCAGACAGGTGGACGGAGCCACCCCGACCTCGGCGGCGAGCTCACGGTAGGTGGTCCGGGCGTCGTTCTGCAGCAGGCGAAGAATGTGCAGATCGACCGCGTCCAGTACGACAGAATCAGCCATAGGCCGAACGTAACACGGCGTTTTTCCGCTACTCGCCGGTATTCGTTCACAGTGCGCCGCATGGACATGACCAGGAACGACCACGCGTCCTCCGCCGCAGGCCCCGCCCCCACCCGGGCACTGGCCACCGAAGCCGTGCACGCCGGCCGCGACGACCTCGCCGAGCTCGGTCTGCACGCCCCGCCGCTCGACCTGTCCACCACCTACCCGTCGCGCGACGCCCGGGCCGAGGCCGCCCGGATCGACGAGTTCGCGACCACCGGCGTCCTGCCGGACGGCCCGCCCGTCTACGCCCGCCTGGACAACCCCACCACCGGGCGGTTCGAGACCGCGCTCGCGCGCCTGGAGGGAACCGATTCGGCGGTCGCCTTCGCCAGCGGCATGGCCGCGCTCAGCGCCGTCCTGCTCGCCCGCGCGAGCCAGGGCCTGCGGCACGTGGTGGCGGTCCGCCCGCTCTACGGGTGCAGCGACCACCTCCTGAACGCCGGACTGCTCGGCACCGAGGTCACCTGGACCGACCCGGCGGGTGTCGCGGACGCCATCCGCCCCGACACCGGCCTCGTCATGGTCGAGTCGCCCGCCAACCCGACCCTCGCCGAGGTCGACATCCGGGCCGTCGCCCACTCCTGCGGCGAGGTGCCGCTCCTGGTCGACAACACCTTCGCCACCCCGGTGCTCCAGCGGCCCGCCGAGCTCGGCGCCCGGATCGTGCTGCACAGCGCCACCAAGTACCTCGGCGGCCACGGCGACGTCATGGGCGGCGTCGTCGCCTGTGACGAGGAGTTCGCCCGCGCCCTGCGCCAGGTGCGTTTCGCGACCGGCGGGGTGCTCCACCCGCTCGCCGGCTATCTGCTGCTTCGCGGCCTGGCCACGCTGCCGGTACGGGTCAGGGCGGCCTCGGCGACCGCCGCCGAACTGGTCCGGCGGCTCGCCGCCGACCCGCGGATCGAGCGTGTGCACTATCCGCGGATCGGCGGGGCGATGATCGCCTTCGAGGTGCACGGCGACCCGCACGACGTGATCTCCGCGGTACGGCTCATCACGCCGGCGGTCAGCCTCGGCAGCGTCGACAGCCTCATCCAGCACCCGGCCTCGATCAGCCACCGGATCGTCGATCCCACGGACCGGCACTCCGGCGGCATCAGCGACCGGCTGCTGCGGATGTCGGTGGGCCTGGAGGACGTCGAGGACCTGTGGCAGGACCTGGACCGGGCCCTCAGTGCCGGGCCCGCCGCGGCGCCGGAGCGTTTGGAGCGTGCGGAGCAGGCCGTACGGGCGTAGCCGCGTCCGCGTCCACCTCGGCGGCGGCGGTGCCGGCCCGGCGGCCGGTCAGGCGGGCGGTGATCACCAGGGTGCCCTCCTCGATCTGGTAGTCGAGGGGCAGGTTCAGCGCCCGCATGGCCGCCACCATGCCCGTGTTGGACGACTGGGTCACCGCGTAGACGCTGTCGCAGCCGGCCTCCTCGGCCAGGGCCACGAGCCGGCCGAGGAGCTCGGAGCCGATGCCGCGCCGCTGCCACTCGTCCTCGACGAGCAGGGCGACCTCGGTCTCGTCGCCGTCCCACAGCAGATGGCCGAGGGCGACGACCCGGCCGGAGGCCGTCTGCACCGCCAGGGTGCGGCCGAAACGCGGGCTCAGGAGGTGGTCGAGGTAGCGGCCGGCGTCGCCGACCGGGCCGTGGTAGCGCAGCGCCAGGGTGCGGTCGGAGCAGCGGTCGTGCAGGGCCCGCGCGGCGACCAGGTCGCGCTGGTCGGCACGGCGCACCGTGATGTCGTTGCCCTCGGGCAGCGTCAGCACGTCGAGGCCGCGCGGGAGCCGCGGCCCGAGCCGGGCGTCGAGCTCGACCAGGGCGCGGGCCCGGGCGAACTCGGTGGGCGTGAACGGCAGATACGGCCGCTCGATCACCAGCGTCCCGCCGTTCGGGTCGCGCAGCCGCATCGCGGTCTCCTCCAGGACCCCCTCCACCGGGGCGGGGTCACCGGTCGGGCGGCCGCTGAGCGAGACCGGCGGCACGGAGCGCAGGGTGCAGCGCCCGAGCAGCTGGCGCAGCGCCAGGGGCAGTTCGGCCGCGTCGAGCGCGGTCCGGGTGGCCAGGCCGAGCACCCGGGTCGGGGTGTCCACGAGGTCGTGGGCGTCGGCCCGCTCGGTCCAGGTGTCGATGCCCCCGGCCGCGGCGATCTCCCGGACCAGCACACCCGCTTCGAGCCCGGCGGGTGCGCGGAGCAGGAACTCGTCCACCGTGCCCTCGGCCAGGGGATGGGTCTGCAGGGTCAGGATGTCGACCCCGCGCCGGGCGAGCACCCCGCAGAGCGCGGCCAGGCTGCCCGGCGTGTCGCGGACCGTGGTCCGCAGCCGCCACAGGGCCGTGGCCGTTCCGGCTGAGTCCCCCACGGGGGTGGGGTCCGTGCCGGAAACCGCGCCCGGCGGCAGCGGGGAAGTCACCCCGCTGTCGCCGGGACCGTCGGCGGGCGGCGCATGACTGTGCCGCCGGGCCCACCAGGTGTGGAAGGCCGCCGTGGCGACCAGGGCGATCGCCGAGAACACCAGGAGGTAGGGTCCGTCCGGGCCCTTCACGACGGTCTTGGCGATCGAGTCGGCCACCACCACGGCGGTGAACAGTCCCGCCAGCTCGATCAGGTCGTGCCGCCAGTGATGGGGGCGGGCGTTCTTCTTGTGCGTCATATCGGGCGTCATGACCTCACTGTGACTCAGTGGTGTTGCGTGATCACGAACGCCTTGTGACTGACGGGTTAAGCGCCGATCCAGGGGGTTGGTGGCGATTTCAGATGCTTTCCGATCGCACCTGATCGGCCCACTGTCCGAGCGCGACCGCCAGCCGGCGGGCCTGCGTGACCAGCTGCGTCGTGCCCCTGCGCGCCGCGAGCTCCGCCAGGCCCGGCACCTCCCCGGACCCGCCGGCCCGCTCCGCGCACTCGGCCGCCACGGCAAGGAGTTCCCCGGCCCCGCGCACCGGCTTCGTCGCACCGAGCACCGACGGCAGTACGGCGAGCAGCACGTCCCGCACCGTCGCGTACGCCCCGGTCGCCGCCGCCGTACGGGCCGCGTCCGCCAGCCGGTTCGGCTTCACCGTGCCCTCGCCCATCAGCTCCGCGAGCCGTGCGCCGAGCAGCGCGGGGTCCAGCTCGCCGCGCGACGCCAGTACGAGCAGCGCGTCCACGGCCGTCAGCCGGTCCTCCGCGTGCCGGCAGCCGAGCCCGACGGCGAGCGCGAGGTGGACGGCGGGCCCGACGGGGCCGTCGGACTCGGCGAGGGCGGTGAGCGCCTCCGCGGCACCCCGCTCCTCCCCCTCCGCCGAACTCGCCAGCGACGGCAGGAGCCAGGCCGCGAGGGTCTCGCGGTCGTCGGGGAGGACGGCGGGCCAGAGGGAGCGCTGACCGGACCAGTGGTAGTAGCCGCAGCCACGCGGGGTCTCGGCGGGCTCGGTGCCGAGCCAGCGGAAGGCCGGCGGGAACTCCTCCCGGATCACTCGGCGCTCGCGCACCGCGAGGATCACCCGGTCCGCCAGCCACCACTGGGCGCCCCGCTTGTCGCGGCCCCGGGGCAGCAGCCACACCCCGGGCGCGAGCGAGTGGTCCGCCGTCAGCCACTCCGCGAGCCGCTCGCCCGCCCGGGTGCCGAGCGCCGCCGCCTCGGCGGCCGCCCCGGCCGCCGCCGGATCTCCCTTCCGCACCCGGAGCAGCGCCTGCGCCAGGTCCATGGGCAGCGGCTCCACACCGGTGTCCCGGTACTCCCGCAGCCGCTCCACGAGAACGGGCGCGTCGATGGCGCCGGTGTGCAGGGTCGGCGCGGCCAGCAGGAACGGGACACGCTTGCCCTGGGCGAGCTGCCAAGCCGCCTCCCGGACCCGGGACTGGAGCACCTGGTTCAGCGCCTCGTGCGCACAGGCCGGCCGTTGGCCGGCATCGGTCCGGGTGACCCGAGCGGTGCCCACCACCGTGGCGAGCATGTCCGTCACGCCGCGCGTACCGTCGCCGAGGCGACTTCCCGCCTCCAGCCAGTACGACCCCGCGAACGCCTCCCGCACCGCTGCCCGCAGTGCCTCCCGGTCCCGGTGCGCATGCCGTACGAGACCGTCCAGGGCCCGCTCGAACTCCTCCGGCGCCACGTCGTAGGGACGCCGCTCCTGGGAGACCAGGTCCTCCACCAGCTCCGCCACGGTCTCGGCGGGCGGGGCCACCGGGCGGCGCTCCGGCACCGGTGGCAGCACCTCCACGTACGGCACGTCGTCGGCCACCGCCGTCACGCCGAACAGCTCCGCAGCGGCCTGCCGGTGCACCGGGCTCAACAGCTCGGCCGCACCCGCCAGTTCGCCCCGGACCCCCTCGTCCACGTGCTTCAGATGGCGGCCCACCAGGGCAAGGGCCCGCTCCTGGAGCGCGGTGTCCTCGTGCCCGAACGCGTCCGTGACCACCGGGAGCAGCTCCGCCGCCGCGCCCGGCTCGCGCCGCAGCACCTTGCCCAGCAGCGTCAACTGCGCCCGCACCAGCTTCTTCTCGCTCCGGAACAGCACCGAGCCCGACATCTCCGCCAGCTCCGTGACCGTCAGTCCGCCGTCGAGCGCGAGCTCGGCCAGGATCTCCTGGGCGTGCCCGGCCACCGGGGACGGCCCGTCCGCGGCCATGCCCAGCCAGTCCGGGATCCGCGCCCGCCGCTCCTCGTCCGTGGTGCCGAGCTCCTGGAGCAGCGTCAGCGGGAAGCGCAGGTCACGGGCGCGGCCACCGCGCAGCAGCCGGGACACGCAGCCGTCGACCAGGACCGCCCGGTCGACCACGCCCTCGTCGGCGAGGGTCTTCAGGGCCGTCGGCCAGTGGGTGGGCGCCTCGGGCCCGACCGACCAGGTGAGCCGGTCCGGGGTCTCGGTCAGCGCCAGGACGTGCGGCAGCAGCACCGGAGTCTGCGGGTCCTCGCGCAGCCGCTCCACCAGCCGGTGGTCCGTCGCCGTCCGGGTCCAGCCGCGCAGATAGCTCTCGGTGGTCGGCACCGGGCAGCCGGAGCGCACCACCAGGGTGTGCACCAGGCGGTACTCGTCGTCGGCGAACCCCGGGCGTTCGGCGAGCCGCCCCGCCACGTCCGCCAGCCACGCGGGATCCCGGTCCGCCAGGACGTCCAGGACACCGTCCACGGTGTGCTGGCCCCAGCTGGTCAGATCGCGCGAACCGATCCAGGTCGCCGCCGCTGCCGCGCCCGTGTGGCAGCCGGCACCCGCCACCCGCAGCGCGCGCCGGGCCTCCCTCTGCTCGTTCCACCGGTCCCAGCTCCAGCCGCGCACCTCGGTGCGCAGCTCCTTCAAGCGCGGAAGGAGCGCCTTGCGCGCCGCGGCGTCGAGGGGCTCCAGGAGCGCGGGAACCGCGCCGTGCCGTCCCGCCCGCACCGCCGTGAGCAACTGCTCCGTCGCCGTCTCCACCGCGGTCATGGCCGTGTTCCCCGTCATCGTCCCCGTCCCCGTCGTCATCGCGCACCCTCCACGGCCGCCTCGGCCGCCCCCGTCACCCCGGCCGTCACCCCGGCCGTCACCCCGCGCCGCGCCATCCGCACCGCGAGCGCGTGCTTGCACGGCCCGCGCCGGCCCCGGTAGTCCGCCCACCACGTGCACGTGCAGGTCAGACGCCCGTGCTCCGTCTCCCGTACCTGATAGCGCCGTTCGCCCGACGTCACCGTGGCGAGGTCGCCGTCCAGGGTCACCGCGCCCGCCGCGAGCAGCGCGCGGGCGGACAGCAGCCGCGGATTGTGGCGCTCGGCGCGGTCCGCGTCGTAGGGCAGTTCGCGGTGGAAGTACGCCGCCTCCGCGACGTCGTACCCGACCCGGCCGGCCGTGCCGAGCCGGGTCAGCGCGGCCCGTACCCGGTCCACGGGCAGGCCCGACTGCTCGGCCAGGTCCGCGAGGTCGATGCGCGGTTCCCAGGCGAGCAGCACCGACACCAGCTCGGCGTCCTGCGCCGCCTCCTCCGTGGCCAGCGCCTCCAGGACGCCGCCCTCGCCGGAGAAGCCGCGCGCGGGGTCGGGGGACAGGGTCAGGGTGAGCCGCATGCCGGGGAGTTCCACCTCCCAGGCGCTCGGCGTGGCCGCCGCCCCGTCCGGCACCGGCCCGTACACCCGCAGCGCGGTCGCGTGCCGCAGCACCCGCTCCAGGGCGATCAGCCGGTCGGGGCCCGCCAGGCACACCGCGCCCGGCACCGGCCGGGTCGTCGGGCGCAGGGTCCGCCCCTGCTGCACCACCCACATCGGGCCACGCCCGCGCGCCTGGGAGCGCGGCAGCGAGCGCAGGAAGCGCACCGCCTCCGCGCCGGACAGCTCGGCCCGCAGATCGAATCCGGCGGACGACACCTGGGCCTCGGCGAAGCCGCGCAGCCAGCGGTCCGGCAGCGGCACCTTCTTCTCGACGACGGGCCCGTCCAGGGTGGTCACCGCCAACTCCTCCGGACCGACCCGCAGATGCAGCGGATCGGTGCCGGTGAGCCGCGAAAGAGCCTCCCGCAGGGGGTTGTTCACGTCCACGTTGGTCGTGCCGTGCCCGGTCTCCGCCCCGTCGAGGCCCGCGCTCAGCACGTCGAGGCGTGCGTACACCCCGCCGCAGCCCGAGAAGGACTCGAAGCGCAGCCGGTCCCCGTTGCCGGTCACCACCGGGTCCAGCGAACCGGGTCTCATCCGCTGGTAGTAGCGGGCCGCCGCCACGTCGGCCACGGCGAGCAGCCCGCGCGCGGCGACCTGCGGCGAGGTGAGGAACCCGGAGAAGAACCGGGGCCGGGCCTCGGCGCCGTGCGGCGTGAGGCCCCCCGAGGTCTCCAGGCCGAGGAGCCGCCCGGAGCCGGCGGGCTCGAGGGCGGACGGGCGTGCGTAGGCGAGCGCCTGTACGGATCGCGTCATGTGAAAGACCGTAGGACCCGGCACTGACAATCACCCTGGGACGGCGATCCGGCAGCCCGCACTCACGCCCCCCGCGATCGCCCGCAGCGCCGCGATGCCGATCGGCAGCGAACGCGACCGATCGGCATCCTCTACTGCCCCACCCGCCCCGGCTGGAGGGTCTTGCTGAACAGCACGAGTCCGCCCTCGGCGCGCAGCCGTACCGTCAGCTCCCCGCTGTCGCCGTCGATGTCGACCTCGCCGAAGTACTGCGGGGTCTCCATCGGGGAGAGGTTCGCGCGCTCCGGGGCCCGCACGAAGACCCGGTCCGGGCCGAAGGTGCCGTCGAGGGCGTTCGCCGGGAAGCCGCCCGCCGCCAGCGGGCCGGAGACGAACTCCCAGAAGGGCGCGAAGTCCTTGAAGGCCGCGCGCTCGGGGGCGTAGTGCTGCGCCGAGGTGTAGTGGACATCGGCCGTCAGCCACAGCGTGCCGGTGATCCGCCGGTGCTTGATGAACCGCAGCAGCTCGGCGATCTGCAGCTCGCGGCCGAGCGGCGCGCCCGGGTCGCCCTGGGCGACCGCCTCGAAGTCGGTGGCGCCGTCGGTGACGACGAGGCCCAGCGGCATGTCGGCGGCGAGCACCTTCCACACCGCGCGGGACCGGGACAGCTCCCGCTTCAGCCACTCCAGCTGTTCGGCGCCCAGGATGCCGGTGGTGTCGTCGGCCTGCCGGCCGGGCGAGTTGGCGTTGCGGTACGAGCGCATGTCGAGCACGAACACGTCGAGCAGCGGGCCGTAGCGCACCACCCGGTGCATCCGGCCCTCGGAACGGCTCTCGCCCGCGCGCGCGTGCAGCGTGGACACCGGGAAGTACTCGGCGAAGGCGCGCGAGGCACGGGCCGAGAGCACGTCGATGTTCTTCTCGGTGTAGCGGGCGTCGTCGAGGATCTGGTCCGGGTACCAGTTGTTGCGGACCTCGTGGTCGTCCCACTGCACGATCGACGGCACCTGCGCGTTGAAGGCGCGCACGTTGTGGTCGAGCAGGTTGTAGCGGAAGTTGCCCCGGTACTCGGCCAGGGTCTCGGCGACCTTGGACTTCTCGGGCGTGGTGATGTTCCGCCAGATCCGGCCGTCGGGCAGTGTCACGGACGGCTGGATGACGCCGTCCGCGTAGATGGTGTCGCCGCTGCACAGGAAGAAGTCCGGGTCCAGACGGCGCATCTCCTCGTACGCGCGGAAGCCGCCGATGTCCGGGTTGATGCCCCAGCCCTGCCCGGCGATGTCGCCCGACCACAGGAACCGCACCCCGTCCCGGCGCTGCTCGGGCGCGGTGCGGAAGGTGCCGGTGACGGGCTCGCCGGTACGGCGCGGGTCGTCCGGATCGGCCAGGGTGACCCGGTAGCGGATCTGCTCGCCGGCCGGGAGGCCGCGCAGAGCGGTGGTGCCGGTGAAGTCGGTGCCCGGCCCGAGCAGCTGGCCCTGGTGCCGGTGCACCCGGCGGAACGATTCGCTCGCCGAGGTCTCCACGAGCATGCGGGCGGGCCGGTCCGAGCGGACCCACACCAGGCCCGCGTGGGCGGTGACATCACCGGTCTGCACGCCCCAGGCGGCCGACGGGCGCCCCGACAGGGCGAACGCCGGGCTCGCGAACGGGCCGCCGCCGACGGTGAGGGCGGCCGCCGACGCGGCGAGCGATCCGCGCAGGACCGTACGGCGGGCGGGCGCCGGGCCGTCGGCCGCCGGGCCGCGTGTGGCGGGGCCGGGGGTGGGCTGGGACATCGAGCGCCTCCAAGGGGTGGGCGGAGTGGGACCGTTGTCTCTGCTACGGCTCCGAGGCCGCGCCCCCATCCCTAACGCCCGGGAACGGCGCCCAGCCGAACCCCGCGTGAACAACCCCTCGCCCCCGCGGGCCCGTTCAGCGCACGCCTTCGTCCTCGCCCGCGTCTGCGCCCGCACCCGCGCGCGTGCTCCCGCCGGCCCCTGTCCCGACCCCTCTCCCGGCCCCGCCCCCGTCCATCGCCTCCGCCATCAGTGCCACCCCGCGCGCGATCTCCGCCGGCGTCAGATGCGCGTAACCGATGACAAGGCGCACCGACCCGTCGTCCGGGCGGGCCGTCCCGTACTCCTCCAGGGGCCGCAGGGCCACGCCCGCCGCCTCGGCGGCGGCCAGGAACACCTGCGTCGGCCCGTACGCGGCGGGAAGGCGCGCGATGATGTGCAGGCCCGCGGCGATGCCGCTGGTCCGGGTGCCGGGGAAGTGCCGTTCCAGGGCGGCCGCCAGGGCGTCCCGGCGCTCGCGGTAGGCGCGCTGGCAGCGCCGCAGCTGCCGGTCGTAACCGCCGCCCGCGACGAAGCGGGCGAGCACCGCCTGGTCGAGGACCGGATTGCCGAGGTCCATGGTCCGCTTGCGCTCCACGACCTCGCCGAGCAGGTCACCCGGCACCAGCATCCACCCCAGGCGCAGTCCCGGCGCGAGGGACTTGCTCACCGAGCCCGCGTACACCACCCGCTCCGGATCGAGCCCCTGGAGGGCGCCCACCGGCGCCCGGTCGTAGCGGAAGTCCCCGTCGTAGTCGTCCTCCAGGACGAAGCCGTCCACGGACCGCGCCCAGTCGAGCAGTTCGGCCCGCCGGTGCGCCGCGTACGAGATCCCGGACGGGAACTGGTGCGAGGGCGTCACCACCACCGCCCGCACCCCGGACGCCACCATGGGCCCCTCCAGGAGCCCGTCCGCGTCGATCGGCAGCCACACCGTGTCCAGACCGGCCGCCGCGAACAGCCGCCCGTGCTCCGGGCTGCCCGGATCCTCCACGCCCACCGCCGTGTGCCCGCGCGCCCGCAGGACCTGACCGAGCAGCGTCGCCGCCTGAGCGACCCCCGAACACACCACCAGGCGTTCCGGATCCGCCACCACCCCGCGCCGGCGCGCGAGCAGCGCGGCGGCCGCCGTCCGCAGCTCGGGCAGCCCGCGCGGATCCGGGTAGCCGAGCCGCCGGTGCGCAAGCTCGGACAGCACGGCGCGCTGCGCCGCGCCCCAGGCCGCCCTCGGGAACAGCGACAGATCGGGTGTGCCCGGACGGAAGTCCACCCGCACGCCCGGCGCGCGCGGCGCGAGATCCCGCGCACCGGGCGCGGCGGCCCGCGCCGCCCCGCCCACCCAGGTGCCCGAACCCCGGTCGCTGCGCAGATACCCCTCGGCCGTGAGCTGCTCGTACGCCTCCGTCACCAGGCCCCGGGACACCCCGAGGTCCGCGGCGAGCGCCCGACTCGACGGCAGCCGCGTCCCGACCGCGAGCCGGCCCGTGCGTACGGCCTCCCGCAGCGCCTCCTGGAGCGAGCGCCCCCGCCGGCGCGCCGGAGCAGACGCCGCGGGCAGCAGCAGCTCCCAGGCCGGTTGCCCACGCATCCCCCGTACCCCCTCGTGTCCGTGCCTTCCCGGGCCGGAGCGTACCCAAGCCGTCCCACCCGGGCGCCTCCTCAAGAAGTGGTCCCCGATGGCGTCATGGAAGTGGACCTCAAAAGAAGAGCCCCGGATTCCTAGCGTCGGGACCATGAACGCGAACTCCCTGCGTGGCGTCCTGCTCGTCACCGTCGCCTACGCCCTCGTCGGTGCCTCCTTCACCGCCAACAGCCTGCTCGGCTCCTATCCGTACGCCGGCGGTCAGGCGCTGCGCTACGGCGCCGCCTGTCTGCTCCTGCTGCCGCTGCTCGGCCGGCGCGGATTCGGCCGGCTGCGGGTCCTGACCGTGCGCCACTGGCTGCGGATCGGGCTGCTGGCCGCGGTCGGCATGGTCGGCTTCAATCTGGCGATCCTCGCCGCCGAGCGCACCGCGGAGCCGGCCGTGCCCGGCGTCCTGGTCGGCTGCGCGCCGGTCGTGGTCGCGGTCCTGGTGCCGCTGACGGAGGGCCGGCGGCCGACCCGGGCGGTGCTGTACGGGGCGGTGCTCGTCGCCGCCGGAGCCTTCACCGTGCAGGGCTGGGGCCGCACCGACCTGGCGGGGCTCGGCTGGTCGGCGGCGGCCCTCGCGGGCGAGGTGGGCTTCACCGTGCTCGCGGTGCCGGTGCTGCGGCTGCTCGGGCCCAAGCTCCTGACGGCGGTGGTGTGCGGCGTCGGGGCCGCGGAGGCGGGACTGACCGGGCTCGTCGTCGACGGCACGGCGGCGCTGCGGATGCCGACGGCGGTGGAGACGGGGGCGCTGTTGTGGCAGGCCGCGCTCGCGACCGTCGTCGGTTTCGTGCTCTTCTACGGAGGCGTCCAGCGGATCGGTATGGAGCGCGCCACTCTCTATACCGGCGCCATCCCGGTGGCCGCCGCGCTGACCGCCGTCGCCGTCGGACACGGCTCGTTCGGCCCGGCGCAGGCAGCCGGCGGTCTCCTGGTGGGGGCGGGGGCGGCCCTGGGCACCGGCCTCTTCGGTCTGGGCGGTCCGGCCGGCGCGTGCCCGGCCGACGCGCCGTCAGGCCACGGCGGCCGCACTGCCGTCCAGGATCACCCGGGACACCAGGGCCGGGTCGTCGTTCATGGGCACATGACCACAGCCGGGCAGCCGGACGAGGCGCGCGCCGGGGATGACCTGCTGGGCGCGGACACCCTGGCGGCGCAGGAGCAGCCGGTCGCGGGTGCCCCAGGCGATGGTCACCGGCAGCGCGGTGACGTCCTCGCGGAACCGCACGCCTCGGCCCGCCGCGAGGGTCTGCTCGAAGCCGGTGGCCTGCCGCAGGGACAGGGTCTCGGCGACCGCCGACTCCGGTGACAGGCGCGCCGGACGGGCGTAGATGGAGCTGGTGAGCAGGGTGCGGCCGGCCGCGCTGCGCGACAGGCGCTCGATCAGCGGCAGCGGCATCGCCCGTGCGGCGCCCCGCATCGCGCGCAGCGTGGTGAACGCGTACCGCCGCTCGGCCTCCGACCAGAAGCCGGCCGGGGAGAGCGCGGTCACCGAGCGCACCAGCTTCTCCCGGCCGAGCGCCAGGGCGAGCAGTCCGCCGAGCGAATTGCCCGCCACGTGTGGGCGTTCCACGCCCAGCGCGGCGCAGAAGGCGTTCAGCACCGGCACCACGGTGCTCAGGTCGTACGCGAGGGGCGCGGGCAGCGCGGGGGAGGCACCGAAGCCCGGGAGGTCGACGGCGATCACGTCCCGCTCGGTGGCGAGCACGTCGATGACCGGCTCCCAGGCCTGCCAGAGGTGACCGATCCCATGGAGCAGCAGCAGGGGCTCGCCCGTGCCCCGCCGTTCGTACGTCACGGTGACCGTGCGCGGCCCGGCCGCGGACTCCACGGGGAACGAGATCTGTGCGGACATGGCTGCTCCCTGTCGTACCGGCACTCATTGCGGGACACCTGCAAGACATCCTGTCAGCAAGAATTACCGGTGAGTAGAGTGGAGTTCAAGAGTCGCGGGCGGAACGGGTCCGGAGCGAACCGGACACGAGCGAGGGCGTGGGCCGGGATGGGGGCGTGGTGACCGAGACGCCGACCGGGCTGACGACCGACCCCACCGAGGTCTTCGAGAGGCATCGCGCGATGCTCACCGGCGTCGCCTACCGCATGCTCGGCCGCGCAGCCGACGCCGAGGACGTGGTGCAGGAGGCCTGGCTGCGCTGGACCGCCGACGACCGTGCCGAGGTCCGCGAGCCCCGCGCCTTCCTGGTGCGGATCACCACCCGGCTCGCCATCGACCGGCTGCGCCATGTCCAGTCCCGCCGCGAGTCCTATGTCGGCCCCTGGCTGCCCGAGCCGATCGTCACCGACTTCGGGCCCGCCGTGCCCGACACCGCCGAACGCGCCCTGCTCGCCGACTCCGTCTCGCTCGCCCTGCTCGTCGTCCTCGAATCCCTCTCGCCGCTCGAACGCGCGGTGTTCGTGCTGCGCGAGGCCTTCGGCCTTCCCTTCGCGGAGATCGCCACCGCCCTCGACCGCGGCGAGGCCGCCGTGCGCCAGCTCGCCGGCCGGGCTCGCAAGCACGTCGACGAGGGGCGTCCGCGCTACGACGTCGACCCGGTGCAACGGCGCGAGCTCACCGAGCGGTTCCTCGCCGCCGCCGCGGGCGGCGACCTGGAGGGACTGCTCGCCCTCCTCGCGCCCGATGTGCGCCTGGTCGGCGACAGCGGCGGCAAGGCCAAGGGCCCGCTGCGGATCATCGAGAGCGCCGACAAGGTCGGACGCTTCCTGTCGGCCGTGGCCCAGGGCGCGCAGGACTCCTACGACTTCCGCTTCGAGGAGGTCAACGGCCGGTCCGCGCTCGTCGCCCTCGTCGGCGGAAGGGTCGACACGATCTTCCAGATCGAGGTCAGGGACGACCGGATCGCCTGCATGTACATCCTGCGCAATCCGGACAAACTCCAGGGACTCGTCCTCGGTTAGTCCGCACGGACCTCGGTCCGCCCCGTCCCGGAACCTCGTGTTCCGCGGCGGGGCGCTTTGCTGCGCCGGCCGCACGCGATCGCGAACGTCCTGTGAACGATCTAGGTCAGAGGGTCACATTCAGGGGCGTCTGACGGAGGATTGGTCTTGACCAAGGGTGTGCCGCGCCTTATGGTCGCAGAGTTAGTGCAGGAACCTTTAATAAACAAGGGCGCGGAAACGCCGCGGGACACGGCGAATGTGCGGAGGATCAGGGTGGGGACCACGCAGCTCGAAGCAGCACCGGAGCCGAAGTACTGGCACCTCAAGACCGTGATCAGCGAAGCCCTCGACACGGACTTCGCGGTCGGTGAGATCCTGCCCAACGAGCGCGACCTCGCCGCCCGTTTCGGCGTCGCCCGCGCGACCCTCCGGCAGGCCCTGGAGCAGCTCGAACTCGAAGGCCGGCTGCAGCGCCGCCGCGGCGTCGGCACCACCGTCGCTCCGCCGCGTGTCGGCGTCGACGTCTCCACCACCCAGCACGCCTGGCCCGCCGCCGGCGAGGAGACCTGGCAGCCGGTGGACTGCGCCGCCGGCACCGTCCCCGCCGCCGTCCTGCGCCTCCTCGACACCGCGCCCGGCGAGCGCGTCCACGCCGTGCGCCGGCTGCGCGTCACCGAGGGCCGGCCCGTCGCCGCCGAACTGCTCTACGTGCCCGCCGGTTCCGTCCCCGGCCTCGACGCGACCACCACCGCCGAGGGGCCCGGGCGCGCCCGTGCCGTCCTGCGCGAACTGCGGCAGCTCGCCCTGGAGGGCCAGGACCGCTCCGTCGAACTCGGTTCGGCCCGCGCCGACGACGCCAAGGAACTGGACCGCCTGCCCGGCTCCCCGGTCCTCGTCGTCACCACCCGCTACCTCTCCGGCGGCCGCACCGCCGCCGTCTCCGTGGCCACCTACCGCGCCGACACCTGCCGCCTCACCTTCGGCGACTCCGGCGACCTGGCCATGGCCTCCTGACCCATCACCTGTACGTGTAAGGCCCCGGGCGCGCGCTGCCCGGGGCCTTACACGTATCGGAGCCGTACACGTATCAAGAGCCGGCACGGCTCAGCGGCGGGCGGTCACCGTGGCGTCCACCGCGAACAACTGCTCCTCCACGTGGTCGAGCGCGAGCCGGAGCGCCCCCGTGCCCACCGCGGCCTCGCCCAGCATCGAGAGCTCCACGCGTGGCGGCCGCAGACAGAACCGGGCCAGCTCGTCGCGCAGCGGCTGCAGCACCCCGTCCAGGCCCGCCGCCCAGCCGCCGATCACCACCAGCTCCGGATCGAGCGCAAGGACCAGAGCCGCCACGTCGTGCACCAGGCGCTGGATGAACCGCTCCACCGCCGCCTGGGCGCGCGCGTCGCCCCGCTTGGCCAGCGCGAAGACCTCCGCGACCGCCTGCTCGTCCAGCGGGTGCAGCGGCTCGTCCGTCGTCGACAGCAGATGCTCCGGCGTGACGCCGCGGCCCAGCAGGTGCAGCGCGCCGATCTCGCCGGCCGCGCCGCCGTACCCCCGGTGCAGCCGCCCGCCGATCAGCGAACCGGCACCCGGGCTCAGACCCGCGAGCACGAACACGATGTCGTCGGAATCGGTGGCCGCGCCCTTCCAGTGCTCGGCGACCGCCGCCGCGTTGGCGTCGTTCTCCACGATCACCGGGCAGCGGAAGGAGCGGCGCAGCCGCTCGCCGAGCGCCAGGCCCGTCCAGCCCGGCAGCGCCGTGCCGAGCCGAACCGTGCCGTCCGCCTCGACGATCCCCGGCGTCCCGACGCCGACCGCCCGCAGACTGGACCGGGGCACCCCGGTCCGGCGGAGCACGTCCGCGACCACGGCGCGCACCCTGTCGAGGCGTTCGTCCTCCGGGGCGGTGTCCGCGACCTCGCGCGAACCGGCGCCGATGATCCGCCCGTCGAGTCCGGAGATCAGCGCGGCGACCCGGTGCGGACCGATCTCCACACCGAGCAGATGCCCCGCCTCCGCCCGGAAGCGGAACCTCCGGGCCGGCCGGCCCTGACGCCGGGTCTCGCCCTCCTCGGGCGCAGCCTCGACGACCAGGCCGCCCACGATCAGGCCCTCGGTCACCCCCTCGACCGTCGGCCGGGAGAGCCCGGTGATCCTGGTCAGATCCGTGAGCGTGAGCGCGTCGGAGCCCCGCAGCGCATGGAGTACCACCGCGGAGTTGATCCGCCGCAACAGCGACGGGTCCCCGCCGGTCAGCCGCCCCACCGTGTGTCCTCCCGGCTCGTACGCTTCTTTGGCCGGATGGTACTCAATGGAGGAGGGGGCGGCGAGCGCCGCCCGCGCACCGGTCCTGGCGCCGCCGCCCGCCCGGGGCTGACGGCCCGCCAACTGTCAGTGGCGGGCGCTTTACTGGCCCCATGGAGCCCATCGAGACGGCACAGCACCTCGCGACGGTCGACGACCTCGTCGCCCGCGCCTTCCCGGCGCGCGCCGAGCGCTCCGGGTTCCGCGACAGCGGCCCGGGCCACCACGTCGTGGCGCTCGCCACGAGCGAGGAGTTCTGGGAGGACGACGGCACCCGCTGGTCAGCCGTCCGCGAGCAGTACGAGGCGGACCGGGACGCCCTCTCCACGCTGCTCGGCGCCCGCTGGGGCCCGCCGCAGGTCTTCAGCCTGTGGTCGGTCCTCGACCGGAGCCTGTCCGGCGAGCACATACCCGAGCCGTGGAACGATGTCAGCTGTCACGTCCCGGACCTGCATCTGTGGCGGGCGGAGGCGCGGTGGATCGCCCTGGGCGTGTCCCAGTGGGACAAGGAGCTGCCCTTCCAGCTCCTGGCCGTCGTCACCGCGGTCGACCCGCCGTGAAGAGCGACCGGTGATCAGGCCCCACGCCGGTCCGGCACGCCCGCCGCCTCCCGCAGCCGGGCGAACTCCTCGGCCATGGTCTGCGCGGTCCAGTGCGCGTTGAGCCCGCTCGGATTGGGCAGCGCCCAGATCCGGGTCGAGCCGGAGGGGCCGTCGATCGTGCGCTCCTGCGGTCCGATCACGGCGCGCTTCTCGCCGAAGGCCGTGCGGTACGCGGTGACCCCGACGACCGCGAGCCAGCGCGGGGTGAGCCGTGTCACCTTCTCCGTGAGGATCCGGCCGCCCTCGCGGTACTCCTCGGCGCTCAGCTCGTCGGCCCGCGCGGTCGCCCGCGCGACCACATTGGTGATGCCCAGGCCGTACGACAGGAGCTCCGCCTGCTCGGCGGGCGCGAGGCGGCGCGGGGTGAAGCCGGACAGTTCAAGCACCGGCCAGAACCGGTTGCCCGGGCGGGCGAAGTGGTGGCCGGTCGCCGCCGTCATCAGACCCGGGTTGATCCCGCAGAAGAGCACCGAAAGGCCGCCCGCGGCCACGTCGGGGACGACGCGGTCACGGGCGGCCTGAAGCTCCTCGGCGGAGAACCGGGGGGTACCGGTCAGAGGATCGCCCCGGGGGTGTAGCCGGCGGCCTCCGGGTGCTCCTTGACGATCTCCTCGACCCGGGCGACGACGACGGCGACCTGGTCGGCGGCGGCACCGGTGAAGGACAGCTTGTCGGCCATCAGCGCGTCCAGCTGCGCCCGGTCCAGCGGGATCCGCTCGTCGGCGGCCAGCTTGTCGAGGAGCTCGTTGCGCTCGGCACCCTGCTCGCGCATGGCGAGCGCGGAGGCCACCGCGTTCTCCTTGATGGCCTCGTGGGCGACCTCGCGGCCGACACCGGCGCGGACCGCGCCCATGAGGACCTTGGTGGTGGCCAGGAAGGGCAGGTAGCGGTCGAGCTCGCGGGCGATGACGGCCGGGAAGGCGCCGAACTCGTCGAGCACGGTGAGGAAGGTCTCCAGGAGACCGTCGAGCGCGAAGAAGGCGTCCGGCAGGGCCACCCGGCGGACCACCGAGCAGGAGACGTCGCCCTCGTTCCACTGGTCGCCGGACAGCTCGCCGGTCATCGACGCGTAGCCGCGCAGGATGACCATCAGGCCGTTGACGCGCTCGCAGGAGCGGGTGTTCATCTTGTGCGGCATCGCCGAGGAACCGACCTGGCCGGGCTTGAAGCCCTCGGTGACCAGCTCGTGGCCGGCCATCAGGCGGATCGTCTTGGCCAGCGAGGACGGCGCGGCCGCCAGCTGCACCAGCGCGGTGACCACGTCGTAGTCGAGCGAGCGCGGGTAGACCTGGCCGACCGAGGTGAAAGCGTTCGCGAAGCCGAGGTGCCCGGCGATCCGCCGCTCCAGGTCGGCGAGCTTGGCGGTGTCGCCGCCGAGCAGGTCGAGCATGTCCTGGGAGGTGCCGACCGGGCCCTTGATGCCGCGCAGCGGGTAGCGGCCGAGCAGCTCCTCAAGGCGCGCGTAGGCCACGAGCAGCTCGTCGGTGGCGGTCGCGAAGCGCTTGCCGAGGGTGGTGGCCTGGGCGGCGACGTTGTGCGAGCGGCCGGCCATGACCAGCTCCGCGTACTCGCCGGACAGCTTGCCGAGGCGCGCGAGGACGGCGACCGTGCGGTGCCGCATCAGCTCCAGGGAGAGCCGGATCTGCAGCTGCTCGACGTTCTCGGTGAGGTCGCGCGAGGTCATGCCCTTGTGCACGTGCTCGTGGCCGGCGAGGGCGTTGAACTCCTCGATCCGGGCCTTCACGTCGTGCCGGGTGACCTTCTCGCGCTCGGCGATCGACGCCAGGTCGACCGTGTCGACCACACGCTCGTAGTCGGCGAGCGCCGCGTCCGGCACCTCGATCCCGAGGTCCTTCTGGGCACGCAGCACCGCGAGCCACAGCCGGCGCTCCAGCTTCACCTTCTGCTCGGGGGACCAGAGGACGGCGAGCTCCGCGGAGGCGTAGCGGCCGGCCAGGACGTTGGGGATGCGGGGCTTCGCAGTCACAGCAGTCACGTGTCCAGAGCATACCGGCTGGCCACGGCGCCTCTATCGCGTCCATACCGTCCGCGGAACCCCGGGCGGGGGTCACGCGATCCGCACCGTCAGTCACGGTCTGTGACACGTGTGTGAGACGGGGCGGCCCCGAACCGGTTCCGCGCCGCTCCACGCACAGCCGCCGGAGTGGCGCGATGTGTGTGGGCGGACCGCCGACCCGATACAGCCGATACGCCCCCGCTCCCGGGCGATCACCGGCTCGCCAACGGTGGCCCGCCCTGGTCATCGCCCCCGGAATGCGGCTGAGTCGCACGGTCAGGCCGCCGAGATGATGCCGGTGGGATGAGGTCATCGCGATGCCGTCCGTCGGCGTGAGGGGGGGGGCACGCGGGCGGACGGCTCTGTCGTGTCCGGGCAGGGGTCGGGGATCCGCGCCGGAAAAGGTGATGACGCATACATGACATTCACTGGAACGGTGCCCTACGCTTCCTCCCGGTTCGGTACCCGAACCGGCTGGAGCCCCACCGGCATGCCGTCACGCGGCGCCTGCCGTCCAGCTCGAACGGTCAGTCATCTACGCACCAGCGCAAGGTAGTTCACGATCTGGCCGCATCTCCACCCCGAGGGCGCTCCCAGGTCGTGCGCGGTCCACATCCCCGACACTGAGGAGACCCCTCGTGCGCTACAGGACGCTTGTCGCCGCCACTGCCGCGGCCGCGCTCGCCACACTGACGTTCAGCACCTCCGCCCAGGCCAATCACTCGTGGGGCAACTACCACTGGGCCCGCACCGCCAACCCGTTCACCGTGAAGCTCGGTGACAACCTCAGCTCCGGCTGGAAGAGTTACCTGAGCGCCGCGTCGACCGACTGGAGCAAGTCGACGGTGCTCGACACCACGGTGGTGGCCGGCCAGTCCTCCGCCAGACGGTGCCCGGCGACCAGCGGGCGGGTCGAGGTGTGCAACAACACCTACGGCAACAACGGCTGGCTCGGCATCGCGTCGATCTCCGTCAGCGGCAGCCACATCACGTCCGGCACCGTCAAGCTCAACGACAGCTACTTCAACACCGCGACGTACAACACGCCCGCGTGGAAGCAGCTGGTCACCTGCCAGGAGGTCGGACACACCTTCGGGCTCGACCACCAGGACGAGGTCTTCGACAACCCGAACCTCGGCACCTGCATGGACTACACCAACGACCCGAGCACCAACACCCGTCCCAACCAGCACGACTACGACCAGCTGGCGACCATCTACGCCCACCTCGACTCCACCAGCACCGTCGACCAGTCCGCGGCCGTTCCGCAGGTCGGCACCGAGCAGTCGAGCTGGGGGACGCGCGTGGAGCACACCACGGGCGCCGACCTGTACGTCAAGGACCTGGGCCACGGCAACAAGGTCATCACCCACGTGATCTGGGCACGCTGACCCGTGACAACAGCAACGACGCCGACTGGTCGAGGCGGTTCCTGAGCCGGCCGGCGTAGGCGTGGCCCCGCAGCTCGCCGAGGGTCCTCGACCCGCTCCGACGGACGCGTTCGCGCGTCACGTCGTCGCAGAGTCGAGGAGCTGTCCGCTCCCCTCCAGGCTGCGGGGCCCCGTCGTCGAGGCCGTCACGGATCTCGTCCACGGCCACGGCGCCCGCGCCGTCCTGGTCGTTGCCTGGGACACATGGAACGCACCTGCGCCCCCGCCGCAGGGCCCCGCCGAGCCGTACGCCAGGAGGCCGGGCATGCGCGCCCGGGCCGAGGAGCGTCTGCGTGAGGCTGCGTGTCGTCGTCGCGCCGATCCGATCGGCGGACCTGTCAGTCCCCGGGAAGGGCCGTTCGGCCCCCTGCGGGTCTCGTGGACCGAAGGAAGACTGGGTGACGAGCGAAAGCTGGTGGCTGGAGCCGAGCTCCCGGGGCCGGGAGCGTCGGTGGGCCCGCGTACGGCGAGCCGCCGGCCCCCACCCGCACGTGGGATGAAGAGTCCCCTGGGGGCCTGCAGCCCTGGGCCCTGGCGGACCGGTCGGCTGATGAGTTCCTGCTTGATCAGGAGATGTGTGTGGGGTGGGGCCGGCCACGCGAACTCCTCCTCGCAGCGGAGGTCATCATGAAGCGAATGGCGCCACAACCCCTCGTGGACGTGCAGGTGGAGACCCGGGGTGAGGTGTCCGCCGAGGACGCCGCCCACGCCCGGGACAAGGTGCGGGCCGTGTTCGGCCAGGCACCGGGGCCCGTGCTCTTCGCCCGGGTGAAGCTGACCCGGTACGCGAACCCGGCGATGGAGCGTCCCGTGACGGCACAGGCGAATCTGGACGTCAACGGCAGGCTCGCTCGCGCGCACGTGGCGGGCATCAACGCCGCGGAAGCGGCCGACCTCCTCAGGGACCGGCTCGAAGCCGTGCTGGCGGGGATGGCGGAGCACTGGGAGGCCCGGCGCGGCCGGACGCACCCGCCGGGGAGCGATCGCCCGTGGCGGCACGGTGACGAGCCCACGCACCGCCCCGACTACTTCCCGCGCCCGGTCGAGGAACGGGAGGTCGTCCGGCACAAGGCCTTCGCCCTTTCCTTCGAATCGCCTGACGAGGCTGCCGACGACATGGAGCGGCTGGACTACGGCTTCCAGCTGTTCACCGACGCCGGATCGGGCGAGGACAGCGTCCTGTACCGCATGGACCCGGAGGGATACCGGCTGGCGCAGGTGCATCCACGGCCCGACCTGATCGGCCCGGTCGCCGTGCCGCTGACCCTCAGCCCGGCCGCCGCCCCGCGCATGAGCGTCACGGAGGCGAAGGAGCGCCTGGACGTCACCGGCTGGCCGTTCGTCTTCTTCGCCGACGCCGGCACCGGCCGCGGGAACGTCCTGTACCACCGTTACGACGGCCACTACGGCCTCATCACCCCCGCCGCCCGCGAGCCGTCGGCCACTGGCGCCTGAACCGGGCGAGACGTCGTGCCGTCCCGTCCCCGGTGCGGACGGCATGACCGCGTGTGGAGACAAGGGAGCCGTCCGTTGATCACACCAGTCCACTTCCCAGGCCGGCATCCGTCGCGCGCGGCGAAATCGGGCCCTCCGCGTGAGCCGCCCAAGCCGCCCAAGCCGTCGGAGCCCTCGCCGAAGCCCTCCTGGACGCGCTGGCTGCTGCCCATCGCCACCTTGGCCGTCCTGCTCGTGGTCCTGCT
Source organism: Streptomyces sp. NPDC048623 (assembly GCF_040650755.1). Classification (NCBI taxonomy): domain Bacteria; kingdom Bacillati; phylum Actinomycetota; class Actinomycetes; order Kitasatosporales; family Streptomycetaceae; genus Streptomyces; species Streptomyces sp. NPDC048623. Next base: position 64,153 of record NZ_JBEZHV010000004.1, read on the forward strand.
GCGAGTCCCCTCGTCCCAGCAGGGCGCGAAGCTGTCGTACAGCGACTTCCTCGGCAAAGTGGGCACCGGCCAGGTCAAGACGGTCGACATCAATGACACGGGCGCGATCAGCGGAACCCTCAAGGACGGCGGGAAATTCACCACGAGGATCCCCACCGCCCTGGACAACAGCGGCCTGGAGCGGCAGCTGCAGATCGGGAAGGTGGAGATCAACGCGTCCAGGAGCGGCGGCAGCCCCTGGGTGACACTGCTCGTGCTGCTCCTGCCCGTGCTGGCCATCGTCGCCCTGTTCCTCTGGGCGGGCCGCAGGGCGGCCGGGACACTGTCCGGGGGCCTCGGCGCCATCGGGCGGGCCCGCGCCAAGATCATCGAGACCGAGCGTCCGACGACTCGCTTCGCGGACGTCGCCGGCTACGAGGGCGTCAAGCAGGAGATCGGCGAGATCGTCGACTTCCTGCGCAACCCCGAGCGCTACGCCGCCGCCGGCGCCAAGGGACCGCGCGGCGTGATCATGGTGGGCCCGCCGGGCACCGGCAAGACCCTCATCGCCCGCGCGGTGGCAGGCGAGGCGGAAGTCCCGTTCCTGTCGGTGACCGGCTCCGCGTTCGTGGAGATGTTCGTCGGTGTCGGCGCCTCCCGGGTGCGCGACCTGTTCACCGAAGCGCGCAAACGGGCTCCCTCGATCATCTTCATCGACGAGATCGACGCCGTCGGCAGCCGTCGTGGCGGGGCCACCCGGCTGGGAGGCAACGACGAACGCGAGCAGACCCTCAACCAGCTCCTGGCCGAGATGGACGGCTTCGACCAGTCCGTGGGCATCGTGGTCCTGGCCGCCACCAACCGCCCAGAATCCCTGGACCCCGCCCTGCTGCGCCCCGGACGCTTCGACCGGCACGTGACGGTGCCGCTGCCCAACCAGGCCGAGCGGGCGGCCATCCTGGCCGTCCACGCCCGCGGCAAGACCCTGGCACCCGATGTCGGCTGGGACACGGTCGCCCGGGCCACGCCGGGCTTCTCCGGGGCCGATCTGGCCAACCTGGTCAACGAAGCGGCCATCAACGCCGTCCGGGACGGTCGTGCCGTCATCGAGGCCCGGGATCTCGACGAGGCCCGCGACCGGCTCCTGCTCGGGCGACGGGAATCCTCCAACGCGCTGCTCCCCGAGGAACGGCGCGCCGTCGCCGTCCACGAATCCGGACACGCCCTCGTGGCGGCCCTGTGCGAGCACGCCGACCCCGTCGCCAAGGTCACCATCCTCCCCTCGGGGCCCGCGCTGGGCGCCACCGAGCAGCTCCCCGAAGCCGAGAGGCACCTGTACAGCGAGGGCTATCTGACGGACCTGCTCACCGTCCGGCTCGGCGGGCGGGCCGCCGAACTCGTCGTCTTCGGCGAGGGCTCGACCGGCGCCGCCGACGACCTGGCCGGCGCCACCCAGATCGCCGTCCGCATGGTCCGCGAGTTCGGCCTGTCCTCGGCCCTCGGCCCCGTCGGGTACGGCTCCGGCGCCTCCCGCTACCTCGGCGGCGACAGCACCGAGGACGCTCTGCTGCGGCCCTACTCCGAGCAGACGCAACGCGTCATCGACAAGGAGACCACCCGCCTGGTGCGCCAGGCCGAGGAACGCGCCACGGCCCTGCTGCGTGACCACCGCCAGGCGCTCGACACCCTGACCGACCTTCTCACCGCCCGCGAGACGGTCGACGGGTCCGTGGTCCTGGAGGTACTCCGGCAACGGCGGTCGGACGGCTCATCACGGTGACCGCGGGTCCCGCGGCGGTGCGCGACCGTTCCCCGCCGGGGCGACCATGGAAGTGCGGGGCGTCGCGTCGCTCACCGTGTCCTCGGGGACGAGGAGGTCGGATCGTGTTGTTCATGAATCGTCGTGAGGCCGGCCGGCAGCTGGCCGAGCGGCTGGGACATCTCAAGGGAGCCGACGCAGTGGTGCTGGGTCTGCCCCGTGGAGGGGTCCCGGTCGCCGCCGAGGTCGCCGACGCGCTGGGCGCCCCCATGGATGTCTGCCTGGTACGGAAACTGGGCGTGCCCTTCCAGCCGGAGCTGGGCATGGGAGCGATCGGCGAGGGCGGCGTGCGTGTGATCAACGATGACGTGGTGCGCGCGGCGCAGGTCACCGCCGATGAGCTGGGTCAGGTCGAGGCACGTGAACGAGGGGTGCTGGAGAGCCGGGCCCGGCGCTACCGGGGCGCGCGCGCACCGATCGAGATCGAGGGCCGCACAGCGCTGGTGGTCGACGACGGGGTGGCCACAGGGTCGACGGCGCGCGCGGCCTGCCAGATCGCCCGCGCCCGCGGGGCCGCACGGATCGTGCTGGCGGTCCCCGTGGCACCGCATGACTGGACGGCACGGCTGGGCGGCGACGCCGACGAGTTCGTATGCGTGCACACCCCGCGTCACTTCTATGCGATCGGACAGTTCTACGTCGACTTCTCCCAGACCGACGACGACGAGGTCGTCGCCTGTCTGGAGGAGGCGATCGCCCGCCCGCTGAGCACCCGCCGGACCGAGCCGCGTCCCGGTGTGCCCGAGGACCGGGAGGCGGACGTGCGGGCCGGAGCCGTGGTGCTGCGCGGGCAGTTGACCGTGCCCGCGGGCGTGACCGGCATCGTCGTGTTCGCGCACGGCAGCGGCAGCAGCCGCCACAGCCCGCGCAACCGGTTCGTGGCGGCCGGGCTCAACCGCGCCGGTCTTGGCACGCTGCTGTTCGACCTGCTCACCGAGGAGGAAGAGGCCAACCGGGCCAACGTCTTCGACACCGGTCTGCTCGCCCGGCGTCTGACGGACGCCACTGCCTGGCTGCGCGGCCAGCCCGAGGCCGACGGGCGCGCCGTCGGGTACTTCGGCGCCAGCACCGGCGCGGCCGCCGCGCTGTGGGCGGCCGCCGAGCCGGGCGCGCGGATCGCCGCAGTCGTCTCCCGGGGCGGCAGGCCCGACCTGGCCGGGCCACGGCTGCCGGCGGTGTCGGCACCGACGCTGCTGATCGTCGGGGGACATGACCAACTGGTGCTCGACCTCAACCGGGAAGCACAAGCCCGGCTGCGCTGCGAAAGCAGGCTCACGGTCGTGCCCGGCGCGACCCACCTCTTCGAGGAGCCCGGCGCCCTGGAGGAGGTCACCGATCTGGCGCGTGACTGGTTCATCGACCACATGGCCTCGGCCACGCATGCAGCGGCCTGAGGCCCCGAGGCGACTGCTTGGACGACGTCAGGGTCACGCGAGGCGCGAGGAACTGGATCACCGTGCCCCCAGTGGCCGGTGACGCTGTGCGGTGCTGCGGCTGCCGACCGGTTCAGCCCGCCCTAGCATGGAGTTCACGGGAACAGGGAGAGAGAAGCCGCCGAGTTCGTCCCGCGCTGCACGCGTCGTACGCCAGTCGACGGGCGCCGCCCGCACCCCGTCACCTCTGAATGAGCGGACTGCTCCCAGTGCCGGCCGACGGCACCGCTGAGGCGTACCCATCGGCCCCCGGCCTCGGTGACCGAGGAGGCGATCGTGGAAGACCAGGAGGAGGTCCTGGCGCGTACGGTCGGCGCGGTGATGCGTCCGGCCGCGGTCACGGTCGACGTCGGTGAGACGGTGCTCGTGGCGTGGGAGCTCTTGGAGCGGTCGGGTGCCCGTCACCTTCCGGTGGTGCGGTCGGACGGTCGCTGTGCCGGCCTGCTGGAGAGGGCTGATGTGGCGATCGCCTGTGGGGCTCCCGCCGTTTCGCTGTCCGCGCTGCGGGTGGACGAACTCCTGCGGGGCCACGGGCCGGTGCTCGTGCACGTGGCGCAGACCGTACGCCACGCGGTCGACCTCATGACGTACACCGAAACCGACGCTCTTCCGGTGCTGGCTGAAGACGGGCGTCTTGCCGGGGTGCTGACGGCGGTTGACATCGTTGCGGCCCTGGCCGGTCATCCGGTGCGGGAGGAGCCGGCGGACCGTCGGCCACAGGCCACCACGGTGCTGCCAGGGCTGCCGGCTCGGCGGGGCTACCGTGGCACGGCCTTTCCCTGAGCGCCGGACGCGACGAGAGGGACGCTCGACCTGTGACGGCGCACTCAGCCCGACCGGTCCGGCCGGTCACCGGTCCGACCGGTCCGACCGGTCCGGCCGGTCCTTGCGAAGGAACCGGCGCAGCCGCCGCAGCGGCCAGGTGTTGATCACGTCCTCGGGGGTGAGCCATCCGCGCTGTGCCGTGCCGACGCCGTAGCGGAGAGACGCGAGCTGGGGGATGGAGTGGGCGTCGGTGTCGACGGCGAACCTCACCCCGTGCCCCCGAGCGCGCAGGATGTCCTCGTCGCCCAGGTCGAGCCGGTCGGGCTGGGCGTTGATCTCCAGGGCCGTGCCGGTGCGGGCGCAGGCGGCGAACACCTCGTCGAAGTCCGCGTCGATGCCCGGCCGCTTGCCCAGCAGCCGGGTCGTGGGGTGGCCGATGACGTTGACGCGGGGGTTCTCGCAGGCGCGGACGATCCGCCGGGTCATCGCGTCCCGGCCGAGGCCGAAGTGGGAGTGCACCGAGGCCACGCAGATGTCGAAGCCGGCGAGGAACGCGTCGGGCCAGTCCACGTCCCCGTCCGGGCCGATGTTGAGCTCGGTGCCGTGCAGGAGCCGCATCCGGTGGTGCCTGCCGTCCAGGGCCCGTACGCGTGCGCGCTGGTCCAGGACCTTCTCGTCGGTCATGCGCTGCATGGACAGGTCCGGCGCGTGGTCGGTGACGGCGTAGTACGCGTATCCCCGTGCGGCGGCGGCCGTCACCATGTCCTCCAGCGGGGCGAGGCCGTCGGTGAGATCGCCCCGGATGTCCTCCTCCGTCACCACCGCGGGCAGCTCACCGCGCAGCGCAGCCTCGATCTCGCCGCGGTCCTCGCGCAGCGTGGGCGGGATCCACGGCAGGCCGAGCCGGTCGTACACCTCCTCCTCCGTCCGGGAGGCGACCCGCTCGCCGCCCTCCGTCTCGAACAGGCCGTACTCGGAGAGCTTCAGGCCCGCGTGGACGGCGATCGTGCGGGTGTGGATGTTGTGGGCCTTCGAGCCGGTGAAGTACTGCAGGGCGGTGCCCCATGAGGCCGGCCGCACCACGCGCAGGTCGACCTGGACGCCCTCGGCGGTGCGGACGGAGGTCTTCTTCGCGCCGTGGACGAGGACTTCCGCGGTGGTGGGCAGTTCGGTGAGCGCGTTCATGAACGGTGCGGACCGGTCGGCGGCGACGAGGACGTCGAGGTCGCCGATGGTCTCCCGCATGCGGCGCAGTGATCCCGCGTACGCGCAGTTCTCGCAGCCCGCGACCCCGGACAGGTCCGCGACGATGTCCTCGGCCGCCTCCATCGCGGCGCCGAGGAGGATGCGCCCTCCCGCCTGCCGCATGAGGGCGATGCCGTGCAGGAGGTTCGCCTCGGTCTTCTCCCCGAAACCCCGCAGGTCGCGGAGCCTCTCCGCCTTGATGGCATCGGCCAGTTCGTCCACCGAGGAGATGTGCAGATCCTCGTAGAGCGCCATCGCCCTCCTGGGGCCGAGGGTGGGGATGGCCATGAGCTGCCGCACCCCGGGCGGGATCCGGGCCCGTCGCTCCTCGACCACCGCGACCTTGCCCGTACGGAAGTACTCGACGACCTTGTCGGCGATGGACGTGCCCACGCCCGGGATCTCCCGCAGGCCCGCCGCGTCGAGGTGGGAGACGTCGGCTGGGTGTCCGCCGATCGCGCGGGCGGCCTTCTCGTAGGCGCGCGCCTTGAACGCCTCGCCTCCGGTGATGGCGATGAGGTCCGCGTACTCCTGAAGGAGCGCCTCGACCTCTTCGTTGGGCCGGACCATGTCTTCCAGTCTAGGAACAGGGCGTCCTCGCGATCAACGTCCAGATCCCGAGCGGGACACGGTCCGTGTCTACACCCGTCCACGGACGTCCGGCCTGGCACGATGCTGCTCATGCTGCCGCCGCTGTCACTCTCCTCCGCCGCCGACCGCTTCGCCTGCGAGGCTCGCACCGGCCGGACGAACACCGATTCCCGCCTGCGCAGAGTCGTTGCCCGCGGACAGCGAGTGGCCGGGCGTGCGTGATGCCGGGCGGCGACGCGGGAGAGGAGCGGCCGCGCATTCCTGACCTGAGGCTGGAGCTGGATGCGCGGCTGGACGTGATCGCCGGGAGACTGCGGGACCTGGCGAAGGCCAAGGACCGGTTGCAGGGCCTGCTGGACGCGGTCCTGGCCCTGAGCCGGGAGGAGGACCTGCCGGCGGTGCTGCACCGGTTCGTCACCACCGCGATGGATCTGACCGGCGCCCGCTACGGGGCGCTGGGCGTGCTGGACGACTCCGGCGAGGAGTTGGAGCGGTTCATCACCGCCGGCCTGTCGGAGTCCGAGCGCGCCGACCTGGCCGACACCGACTTCCCCCGCGGGCGTGGCGTTCTCGGGCATCTGATCCGCGACCCCCGGCCTCTGCGGGTCGACGACATCGCCTCGCATCCCGCGTCGGTCGGGTTCCCTCCCGGCCACCCGCACATGCGCACCCTCCTGGGCGTCGCGATCAGCGTCCGCGGCACGATCTACGGAGACCTGTACCTGTCAGAACGCCGTGACGGCCGGCCTTTCGATCGTGACGACGAGGACATCGTCGTCACCCTGGCCGGAGCCGCCGGCATCGCCATCGAGAACATGCGCCTGTTCGAACAGGTCCGCGACAGTGCCGAACACTTCCAGCGGCTCCTGCTGCCCACCCTGCCCGACCTGCGGCCGTTCACCGGGGCCGCCGTCTACCGCCCCGCCCCCACGCCGGGCCATCTCGGCGGAGACTGGTACGACGCCATCTGGCTGCCCGACGACTCCTGTGCCGTCGTCATCGGCGACGTCGTCGGCCACGACCTGCACGCCGCCGCGGCCATGGCACAGACCCGCAGCATGCTGCGCGCCCTGCTCTACGACCGCCTCACCCCGCCCAGCTCCGTCCTGCACCAGCTCGACCGCACCTTGCACGCCATCACCGACCTGCCTGTCACCACCGCCTGCCTCGCCCGTATCGAACCCGCGGGAGACAGCTGGACGCTCCACTGGAGTACCGCCGGCCACCTCCCGCCGCTCCTGATCACCCCCGACCGGCAGACGCGGTACCTCCACGCCGAGCCCGGTCTCCCCCTGGCCGTGAACACTGATCAGCACCGACCCGACCACACCCACCCGCTGCCGCCAGGAGCCACCGTGGTCTTCTACACCGACGGACTCGTCGAACACCCCGCCCACCCCATCGACGACGGCCTGGCCCGACTCGCCGAACTCGCCACCGCCTCCATCGGCCTGCCTCTGCAGGACTTCGTCGACGCCCTGGCCGACCATCACCCCAGCGACGGCCACGACGACATGGCCATCCTCGCCCTCCGCACCCCGCCCACGCGATAGCGCGAGTCCACGGGACGGGGCCTCGAAGGGGCACAGGTGCTCAGTCGCGGTAGGACCGCACCTGCCACACCTCGGCGCTGTCCAGGCGGGCGGGGCCGCCTTCGGCGAAGAGCCGGATGCCGTCGCTGTCCGGGCCGGGGAAGATCTGGTCCGTGATCACGGTCTCGCCGTCGCCGCCGAACACCTCGACGGAGGACCAGTCGACGAGGATGCGGAGCTCGACCTTGCCGTTCCGGGCCGTCAGCGGTGCGCGCTGGATGCCGGGGAAGTCGTCGTGGAAGTCGACCGCGCCCGACCGCGTCCGGTCGACGTACAGCTCCTGGGCCTTGGCGTCGTAGCCGATGACGGTCTGCTGCCCCTCGCCGGTGCGGACCGTGAATCCGAACCGCTCGGCGTCACCCGGGGAGAACGTGGCCCGGATGTCGAGCGCCTTTCCGTCGGCGCGGCCCTCCGCCAGCGGTGCGGAGCCTTCCGCGATGTTCACGTCCCGCACCTCGATCGGGACTCCGCCGTACAGCGACTCCACCGTGGACACCGGCTGCTGGGTGAGCCGGAGCCGGCCGTCCACGGTGCGCAGCGCCATCTCGCGCGGGATGCTCTGCGCGCTGCGCCAGGGGGAGGTCGGAATGCCGTTGCCGTACTGCCAGTTGTTCATCCAGCCGATCATGCGGCGCCGGCCGTCCGGGGCGTTCTCCCAGGAGACGGCCGCGTAGTAGTCCTTGCCGTGGTCGACCCAGGAGGCCCGCCGGACACTCGGGACGGCCGGCTGGTCGGCGGCGACGAAGTGGTCGGCCAGGATGTGGCCCCAGCCGCCCCGGTTCATGTCGACGATCTGGACGACGGCCCGCTTGCCCTGGTGGGCGCGCAGGTCGAAGGAGGCCCAGTCGAGGCTGCCGCTGTCCGTGCCGGTCTCGCTCCGGACGACCTCGCCGTCGATGAGGAGGTTGACCGCCGTCTCGGTCGAGCGGGGCCGTGCCGGGGTGTCGGACAGCATCACCTGGTCGAGCAGGATGTGCCCCCAGCCGCCGGTGTTCTGGTCGACGACCTCGATGTGCGCGGTCCGGCCGGCGAGGTCGCCGACGTCCCAGGAGGCCCAGTTGAGCTCTTCCGAGTCGGAGCCGGTGGCGCTGCGCACGGTCTTGCCGTCGACGACGAGCCGGACGGCGGTGGGCGCATCGGATCCGGAGGGGTGACGGCCGCCGCCGATGAGGAAGTTGAGGTACTTCGTGTCGAGGGTGAACTCGGGCGAGGCGAGGGTACCCGTGGTCGCGTCGCCGTCGAGGAAGCTGTTCACCAGGCCGGCGCCGTCCTGGCCGGTCACCGGGTTCTGCCCGGGGAGGGTGCCGGATGCGGGGCCGTCACCGAAGGCGGTGCCCGTGGGCGTCCAGGAGCCGTACGTGTCCTGCTCGAAGTCGGCGAGGACCTGCCCCGGGGGCGTGGGGGATTCGCCGATCACCGATCCGGGGACGTGCGGGTGACGGCCGCCGGCCACCTTGAAGTTGAGGTACGGGCTGTCGACGGTGAAGGGCGGTGAGGTGAGGGTGCCGGTCTCGACGTCGCCGCTGTGGAAACTGTCGACGAACCCCCGGCCCTCGACCCCGCTCGTGCCGGACGTCCCGGGCGCGGGTGCGGGGACCGGGCCGTCGCCGAAGGCGGTGCCGGTCGCCTGCCAGGTGCCGTAGTCGGCCCCTTCGAAGTCCTGCACCACCATGCCGGGCGGCGGCGTGTAGGAGCCGTCGTCGTCGGGAGTGAACCGCTTGCCGTCGAAGTCGCCCACGAAGTACTGGGCACCCGAACCACCGGCGATGCCACCGGGGTTGATGTTGACGACGAGCACCCACTTGACGCGCCGGGGGTCGCCGTCGACAGGCAGCGGGAACAGGTCCGGGCACTCCCAGACGCCGCCCACCGCGTTCTGCGGGCCGAAGTCGCTCAGATGCGTCCAGCTCTTGAGATCCTTCGAGGAGTAGAACCGGACCTTGTGCTCGGTGGACAGCGACACCGTCATCAGCCAGCTCCTGGTGGGTGCGTACCACTGGACCTTGGGGTCGCGGAACTCCTTCGACCCGATGTCGAGTACGGGGTTCCCGGAGTACTTGGTCCAGGTGCGGCCGCGGTCGGTGCTGTACGCCAGGGACTGCGCCTGCTTGCCGCCGTCCTTGGAGTGGCTGGTGTAGACGGCCACCATCGCGGGGTTCTCCCTGGTCCCGAACCCCGTGGTGTTGTCGCGGTCGACGACGGCGCTGCCGGAGAAGACCATCTCCTCGTCGTCGTGCGGGAGGGCGAGGGGGAGTTCCTGCCAGTGCACCAGGTCCTTGCTGACGGCGTGACCCCAGGACATGTCGCCCCAGGTGTTGCCGCTGGGGTTGTACTGGTAGAAGAGGTGGTACTCGCCCTGGAACCAGACCAGTCCGTTGGGGTCGTTCATCCAGTTTTTCGCGGGGCTGAAGTGGAACTGGGGGCGGTACGTCTCCGTGTACGGCCGGCTGTCCTCCGCCGCCGCCCGCGGGGCGACGGCGGTGGCGGCGGTGACGGTGAGCGCGGCGCAGCTCGCGGCAGCGGAGGCGAGGAGGCGCAGCGGGACACGACGGCGTGCGGGGACTCGGCTCATGGTTTCTCCTGCACTGGGGGTGGCGGCGTCGTGTCCGCGTCCGGTGCGGTGGGTACGACGCCGGGGATGCGCAGTGCCGGGCGGTGGGGGCGACCCGGAAGACGGGATGTCATCGATGACATGTGATAACGATGACATCCATTGGGGAGTGATGATGGGCGGACGCCGGGTGGTGCGTCAATGGGCCGGGCCGAGTTCGTCCGTGCCGCCGTTTCAGCCGCCGTTCCAGTCGCCGTTTCCTCCGATGGTGCGTCCGGCCGCCGTCGCCGGCAGCCGCAACTGTCCGGCCCACGGCGGGTTCGGCCCGGCGACGCCGCAGGTCAGCGCCGCCACCCGGGAGGCGAACGTGCAGGCGTCGAAGACGTCGTCGACCCGCAGATCCGTCAGGCGCCCGCCGAGGAGACCCCTGGTGCCGAGGTGGTGCAACAGCCCCGCGGTGAAGGAGTCGCCCGCGCCGACGGTGTCGACCACGTCGGTCGGGGGCGCCGGTACGGCGATCCGCTCGCCGTTCAGCGAGGCGACCGCGCCGCGCTTCCCCCGGGTGATCACGACGAGCGGGACGCCCGCCGCGTGCCAGGCGTCGCAGGCCCGCTCGATCGTGTGCCCGGGCAGCAGCAGCTCCAGATCGTCCTCGCTCAGCCGGAGGATGTCCGCGAGCGCGCACCAGCGCGGCAGGCGTTCGCGGTAGACCGCGGGCGGTACGAGCAGCGGCCGGACGTTCGGGTCGACGGAGACCGTGGCCGTGGCGGAGGCGCGGGCGAGGAACTCCTCCACGACCGTGCCTCCGGGCTCGCACACCAGGGCCAGGGAGCCCGAGTGCAGACAGGCCGTGGAGGCGAGGTCCACCGCGGCGAGTTCGCCGGCCGTCCACTGCCAGTCCGCGGTGCCCCGGGCGTGGAAGGAGTACGCGGCCTGGCCCCGTCCGTCGAGCTCGGCGACGGCCAGCGTGCTGGGCTCGGGTGCGCGTACGGCAGCCGTGAGATCGACACCCGAGGCTTCGAGGTGTCCGCGGAACAGCCGGCCGAAGACGTCGTCGGACAGGCGTGCCAGGAAGCGGGCGGGCGTGCCGAGCCGGGCGAGTGCCACGGCGGTGTTCGCCGGACCGCCGCCCGGCAGGACCCGCAGGGCAAGCTCGCCGGACGTGGGCATGGGCGTGGGCGTGGGCGCGAGGACAGGCGCGGGGACGGTGAAGGCGTCCGCGACACATTCTCCGAGGACGGTGACCAGAGGCAGGCGCATGACTCGTTCTCTCCAGGTGGGCGGCGCGAGAGGGTTGCGTGGGCAAGCGGGCGAGGTTGCCGATGTGTGACGGTGCCAAGGCATTGACGTTTCCGGGTGACGGAGTTCATCATCCTCCGCAAGCGGTGTCAACGATGACATGAGTCAACGATGACACCCCCGCCGGCCCGTTCGGCATGGCCGTTCCGTCCTCGTCCAGCAGGAGTTCAGCATGCTTCGCAGAAACCGCACCCTCCGCGCCACCGCCGGATTCGCCGCGCTCGCCGCCGTCTCGGCGCTGACCCTGACGGCCTGCGGCTCCGGTGCGCAGGGCGGATCCGGAGGCGGAACCAAGGTCGGGCTGATCACCAAGACCGACACGAACCCGTTCTTCGTGAAGATGAAGGAGGGCGCCGAGCGGGCGGCGAAGGACAACGGCGTCGAACTCGTCAGCGCGGCCGGGAAGTTCGACGGCGACAACGCGGGCCAGGTCACCGCGATCGAGAACATGGTCAACTCCGGTGTGAAGGGCATCCTCATCACGCCCAACGACTCCAAGGCGATCGTCCCCGCCCTCGAGAAGGCGCGCGCCAAGGGCGTGCTCGTCATCGCGCTCGACAGCCCGACCGAGCCGCAGGACGCCACCGACGCCCTCTTCGCCACCGACAACGTCAAGGCGGGCGAGCTCATCGGCCGGTACGCCAAGGCCGCCATGGCCGGCAAGGCGGCGAAGGTCGCCACCCTGGACCTCGCGCCCGGCGTCGCGGTCGGCGTACAGCGCCACCAGGGCTTCCTCAAGGGCTTCGGCATCGCGGAGGGCGACCCGTCCCTCGTGTGCCGGCAGGACACCGGCGGCGACCAGGCCAAGGGCCAGACGGCGATGGAGAACTGCCTCCAGAAGTCCCCGGACATCAACGTCGTCTACACGATCAACGAGCCGGCCGCGCTGGGTGCCTACACCGCGCTGAAGGCGAAGGGCCTGGAGAAGAAGGTCCTTGTCGTCTCCGTCGACGGCGGCTGCACCGGCACGAACGCCGTGAAGGACGGCAAGATCGCGGCCACCTCGCAGCAGTACCCGCTGGAGATGGCCTCGCAGGGCGTCAAGGCGGTCGCCGACTTCGCCAAGGACGGCAAGAAGGCCTCCGGCTACACCGACACCGGCGTCACGCTCATCACCGACGCGGCCAAGCCCGGGGTCGACGCCAAGGACACCGCGTACGGCCTGGACAAGTGCTGGGGCTGAGCCCCGGCGCCGGGGCGCGCCGCCCGTGAGACCCGGACGCCTCCCTCAGCACCCGGCCCCGGCTCGTACGCCTGACGGCTCGTACGCCTGACGGCTCGTACGCCTGACGGCCCGTACCCCGGACGGCTCGTACCCCTGGCGAACCCCGCTCCGCCGCCCATCGTCGCCCCTCGACCGACCACCGGCAAGGACCACCATGACAGCCACCACCCTGCCCTACGACCAGCTGAAAGGACCGACCGCGGTCCGCCGGCTGCTCGCCACACCGACCACGGGCCCCCTCGTCGCCCTCGTGCTGGCCTGCGTCTTCTTCTCCCTGACGACTGAGCAGTTCCTCTCCGGCGGCAACTTCTCGCTGATCGTCCAGCAGGTGATGGTCGTGGGCACGCTGGCCATCGGTCAGACCCTGATCATCCTCACCGCCGGCATCGATCTCTCCTGCGGTGCCGTCATGGCGTTCGGCAGCATCGTCATCGCCAAGACGGCTGCCGAAGGCGGCCTGCCACCCCTCGCCGCGATCGCCCTCGGCCTGGCCGTCTGCGCGGGCTTCGGCCTGGTCAACGGTCTGCTGGTGCAGCTGATCCCGCTCCCGCCGTTCATCGTCACCCTCGGCATGCTGAACGTGGCGTTCGCCCTGACCCACGTCTACTCGGCCGAGCAGACGGTCACCAACCTCCCCGCGCCGCTGACCGCCCTCGGCGAGACGTTCCCGCTCGGCAACACCGACATCACCTACGGCTCGCTCGTGACGATCGCCCTGTTCCTGCTCTTCGCCTACGCGCTGAGCGGCACGTCCTGGGGACGGCACGTCTACGCGCTCGGCAACAGCCCCGAGGCGGCCCGGCTCAACGGCATCCGCACCTCCCGGCTGACCGTCGGGATCTACACCCTGGCCGGGCTCGTCTACGGAGTCGCCGCGCTGCTCATGGTCTCCCGCACCGGCGTCGGCGACCCGCAGGCCGGACAGACCGACAACCTGGACAGCATCACCGCCGTCGTCCTCGGCGGCACCAGCCTCTTCGGCGGCCGGGGCGCCGTTCTCGGCACCTTCATCGGCGTCCTCATCGTCGGTGTGTTCCGCAACGGCCTCCAGCTGATGGGCGTCGCCTCCATCTACCAGACCCTGATCACCGGCGTTCTGGTGATCCTCGCCGTGACCGTCGACCAGATCTCCCGGAGGAAGGCACGATGAGCACTCCCGATGCCACGATCACGCCCGTGCTCCAGGCCCGCGGCCTGGTCAAGCGGTACGGCCATGTCACCGCCATCGACGGCGCCGACTTCGACCTGCTGCCCGGCGAGGTCCTCGCCGTCATCGGCGACAACGGCGCCGGCAAGACGAGCCTGATCAAAGCCCTCACCGGTGCCCTCACCCCCGACGAGGGCGAGATCCGGCTGAACGGCGAACCCATCAGGTTCAGCGGGCCGCAGAGCGCCCGGCAGCACGGCATCGAGACCGTCTACCAGGACCTGGCCGTCGCCGCCTCCATGGACATCGCCTCCAACATGTTCCTCGGACGCGAGCTGCGCCGGCCGGGTTTCCTGGGCAGCGCGCTGCGCATGCTCGACAAGAAGCGCATGCGCCAGGAGGCGGCGGCCCACATGGCCGACCTCAAGATCGGACTGCGGTCGCTGACGCAGCCCGTGGAGACACTCTCCGGCGGTCAGCGCCAGGCCGTGGCGGTCGCGCGGTCCGTCGCCTGGGCCAGGAGCGTCGTGGTGATGGACGAGCCCACCGCCGCGCTGGGCGTCAAGGAGTCGGGGCAGGTCCTCGACCTGATCCGCCGGGTCCGCGACAAGGGCATGCCCGTGGTCCTGATCAGCCACAACATGCCGCATGTCTTCGAGATCGCCGACCGCATCCACATCCACCGGCTCGGTCGTCGCGAGGCGCTGATCAGGCCGTCCGACCACTCCATGGCCGAGGTCGTCGCCATCATGACCGGGGCGCTCAGGGTGAGCGACGATGGAGGTACGGTCGTCGCCGACGCGGATGCCGCCCAGGCGGCAGGCGTGTCCGCCCACTGAGGTCCCGCAGGGGCGACGCCGTGCGGACCACAGGGTCGCCGCACAGTCAGGACAGCGGGCCCGGCCCCGGGCGGGGTCCGGGCCCGACGAACGCACAGGAACGGTGGAACATGGCCGCGAACCGCCGCCCCACACTGGCCGACGTCGCCAGGGAAGTGGGCGTCAGCGCCAAGACGGTGTCCCGGGTGCTCAACGAGGACGGGCCCAGTTCCCCGGAGACCCGCGAGCGCGTGCTCGCCGCGGTCGCGAAGCTCGGCTTCCAGCCGAACCTGATGGCCCGCAACATCCGCGTCGGCGGCCCCGACACCACCGTCGGCCTGGTCGTGCCCGACCTCGGCAACCCCTTCTTCGGCACCGTCGCCGGCGGCATCGAGGACATCGTGCGCGGCCGGGGTCTCACCCTGCTCATGGGATCGTCGGCCGAAGACCCGGACCGGGAAAGGGAACTGATCCAGACCTTCCTCGCCCGGCGGGTCAGCATGCTGATGGTCGTCCCCGCGTTCGGAGCCGATCACAGCCATCTCAAGGCACCGCGCGCGGCCGGACTTCCGGTGGTGTTCCTCGACCGTCCGGGAGTCGGACTGTCCGCCGACTGCGTGGTCAGCTCCAACCGGACCGGCGTCCACGAGGGCGTCTCCCACCTCATCGCCCGCGGCCACCGCCGGATCGGCTTCATCGGCGACCTGCCCGCCAAGCTCTACACCCGGCGCGAGCGCCTCGCCGGCTACCGCGAGGCGCTCGCCGAGGCCGGGCTGCCCTACGACCGGACCCTGGTCACCGGCGCTCACAGCCAGGACGGGGCCGCCGCCGAGACCACCGCCCTGCTCGACCTGGCTAACCCGCCCACCGCCCTGTTCGCGGCGAACAACATGATGGCCCTCGGGGTCATCGCTCAACTCACCCGCGCGGGACGCAAGGACATCGCCCTGGTCACCTTCGACGACCTCCCGCTCGCCGAAGTCCTCGAACCGGCCCTGACCGTCGTGGCCCAGGACCCGGCGGCCATCGGCGAGGCAGCGGCCAGGACCGCCCTCGCCCGCCTCGACGGCGACCGCACCCGCGCCCGGACCGTCATGGTCCCCACCCGCCTGGTGGTCCGCGGCTCCAGCGAACTCCTCCCGCACCCCGCCGAGCGGACACCGCTGAAATGACGCTCCCCGTCAGACGGACAGGGCGGCGAGCCAGTCGGTCAGGAGTCGGTTGACCTCGTCGGGGCGTTCTTGCTGGATCCAGTGGCCGCAGCCGTCGAGGAGGTGGGAGGAGACCAGACCCGGCAGCGTGACCGGGTACGCCGTGATCGCGTCGGCCAGCCAGGTCGTGGAGGCGTCCAGGCTGCCGCCGATGAAGAGGGACGGCTGGGTGATCGGGGCGCCGTCGAAGGCGGCGAGGTCCTCCCAGTCGCGGTCCATGTTCCGGTAGCGGTTGAGCGCTCCGGTCACGCCGCTGCGTTCGAACTCCGCGGCGTAGACGTCGAGGTCGCTCTCGCTGAGCCAGGCGGGGAGCCTGCCACTGGGGAATCGGTCGCGCAGCGTCCCGGACGTGCCGACGAAGTGCGGATCGGGAGCGCCGGCGGCGGGCATGGTGTCGGCGGACAGGGCCGCGTAGAAGCCTGCGAGCCAGCCGCGGATGTCGGGTTCGATCTCGGCCTCGGCGCGGCCCGGTTCCTGGAAGTGCGAGACGTAGAACTCCTCGTCCCCGCCCATCCGCGCGAAGAGGTCGCTGGGGCGGGGCCCGCCGCGCGGGGTGTAGGGAACGCTCAGCAGTCCGACCGCGCGGAAGACGTCCGGCCTCACGAGTGCGGAGTTCGCGGCGATGGCCGCGCCCCAGTCGTGTCCGACGACCACCGCCGAGTCCTCGCCCAGGGCGTGCACGACCGCCACGTTGTCCTCGACCAGGTCGAGCATCCGGTACGCATCCACTGCGGCCGGTCGGGAGGAGCCGCCGTAGCCGCGGACGTCGAGGGCGACCGCCCGGTATCCCGCGGCCGCGAGAACCGGCAACTGGTGGCGCCACGAGTACCAGGACTCCGGGAATCCGTGGACGAGCAGCACCAGCGGCCCGGTGCCCTTCTCCACGAGGTGGATCGGTCCTGACGGAGTGGGGATCACCCGATGTGCGATCCCCCTTGCGTGCTGCGACATGTCTCTCCTTCCGGGCCGTCGGTCCGGAGGGACGGCCTCACGGCCGTCCCTCCGACTCAACGTCGATCCTGCGGCAGACCCCGCCCCCGGACGACCTCGATTTGCCGTTTCGGCAACTCGCCGGTTCAAGGGTTGGGGCGTCGGCCTCGAGCTGGGAGTTCTTGCGGCTGTAGAGCAGGTACACGGCCAACGACAGGGCGAGCCATCCGCCGAACAGCACATAGGTGCCGAGCGGCAGTTCGTACATCAGCCAGCCGCAGGCCAGGATCGAGAGCACCGGGATCACCGGATGGCCGGGAACCCGGAAGCGGCGTTCGAGGCCGGGGGCGGTGCGGCGGAGGATGAGCACGCCGAGGGAGACCACGGTGAAGGCCGCCAGTGTGCCCATGCTGGTGAGGTCGGTCAGCAGGTCCAGGGGGAAGACCGCGGCCAGTACGGCTACGAAGGCACCCGTGAGGAGGGTGGCGAAGACGGGCGTGCCGCTGCGGCGGCCGACCCGGTGGAAGGCCGCGGGGAGCATGCCGTCGCGTCCCATGGTGTAGAGGATGCGGCTCTGCCCGTACAGCACGACCAGGGTGACGCTGACGATGGACAGGACCGCGCCGGCGGAGAGCAGGACGGCCGGCCGGCCGGATCCCGTGATGTCGGCGAGGATGGCGGACAGTCCCGCCTCCTGCCCCTCGAAGGCGGTCCAGGGCTGTGCGCCGACGCCGACGACGGCGACCAGGACGTACGCGGTCGTGACGACCACCAGGGCGCCGACGATGGCCAGCGGGAGGGTGCGCCGGGGGTCGCGGACCTCGTCGCCGGCGGTGGAGACCGCGTCCAGGCCGATGAAGGCGAAGAAGACGGTGGCCGCGGCGGTGCTGATGCCCGCAAGACCCAGCGGCGCGAACGGCTGAAGGTTCCCGGAGTCGAAGCCGGTGGCTCCGACCACCACGAACAGGGCGAGCACGCCGAGCTTGACCAGCACCATCACGGTGTTGATCAGCGCCGACTCCTTGGCGCCGCGTACCAGCAGCAGGCAGCACAGGGCGACCAGGACCACTCCGGGAAGGTTGACGACCCCGCCCGCACCCGGAGGCGCGGAGAGGGCCTCGGGCATCCGGAAGGCGAACAGCCGCTCGGTGAGGTCGTTGAGGTACTGGCCCCAGCTCACCGCGATCGCGGCACCGGAGACCGCGTACTCGAGCAGCAGGCACCAACCGACGGCCCAGGCCGGGAACTCGCCGAGAGTGGCGTACGCGTAGGAGTACGAGGAGCCGGACACCGGTACGGCCGAGGCCAGTTCGGCGTAGCAGAGGGCGGTGAGGGCCGCCGCGGCCGCCGCGATGGCCAGGGAGACGATCACGGCCGGGCCGGCTTCCGGCACGGCGGCGCTGAGCAGGAAGAAGATGCCGGTGCCGATGGTGGCGCCGATGCCGATCATCGTGAGCTGGAAGGGACCGACGGTGCGGCGCAGTCCGCCGTCGGTCGCGTCCGACTCGAAGGAGTGCAAGGGCTTGCGCCTGAACAGCTGCTGACGCAGCGTCGGCCGTGCTGACATCGGACTCTCCGGAGGTGAGGGGGATGCGGGGGCAGGGGCTGGGCAGGGCTGAGGGGGGTGGGCCGCGACGCGGTGTGGGGCGGCATCGGGCGGTGGGCGCCGGGACTCAGGGGAGATCGCGGCGCAGCAGGTCCGCGTAGGTCTCCCGGCGCACGACGGCCCGCGCCTCGCCGTCCCGGCAGAAGACGACGGGCGGGCGCAGGGCGCCGTTGTAGTTGTTGCTCAGCGAGTAGCAGTACGCACCGGTGGCCGGGACGGCGATCAGGTCGCCGGGGCGCGGGTCGCGCAGCGGCACACCGGCGCTGAGCGTGTCGCCGGACTCGCAGTGGCGGCCGACGAGTTGACAGGGATCTCCGCCACCCACCCGGGTGGCGACGGCGGCCTCGAACCGCTGGCCGTACAGGGCCACTTCGAGGTTGTCGCCCATGCCGCCGTCCACGGCGACGAAGGTGGGCCCGCCGTGTTTGACGGTCGTGGCGCGGTAGAGGCTCACCCCGGTCTCGGCCACCATGGACCGTCCCGGTTCGATGATGATCTCCGCCTCGGCCGGCAGCACCCTCCGGGCCGCCGTCACCAGCGTGTCCAGGTACTCCTCGATGCTGGGCGGCCGGTCCTGGTAGGTGTAGCGGGCGCCCAGGCCGCCGCCGAGGTCGTAGACGGCGAAGGCGCCCAGAGCCGCGACCGCCTCCACGGCCCGGGCGAAGGGCTCGGTGTCCAGGATCTGCGAGCCGATGTGGACGTGCACCCCGTCCAGCCGCAGGGTGCTGCTCGCCCGGAGGCGGGCGATGGCCTGCCTCGCCTGGGACAGGCCGAGGCCGAACTTGGATCCCTCCTGGCCGGTGGCGACCGCGGCGTGGGTGTCGGGGCGGATTCCGGGAGTGACCCGTACCAGTACGGCCTGCTCGGCACCGGCGGGCACGATCCGCTCCAGGCGGTCGATGTCGTCGAAGCTGTCCACGACGACCAGACCCGCGCCCGCCTCCACGGCCAGCCGCAGTTCGGCCTCCGTCTTGGCGTTGCCGTGCACCACCAGGGAAGCCGGGTCCACCCCGCCGGCCAGCGCCAGCGTCAGTTCACCGCCGCCCGCGACGTCGATGCTGAGCCCTTCCTCGGCCAGCAGCCGGTACACGGCGGTACAGGGAAAGGCCTTCGAGGCGAACGCCACCCGGGAGGCGGGCCATCGGGCGGCGAGCCCGTCCGCGTACCTGCGGGCACGGGCACGCAGGGCCGCCTCGTCGACGAGCAGCGCCGGGGTCCCGAACCGGTCCGCCAGCTCGGTCGCCCGGCAGCCGCCGATCATGAGGGTGCCGTCCCGGTCGAGCGCGGTGCCCGGCGGGAAGAGTCCGAGCAGCGCCTCCTGCGAGGGCGGGGCGGCGGGGGCGACCGGGGTGGCCATGATGTCCTCCGAGGGTGCGGGGCGGTGCGGCCGGCCGCCGGGCGGTGCGGCGTCGCACGAATGCGGTGCCGCTGCTCGGATGCCGTTCGGCCGGCGGCGGGGCGCGCCCCGCCCGGTTCCCGTCCCGCCGATCGGTTCGGGCCCCGGCGGGGCAGGTGGCACCATGCTGGGGCCCGCCCATTCCCCTGGGCTTTGTCGCGATCGCCTAGGCTTTCCGTATGACGTTGTCAGATACGCCAAGCCATGAGCAGGGCGGGGACGGTACGGGCGAGGAGCTCTTCGCGCTCGCCGACGCCATCGCCGCGGTCATCGGCGGGTCGACGGCCATCGAGGACCTCGACACCCGGGTGCTGGCGTACTCGACGCGGCCCGGCCAGCACATCGACGAACTGCGCCGCCAGGGCATCCTCGGCCGCCGGGTGCCCGACCAGCCGCAGGAACAGGCGCAGGGGCAGCTACGCCAGTACCGGAAGGTGCTCGCCGCGCCCGGTGTCGTGTCGCTGCCGCCGCTGGCCGAGAGCGAGCTGCCGCGCGCCGCGGTCGCCGTACGGGCCGGAGACCTGCCGCTCGGCACCATCTGGGCGATCGTGGAACAACTGCCGCTGGGGGAGGCGGGGGAGCAGGCCCTGCTGGACGGTGCCCGCACGGCGGCTCTGCACATGCTGCGCCGCCGCGGCGCGGCCGCCCTCGAACTGCAGGCCCGTGAGCGGGCGTTGCGCGCCGCTCTCGACGGCACGAGCCCGGCCGAGGAGACGGCGTACCGGCTCGGTCTGCCGACACGTGCCCGGGTGACCCTGCTGGCCTTCGCCCCGGTGGGCGCCACGGTTCGGGCGGGCGCGGACGAGGGCGGGAACGGGAGGCCGGACGGCGGCGGGGACACGGGTACGGGCACGGCACCGGACTCGGGTACGGGCACAGCTCCGGACTCGGGTACGGACTCGGGTGCGCGGCTGACCCGCCTGGGCGCCGATCTGGGCCTGCACTGGGCGGCCGTACGCCCCGCCGCCGCGGTCGCCGCCGGACCGCGCGCCGTGTACACGCTGCTGCCGGGCGACGACGCCGGAACCGCCCGGCGGCTGGCGGCTCAGGCCGTCGCGGCGACGGCCCGGCCCCGTCCTTCGGCGCCGATGCGCGCAGCGGTCAGCCGCCCCGCCGACGGTCTCGCCGAACTGCCGGAGTTGCGCGCGGAATGCGACGACGTGCTCCGCGTCACGGCCGCGGACCCGGCTGCTCCGGCCGTCGCCGGGCTGGCCGACGTGCACGCCCGAGTCCTCCTCGCCCGCATCGCGGACGAACTCGACCGCCGGCCACGGCTGCGCCACCCGGGCATCGAGGCCATGCTGCGCCACGACCGCTCCCACCACACCCATTACGCGGCCTCGGTGACGGCCTGGCTGGACGCGGTCGGCAACGTGGGCGATGCCGCGCGTCGGCTGACGGTCCACCAGAACACCCTCAAGTACCGGCTGCGCCGGGTCCGGGAGCTCTTCGGCCTCGATCTGGACGACCCGGACGACCGCCTCTCCTGCTGGGTCCAGCTGCGTATCGGCGCCCGCGACTGAGCCGGAACACCGCTGCGTGCCCGACCGGAACGGCGCCGCCGCGGAGGGACGGGCCCGGTGTCGGACGGGCCCGTCCCTCTCCTCATGCCACGGCGGCCGTCGCCTTCTCGGTGGTCTCGGTGGTCTCGGTGGTCTCGGCGGTCACCGCGCTCACCCGCTCGACACGGGTCGCCCGGCCGGTCCGCAGGCCGAGGCGGGCGATGACCGCGACGAGCGCGAAGGCGGCGGCGCCGATCCAGAAGGTGAGGGTGAAGCCGGACTCGGCGGGCAGGGCCGGGACGCCGGCGGGCAGGTGCTCGATCGTCTGCGAGGCCAGGATCGTGGTGACCACGGCGCTGCCGATCGCGCTGCCGGTGGAGCGGGAGATGGAGTTGATGCCGTTGGCGATGCCGCTCTGGTGGTGCGGGACGCTCGACATGATGACGGCGGGCATGGCCGCGTATCCGAAGCTGACGGCCGCGCCGACGATCACACCGGCGCCGATCACCGAGGCGGTGTGGCCGTGGTCGAGGGCGAGCCAGCCGAAGCCGACGGCGCCCAGAGCGGCGGCCAGGGTCAGTGCCGTGCGCGGGCCGCGGTGGCGGACGAGCCGGCCGCCGATCGGCGAGGCGAGCAGCGAGACGATCGCGCCGGGCAGCAGGAACTCGACGGAGGCGCGCAGGATGGACGCGCCGAAGCCGTAGCCGGTGAGGGCCTCGGGCATCTGGACGAGGTACGAGACGCCGAGGAAGTTCGCGAACATGCCGAAGCCGACGAGGATGCCGGCCAGGTTGGCCATCAGCACCGGCCGGTGCACGAACATCCGCATGTCGACGAGGGGTTCGCGGACCTTGAGCTCGGTGAGGACCCACACGGCGGTCATGACGGCCGCGGCCGCGAAACTGCCGAGGGTGCGGCCGGAGCTCCAGCCCCACTCGTGGCCCTGCGAGATCGGCAGCAGGAGCAGCAGCAGCGTGGCGCCGAGGGTGAGCGCGCCGAGGAAGTCGGTGCGGCCGCCGGTCTTGTGGCGGGTCGCGGGGACCAGGAACACGACGGCGAGCAGGGCGATCGCGGCGAAGCCGGTGGCCATCCAGAAGGCGTTGCGGTAGTCGGCGTCGGAGCCGGCGGTGAGCAGGCCGGTGGCGACGAGCGCGAGGCCGCTGCCGAAGGCCAGGGTGCCGCTGACCAGGGACATCGCACCGGGCAGCTTCTGCGGGCGGACCTCCTCGCGCAGTACGGACAGGGCCAGCGGGAAGATCGCGGTGGCGGCGCCCTGGAGGACGCGGCCGAGGATCAGCAGGGGGAGCGAGGTCGCCAGGGCGGCGACGACGGAGCCGGCGACCATGACGCCGAGGACGGCGACCAGGGTGGGCTTCTTGCCGTGCTGGTCGCCGAAGCGGCCGAGCAGCGGGGTGAAGACGGCGGCGGAGAGCAGGGTGGCGGTGGTCACCCAGCTCACGTTCGCGGCCGAGGTGCCCAGGTCGGCGCGGATGAGGCCGAGGATCGGGACCGGCAGGGTCTGCATCATCGACACGACCATGGCGGCGAGGCTCAGCGCGAAGACGACGAGCGTCTCGCGCCGGGGATCGGCGGCGGGCGGGGTGGTCTCGTGACTCATGGGTGGGGGCCTTCTCAGTGCTTCAGCTCATGGATGTTTGATGTCCTCAAGTAATACGATGAAGGTAGGCCCAGATGCTTGAGAAGGTCAAGTAAATGCCTGGGTCACGCTCGTCGCCGCCGGACTCATCCACGGCCGAGGGGCCCGACCCGCTCTCGCGGATCAGGCCCCTGACCTGGTGTTTCAGCTGTTTATGTGTCGCGATTCGAACCCCGCGCTCTCGGTCGGGGCCTCGTACGGGAGCAGCTCCGGGCGCTTCGGCGGGCGGCCGTCGCCCGAGGAGCGGCCGGTCAGGCGGCGCCCGATCCACGGCATCAGGTGCTCCTTGGCGAAGCGGGCGTCGGCGATGCGGCGGTCGGCCCAGCCCGGGCGCGGGGTCGGCGCGGGCGGGGTGCGCCAGTCGAACGACGACGGCAGGCCCAGGGTCTCCCAGACCGCCTCGGCCACCCGCCGGTGCCCCTCACCGGTCAGGTGCAGCCGGTCCACGTCCCACAGGCGCGGGTCGGCGAGGGACGGGGCGCTGTAGAGGTCGACCACCAGGGCGCCGTGCCGGGCGGCGAGCTCGTCGACGTACGCGAAGAGCTCCTCCATCCGGGGCCGGAAGCGCTCCAGGACCGGGCCGTTGCGGCCGGGGCTGCGCATCAGGACCAGCTGCCCGCAGTTCGGCGCGAGGCGTTCGACGGCCTCGCCGAGCAGGGCGCGTACCCGGCCCATGTCGCACTTGGGGCGCAGGGTGTCGTTGAGCCCGCCGACGAGTGTGACGATGTCCGCATTCATGGCCGCGGCGGCGTCCACCTGCTCGTCGACGATCTGCCCGATGAGCTTGCCGCGTACGGCCAGATTGGCGTAGCGGAAGCCGGGTGCGCGGGCCGCGAGCCGGCCCGCGAGGACGTCGGCCCACCCCTGGTAGGACCCGTCCGGCCGCAGATCCGACATACCCTCGGTGAAGCTGTCGCCCACGGCGACAAGACTGGTGTACGTGGCATTGATCTCCATGGCCCAGCGATCATACCGTCGGGTATGGACCGCCGGCCCGTGGAGGACCGGGAGGGGAAACCCCATGAGCGAGGCGCTGCTGAGCGCGCTGACCGAGGCCCTGGCCGAGCTGGTCACGGCGGTCGAGACCGCGGACGACGAGGTGCTCGACCCCGACACGGCCGTGAAGTGGCTGGAGAGCACGGGGTACGTCCTCGGCCGGCTCCCGGCGGCCGACCGGCGCAGACTCGACGGGCTCTTCCGCGACGCGGCACTGCGGCAGCCTCCCGGGGCGTGGCGCGACGAGTTGCTCAAGGTGTCGCAGGGCTTCGGCCTCACCGCGGACGTGCACCCGGCCCGGCTCGACGCCGTCGCCGAGCGCGTCGAGAGCTTCGTCACCCTCGTCCGCGGCGCCGACCCCGCGACCCCCGTGCCGAGCTGCCCCGGCTGGACCCTCGCCGACCTGGTGAGGCACCACGGCACCACCCACCGCTGGATCGAGCACCTGGTCCGCACCCGCGCGACCGAGCGCGTGTGGTCGAGGGACGTTCCGCTGGACCT
This sequence comes from Streptomyces sp. NPDC048623, assembly GCF_040650755.1. NCBI lineage: Bacteria > Bacillati > Actinomycetota > Actinomycetes > Kitasatosporales > Streptomycetaceae > Streptomyces > Streptomyces sp. NPDC048623. Next base: position 88,416 of record NZ_JBEZHV010000004.1, read on the forward strand.
GCCGGACGACCCGGCCGCGTACCCCGACTGGCTCGCCGGGAGCGCCGCCGCGAGCCTGCGGACGCTCAGCGCCGCCGACCCCGACACCGGGATGTGGTCGCACGGCGCCGACCCGCACGTACGGTTCTTCCCGCGCCGGCTGCTCTTCGAGGCGGTCGTCCACCTCGTCGACGCCGAGCTCGCCCTCGGCCGGGAGCCCGGCCCGATCGACCCGGGCACGGCCGCCGACGGCATCGAGGAGTTCCTGGAGAACCTGCCGTACTTCTCCTGGGTCGCCGAGCCCGTCGCCCAGCTCGGCCGGGACGGCGCGAGCCTGCGCCTGGCCGCCACCGACACCGGCGCCGCCTGGACGCTCACCCTCGGCGGGGGCGGCTTCGACTGGCGGCGCCGGGCCGAGGGCCCCGCGACCGCGACCGTCCGGGGCAGCACCGGCGACCTGCTGCTGCTCGTCTACGGGCGGTACGGGGCCGACGACCCGCGCTTCACCCATGACGGCGACCGCACGGTGCTCGACGCCTGGCGGGCCGCGACGGCCCTGTGACGCACCGCCGACACTCACATGTAGGGCCCCGGGACGAGACCGTCCCGGGGCCCTTCGTGTGAGCGTCGGCGAGGTCAGGAGCCGGAGGGCCGGCCCACCAGCTCGCGCAGCACGTCCTCCATCGTCACCAGGCCGGCCAGCTTGCCGTCCTCGTCGATGACCGCCGCCAGATGGGTCCGGCTGCGCCGCATCGCGGTCAGCACGTCGTCCATCGGCGTCGCCGCCCGCACCCGGGCGATCGGCCGCATCGACGTGACCGGGAACGGCAGGTCGCGCGGGGTGAGGTCCAGGGCGTCCTTCACATGGAGGTAGCCCAGGATGCGGCGGTCCGAGTCGACCACAGGGAAGCGGGAGAAGCCGGTCCGGGCGGACAGCGCCTCCAGCTGCTCGGGCGTCGTGTCCACGCGCGCGGACACGACCTTCTCCAGCGGCATCACGACGTCCCCCACCGGGCGGCGGCCCAGCTCCAGGGCGTCGTGCAGCCGCTCGGCCGCCCGGTCGTCGAGCAGCCCCGCGTGACCGGCGTCGGTGACCATCCGGGCCAGCTCGTCGTCCGAGAACGTGGCCGCCACCTCGCCCTTGGCGTCCACCCGCAGCAGCTTCAGGATCGCGTTGGCGAAGGCGTTGATCGCGAGGATCACCGGCTTCAGCGCCCGTGTCAGCGTCACCAGCGGCGGGCCGAGCGCCAGCGCCGTACGGGTCGGCTCGGCCAGCGCGATGTTCTTCGGGACCATCTCGCCGAGCAGCATGTGCAGATACGTGGCGAGCGTGAGCGCGATCACGAACGAGATCGGGTGCACCAGGCCGTGCGGCACCCCGACCGCGTCGAACAGCGGCTCCAGGATGTTCGCGATGGCCGGCTCCGCCACGATGCCGAGCACCAGGGTGCTCAGGGTGATGCCGAGCTGGGCGGCGGCGAGCAGCGCCGAGACGTGCTCCAGGCCCCAGACGACACTGCGCGCCCTGCGGTCGCCGGACTCGGCGAGCGGTTCGATCTGACTGCGGCGCACCGAGATCATGGCGAACTCGGCGCCGACGAAGAAGGCGTTGACGACCAGGGTCAGCAGACCGACCAGCAGCTGGATCGCGATCATCGGCCGGCCTCCCCGTCCTCGTCACCGGCGGGCGCGAGCGGGGCGTGCAGCAGCACCCGGGCCGCCCGCCGCCCGGAGGCGTCCACCACGTCGAGCCGCCAGCCGGCCAGCTCCACGCTGTCGCCGACGGCCGGGATCCGGCCGAGCACGGTGGCGAGCACGCCCGCCAGGGTCTCGTACGGGCCCTCCGGCACCCTCAGCCCGATCCGCTCCAGCTGGTCCGCGCGGGCCGCGCCGTCCGCCGACCACAGCGCGCGGCCGTCGGCGTCCTCGCCCGCCGGCGCCAGGTCCGGCGTCTCGTGCGGGTCGTGCTCGTCGCGCACCTCGCCGACGACCTCCTCGACGATGTCCTCCAGGGTCGCGACGCCGGCCGTGCCGCCGTACTCGTCGATGACGACGGCCATCGTCTGCTTCCCGGACAGCCGGTCGAGCAGCCGGTCCACGGTCAGGCTCTCGGGCACGAGCAGCGGCTCGCGCACGAGGTCGCCGACCGGGCGGCGCGGCCGCTCGTCCACCGGTATCGCGAGCATGTCCTTGACGTGCGCGATGCCGACGACCGAGTCGAGGTTGCCGCGGTAGACGGGGAAGCGGCTCAGACCGGTCGCGCGGGTCGCGTTGAGCACGTCCTCGGCGGTGGCCTGTACCTCCAGGGCGGTCACCTGGACGCGCGGGGTCATCACGTTCTCCGCGGTCAGCTCGGCCAGGTTCAGGGTGCGGACGAACAGTTCGGCGGTGTCCGCCTCCAGGGCGCCCTCCTTGGCGGAGTGCCGGGCCAGGGCGACCAGCTCCTGCGGGGAGCGGGCGGAGGCGAGCTCCTCGGTCGGTTCCAGGCCGAGGCGGCGCAGGACGCGGTTGGCCGAGTTGTTCAGATGGCTGATCAGCGGCTTGAAGGCGGCGGTGAAGATCCGCTGCGGAGTTCCCACGACCTTGGCGACGGCCAGCGGCGAGGAGATCGCCCAGTTCTTGGGGACCAGCTCGCCGATCACCATCAGGACCACGGTCGACAGGCCGGTGCCGATGACCAGGGCCACGGAGGAGGCGACCTCGGGGGACAGGCCGAGGGCCTCGACCGGGCCCTCGATCAGCTTGGAGATCGACGGCTCGGAGAGCATGCCGACGACCAGATTGGTCACCGTGATGCCGAGCTGGGCACCGGAGAGCTGGAAGGTGAGCGACCTGACCGCCTTGAGGGCGCCGGCCGCGCCGCGCTCGCCGCGCTCCGCGGCGGCTTCGAGCTCGCCGCGTTCGACGGTGGTCAGCGAGAACTCCGCCGCCACGAACGCGCCGCACGCGACGGCGAGCAGCAGCGCCACGAGGAGCAGCAGTACCTCGGTCATCGGTTCACCTCCGTCCCTCGGTGCATCCCATGATCAGTCAGGGGAGGGAGGACCGCGCGGTGTCGGCCGCGGGGGCGGATCGGGGAACGGCTACTGGGAGGCTCGCCCATGGGCGGACGCTCACACCTTTCGGTCGGATGATCGGATACGGACACCCATGGTAAAGGACCGGCAAAGGGGAGTGCGGCTGTGCGTGTCTACAGGGGCTTGACCCAGCGTCGCCAGTGGTCCTCGCGCTGGTAGCCGGTGGCGCCCCACGTGTGGTGGGCCCGTTCGTTGGCTTCCAGGACCATGGCGTCGACGCGTCGCCCGCCCAGGGCGGTGAAGCGTTGTTCCGCGGCTTCCAGGAGGGCGGTGGCGATGCCTCGCCGGCGGTGGTCCGGGTGTACGGCCAGTCGGTAGGCGGAGCATCGCCATCCGTCGAAGCCGGCGATGACGGTTCCGGTGAGGACGCCGTCGCGCTCGGCGAGGAGGAGGGCTTCGGGGTCCCGTGTGATGAGCCGGGTCACTCCGTCGTGGTCGTCACTGATGCTCGTTCCTTCCGCGGAGTCGCGCCAGAACCGCAGCACGGTGTCGATGTCGGAGAGGGTGGCATGGCGGATGTGGAGATCGCTCATGGGGGCGAGCCAAGCAGAGCGCCGGTCTGTCCGGCGAACGGTTTCCCGCCGGCCGAGGGCGGGGACGTGTCACCGGACCCGGAAGTTGGCCATCATCCCCATGGCCGAGTGGTCGAGCATGTGGCAGTGGTACACGTAGTCGCCCCGGTAGCTGTCGAACGTGACGTGCAGTCGCACCGTCTCGCCCGCCGCCACCCGGACCGTGTCCTTGAGCCCGGCCTCGGTGGGGTGAACGGGCCGGCCGCCGCGTTCGAGGACCCGGAACTGGACCAGGTGCAGATGGAAGTTGTGGGCGGCGCGGGTGTTCGCGTTGCTGACGTTCCAGATCTCGGACGTTCCGAAGGCCACGGTGGTGTCGACGCGCTCGGGGTCGTACATCCGCCCGTTGATGAATCCGCGGGGATCCGGGCGCCCGTCCTCGTCCATGCTGAGGACGAGGTCGCGGGTGACGACGGCGGCGGGCAGGTCGGCGGCGGCCGGCAGGGTGCGCAGGACGTCGGGGACGCGGCTGGAGTCGTTCGCGGTGTGCGTGACGTCGAAGCGGAGGACCTGGCCGAGCTGCTCCGGGAGGCTGGTGCCGGTGTTCTTGAGGACGAGCCGGGTGCCGACCGGGTAGGGCGAGAAGTCGATGACGACGTCGGCGCGTTCGCCCGGGGAGAGCGTGAGGACGGGCACGGCGACAGGGCGTTCCAGCAGGCCGCCGTCCGAGGCGATCTGGGTGAGCGGGGTGCCGTCGGACAGGCTCAGCGAGAATATGCGCAGATTGGAGCCGTTGAGGAGGCGGAAGCGGTACTTGCGCGCCGCGACCTCGAAGTAGGGGGTGACCCTGCCGTTGGCGAGGACGGTGGTGCGGTTCCGGTCGCCCATGGTGTAGGCGAGCTGTCCGTTCCCGTCGAAGCGGGCGTCGCGGATCGTGACGGGGACGTCGTACCGCCCCTTGGGCAGCGGCAGGCTCCGCTCGACCGCGTCGGTGAGCAGGTAGGTGCCGGACAGTCCGCGGTAGACGTGCTCGGACTCCATGTGGTGGGCGTGGTCGTGGAACCAGAGCGAGGCGTGGGGCTGCCGGTTGGCGTACGTGTAGGTCCGCGAGGTGCCGGGGGTGAAGACGGCCATCGGGCCGCCGTCGGACTCGGGCGGGACGCTTGCGCCGTGCAGGTGGACGGCGACGGGCATGTCGATGTCGTTGTGCTGGCGGACGGCGACCTGCCGCCCGGAGCGGGCGTGGATGACGGGGCCGGGGAAGTGGCCGTCGTACGTCAGGACGTCGGTGGCGGTGCCCGGCAGGATCTCGGCGGTCGCCTTGCGGATGGACACCTCGTAGAAGTCCACGCCGTCGGCGCAGGACGCGGGGCGGAGCACCGGTGGCACCGGCATGGCCACGCTGAAGGCGGGCGGCACCGTGCGGCCCGCCGCGCGTGCGGCGCCGGGAGCGAGGAGCGGCAGGCCGGCTGCGGCGAGCGCCCCGCCGAGGACACTGCGACGGGTGATCATCGGATTCCTCCCGGTGTGTGGCAGACACATGACGCCAGGGGCGTGTCCGACAGGCCGGAGCATCCCCTGTGGTCAAGATCTAGCCGAGCACGGCGGGAACGGCACTCGGGGGACGACGCGAACGCGGACCGTGGCCGGGCTCCACGCGGTGCCCTCCGCCATGGCGCAGGGCGTACGCGCGGGGGTACGGCCCTGGCGGGACGGGGTCCCGCCGCCCCGGCGGATCGACGGCCGGAGCCCCGCCGAAACGGTGAATCAGGAGGCCGCAGACGATCAGGTCGCCTCCCGACCGGGAGGGTCGCGCCCGCCACCCGCCAGAGCCCGGCCTCGGCCCGTATCCGAAGACCGTGGGCCGGTCACTCCCCGGGCCGGCTCCGCAGCTCCGCGAGCACCGGGCCGAAGGCATCCATCGCCCCGTCGAGCACGGTGAAGTACGAGAAGCCGAACCGCTCGCGCAGCGCGTGCAGCCGGTCCACGATCTCCCGCACCGTGCCGATCAGCACGATCGGCAGGTCCAGGATCTGCTCCTCGGTGAGATACGGCACGACCGCGGCGAACTCGGCCGCCGCCGCTGCCCGGTCCTCCGTCACGAGCACCCGCTGGATCAGCAGATTGCGCTCGGCCGGCACCGGGCGGCCCGCCTCCTTCTCGAAGCCCGCGAAGGTCTCGACCCGCTCGGCCAGCTCCTCGGCCGTCAGCACCGTCGGCGTGCCGCCGTCGAACCTGCCTCCCGAGAACGCCATCACATCGGCGTGCCGGGCCGCGAGCCTCAGCACCCGGTTGCCGTTGCCGCCGATCGTCAGACCGACCCGGGGCGCGCCCTCGGCGCCCTTCAGCGTCTCCGCCAGCTCCTCGACCACCTGCTTCAGACGGTCCACCCGCTCCCGCGGCGGCAGGAACGGGATGCCCGCCCGCTCGTGCTCGGCCGGTACGTAACCGGTGCCCAGGCCGAGTTCGAGCCGGCCCTCGGTCAGCGCGGCGGTGGTCGTCACCTCGCGGGCGAGGAGCACCGGGTTCCAGAAACCCGCGTTGAGCACGAAGGTGCCGAGCCGCGGCCGGGTGGTGACCGCCGCGGCCGCCACGAGGGACGGGAACGGGGCGGGCATGCCCAGGTGGTCGGCCACCAGGATCAGGTCGTAGCCGAGTTCCTCCGCCCGACGGCAGCGGGTCCGCCACTCGTCGGCGGAACCCGGAGCGAGCATGTTGACGGCGAAGCGGAACGGCAACACCACGGCGGTACCCCCTCGTTGACGACCTCAGGCCATCACCGAACCTACCCGGTCACGAAGCAGAACTCGTTGCCCTCCGGGTCGTGCATCACCTGGAACGAGCCCTGCTCGTCGGTCACGATCCCGCCGGAGCGCCGCGCCCCGAGCGCCAGCGCCTCCTCGGCGGCCCCCGCCGGATCGTCCACCTCCACGTCCAGATGGAGCCGGTTCTTCACCGCCTTGCCCTCCGGCACCCGCTGGAAGGCGATCCGTACGAACCCCGGCGGGTCGACGTACGACCAGTCGGGGCTCCGGTCGACCGGAGCCCCGCCGAGGAGCGCCGCCCAGAACCGCGCGAGGGCGGCCGGGCCGGCACAGTCGAAGACGATTTCCTGAACACGTGCGCGTCGCATGGCGCCCAGCGTACGAAGATCAGTCCCTGGCCGTACGAGGCTCAGACCCCGGTGTCCGTCCCCGCCGCCGCGGCGAACTCCGCCGCGTCCCAGGAGCCGCCGAGCGCGGGCGCCAGCCAGCCGGCCGCCGCCGTCCGGAAGGCCTCCGGGGCCAGCGTGCCCGCGCCCTCCGGGAGCGCGCCGAGCAGCGGCGCGCCCGCCGCGTCCGGCAGGTCGGCGAGGTTGCACCGCGCCGCCAGGTCCGGCTCGGCCGGCCAGCTGCCGACCACCACACCCAGCTGCTCGATGCCCCGGGCCCGCAGCGCCTCCGCCGTCAGCGCCGTCGAGTTGAGCGTGCCGAGCCCGGCCGGCGCCACCACGAGCACCGGAGCGCCGAGCAGCCGGGCCGCGTCCGCGAGCGTGCCGCCGTCCTCGTCGTACCGTACGAGCAGCCCGCCGGCGCCCTCGACGAGCACCAGGTCGTGCTCCTCCGTCAGCTTCCGGGCCGCGTCCGCGATCTCCGCGGGCGGCACCGGCGCCATCCCGGCCCGCCGGGCCGCCGTCCCCGGCGCCAACGGCTCGGGGAACCGGGCCAGTTCCGTCCCCGTCACCGCCCCCGAGAGGCGTACGGCATCGTCGGCGTCCCCCGCCTCGCCCGGCGCGAGGCCGGTCTGGGCGGGCTTGAGCACGGCGACGGAACGCCCGGCGGCGGTGGCCACCGCGGCGAGCGCGGCGGTGACGATCGTCTTGCCGATCTCGGTCCCGGTGCCGGTGACGACGATGACGGTCATGGGGGTGGTGGAACCTTTCCTTGTCGTACGTACCCGAGGAGCGGGTGAACCCGGGCCGTCAGCCCGCCGCGGCCGCCGCCCGGACCGCCGCGCAGATCCGCGCCACGTCCTCGTCGCCCGTCACGAACGGCGGCATCGTGTAGATCAGGTCGCGGAAGGGCCGCAGCCACACGCCCTCGCGCACGGCGGCCCGGGTCGCGGCCGCCATGTCGACGTCGTGGTCGAGCTGGACCACGCCGATCGCGCCGAGCACCCGGACGTCCCGGACCCCGGGCAGCTCGGCGGCCCCGGCGAGCCCCTCGCGCAGCCCCGCCTCGATCCGCTTCACCTCGCCCTGCCAGTCCTGCCCGAGCAGCAGGTCCACCGAGGCCAGGGCCACGGCCGAGGCCAGCGGATTGCCCATGAAGGTCGGGCCGTGGGCGAGCACCGGCACCTCGCCGCGCGAGATGCCGTCGGCGACTCGGCTCGTGCAGAGCGTCGCCGCCATCGACAGATAACCGCCGGTCAGCGCCTTGCCGACGCACATCACATCGGGGGAGACCCCGGCATGGTCGGCGGCGAACAGCGCACCGGTGCGCCCGAAACCGGTCGCGATCTCGTCGAACACGAGCAGCACGTCGTGCGCGTCGCAGGCCTCCCGCAGCACCCGCAGATACTCCGGGCTGTGGAAGCGCATACCGCCCGCGCCCTGCACCACCGGCTCCACGATCACCGCGGCCAGCTCGTCCGCGTGCCGCTCGATCGCCTCGCGCAGCAGTTCGGCGTACGACTCCTCGTACTCCACCGGCGGCGCGTCCACGAAGACCTGCCGCTGCAGCACCCCCGACCACAGCTCGTGCATGCCGCCCTCGGGGTCGCAGACGGACATCGGCTGCCAGGTGTCGCCGTGGTAGCCGCCGCGCCAGGTCAGCAGCCGCCGCTTGGCCGGCCGGCCGAGCGAGCGCCAGTACTGCAGGCACATCTTCGCGGCGACCTCGACCGAGACCGAGCCCGAGTCGCTGAGGAAGACGTGCCGCAGCGGCTCCGGGGTGATCTCCACGAGCCGCGCGGCGAGCCGCACGGCCGGTTCGTGGGTGAGCCCGCCGAACATGACGTGGCTCATCCGGTCCAGCTGGCCGCGCGCGGCCTCGTTGAGCACCGGGTGGTTGTAGCCGTGCACGGCCGACCACCAGGAGGACATGCCGTCGACCAGCTCGGCCTGCCCCTCGACGGGTTCGGCGAGCCGGAGCCTCACCCCGGACGCGGACGCGACGACCAGCGGTTCCGTACGGCCGGGCATCGGGCCGTACGGGTGCCAGACGTGCGCCCGGTCCAGGGCGAGGAGTTCGGTGGTACCGGTGTCACGCATTCGGCGCGAGGTCCGTACCGGCGCCGCGGCGGCGCACGGCCACCAGGTCCGGGCGCGCGCCCGACGCGTCGGCCGGGGCCCCCTCGGACGCCTCGGGCTCCTCGGCCGCGGCCGTCTGCTCACCGGCACCGGCGTGACCGCCGCACGGACCGCAGCCGCCACCGGCCTCGGCGTGCGAGCCGCAGCCGCCGCCCGCGCCCGCACCGGCCTCCGCCTGCGAGCCACAGGCCCCGCCCGCCTCTGCCGCGTGCGAGCCGCAGCCCGCCCCGGCCGCCGCCGCGGCGACGTCCGCCCGGTGCGCGGGCAGCGTGGGGGTGCCCGCGCCCTCCACCTCGAAGCCGGCGTCCGCGATCATGTCCAGGTCGGCCTGGCCGGCCTGGCCCTCGCTGGTCAGATAGTCGCCCAGGAAGATCGAGTTGGCGATGTTCAGGGCCAGCGGCTGCATGGAGCGCAGGTGCACCTCACGGCCGCCCGCGATCCGGACCTCCACGTCGGGGCAGACGAACCGCACCATCGCGAGGATCCGCAGACAGCGCTGCGGGCTGAGGTTCCACTCCTTGGCGAGCGGGGTGCCCTCGAAGGGGATGAGGAAGTTGACCGGCACCGAGTCCGAGCCGAGCTCGCGCAGCGCGAACACCACGTCGACCAGGTCCTCGTCGCTCTCGCCCATGCCCGCGATCAGACCCGAGCAGGCCGACAGACCCGCGCCGTGCGCCTTCTGCACGGTGTCCACCCGGTCCGCGTAGGTGTGGGTGGTGGTGATCTCCCCGTACGTCCCCTCGGACGTGTTGAGGTTGTGGTTGTACGCGTCGGCGCCGGCTTCCTTCAGCCGCTCCGCCTGCCCGTCGGAGAGCAGCCCGAGGCAGGCGCAGACCTCCACGCCTTCGTTCTGCTCCTTGATCGCCTCGATGGTCCTGCCGACCCGCTCGACGTCCCGGTCCGTCGGACCGCGCCCGCTCGCCACCAGACAGACCCGCTTGGCGCCGCCCGCGACACCGGCCGCCGCCGCGGCCGAGGCCTCGTCGGGCTTGAGCCAGGAGTACTTGAGGATCCCGGCCGTGGAGCCGAGCCGCTGCGAACAGTAGGAGCAGTCCTCGGGGCACAGACCGGACTTCAGATTGACGAGATAGTTGAGCTTCACCCGCCGCCCGAACCACTGGCGGCGCACCTTGCCGGCAGCGCTCACCACATCGAGCAGGTCGTCGTCGGAGGTCGCCAGCACGGCGAGCGCTTCTTCACGGGTCGGCGACTCGCGCCGCAGCCCCTTCTCCACCAGCGTGTTCAGCAGGTCCATAAGCGCTGATCCTGGCCTACGGCACACCCCCGGGCCAAGGAGGATCCGAACAAACGACACCGATTCCTGTGTGTGCATGGCCACATCCTGACCTCGACGGGATACGGCTAGGGTCTGTGCGCTGCCTACAAAAGGATCCGTCATGCCGCCGTACGCCGAGGACCCGCTGGACCCCGCCGCGGGGACGGGCGAAGGCCCGCCGGCCCCCGCCGCGGGCACGGGCGAGGGCCCGCGCCCGGCCGCCTTCGACTGGACCGAGGCGGCGGCCCGGCGGCGCGCGGCGGCCGGCCTGGTGCGCACCCTGCGGCCCCGGGCCGCCGAGTCGGACCTGCTCGACCTCGCCAGCAACGACTACCTCGGCCTGACCCACCGCCCCGAGATCACCGAGGCGGCCGCCGAGGCCGCCCGCCGCTGGGGCGCCGGTGCCACCGGTTCGCGTCTGGTCACCGGCACGACCCTGCTGCACACCCGCCTCGAACAGGAGCTCGCCGCGTTCTGCGGCTTCGAGGCGGCCCTGGTCTTCTCCTCCGGCTACGCGGCGAACCTCGCGGCCCTCACCGCGCTCTCCGTACCGGACGGCCTGATCGTCTCCGACGCGGGCAACCACGCCTCCCTCGTCGACGGCTGCCGGCTCGCCCGGGCCGAGACGGCGGTCGTGCCGCACGCCGACCCGGGGGCCGTGGCCAAGACGCTGGCCGCGCACCCCGGCCGCCCGGCGCTCGCCGTCAGCGACTCGGTCTTCTCGGTGGACGGCGACCGGGCGCCGCTCGACGCACTCGCCGCCGTCTGCCGCGAGCACGGCGCGGGCCTGGTCGTCGACGACGCCCACGGCTTCGGCGTGCTCGGCGAGGGCGGGCGCGGCGCGCTGAGCGAGGCCGGCCTCGCGGGCGCCCCCGACGTGGTCGCCACCCTCACCCTGTCCAAGTCCCTGGGCAGCCAGGGCGGCGCCGTGCTCGGCCCGGCCCGGGTGATCGAGCACCTGGTCAACGCCGCCCGCACCTTCATCTTCGACACCGGCCTCGCCCCCGCCGCGGCCGGTGCCGCCCTGGCGAGCCTGCGCCTGATCGGCGCCGAACCGGCCCTCGCGGCCCGGGCCGGCACGGTCGCCCGGACCCTGCACCGGCTGCTCACCGCCGCCGGTCTTTCCGCCGTACGGCCCGACGCGGCGGTCGTGTCCGTGCGCGCGCCGGGCCCGGAGGAGGCGCTGCGCTGGGCCGCCGACTGCCGCGAACTCGGCCTCGGCGTGGGCTGCTTCCGGCCCCCGTCGGTCCCCGACGGCATCTCCCGGCTGCGCCTCACGGCCCGCGCGGACCTCACGGACGCGGAGATCGAGCGGGCGGTGGCCACGATCGTACGGACCGCGCCGCCCGGAGCGCTCTGAGCCCGGACCGTGTACGGCCACGCGTACAAGCGTCTGTGCGGTTCACCGCTTCGGGCGACAGATATCCGTATATCTGGTGGATCGCCGCCCGGGGCGGTGACATCGGTGGCAGGCTGACGCGCATGCAGTCCGGGCGTCGTCGCCCGGCGGGAGAAGGACGGCGTCGCATGGCAGACCAGCAGGAAGCAACCGTCACACTGCCGAGCGACCCGGCCTCGGTCTCCGCCGCGCGGAGGTACGTCGGCGAGGTGCTCACCTCCTGGGGGCTCGGGGACGCGACCGACACCGCGGACGCGATCCGGCTGATCGTCTCGGAGCTGGCGACCAACGCCGTGCAGCACACCTTCGGGCAGTCGCCCACGTTCACCGTCGACGTACGCCTGGAGCGCGACGAGCAGCTGCACATCGGGGTCACCGACAGCCACCCCCGCTGGCCCCGGCGCCTGCCGGCGGCGGTGCAGCAGGACAACGGGCGAGGGATGGCGATCATCCGCTTCCTGACGAAGGAGGCGGGCGGCCGACTGGTGGTGACCCCGACGGCGGAGGGCGGCAAGACGGTGTGGATCACGCTGCCGTGGACGGCGGCGCTGACCCGGGCCTGACCGACCGCCCTCGTCGCACCCTGCCGGTCAGCGCACCCGTCCGTAGAAGACCTTCGAGGTCCAGATCTTGTCGAGCTTCACCCAGGAGCCGGTCTTGGGGGAGTGCCAGATCTTGTTGTTTCCCGCATAGATCCCGACGTGGTAGACGCTTCCCCCGGAGTGGAAGAAGACCAGGTCACCCACCTGCCGGCTGCCCGAGGAGATGTGGCGGGTCTTGTTGTACTGCTGCTGCGCGGTGCGTGGCAGCGTCTTGCCCGCCTTCTTGTACGAGTAGAGCGTGAGGCCCGAGCAGTCGAAGCGGGTGGGGCCCGAGGCGCCGTACTTGTAGGGTGCCCCCTTCTTCGAGGCGGCGACGTTCAGCGCCTTGCTCGCGTAGGAGGTCGCCGCCTGGGCCTCTGGCGCCGCTCCTGGTGCGAGCAGCGTGCCGCCGACGGCGGCGAGGGTGAGAGCCGAGACGGCTCCGGCCCGGGACAGCAGGGACGGGACATGCATGTGCGCAGTCATGCGCAACCCTTCGTCAGCCGCCTGCGAAGGATGACCTGTCGGGTTCGGACCGGCGAAGACGCCCGGCCGCGGCTGCGGCTTCACCCCGAGGATCGCCCCGTACTGCTCGGGCGGCCCGTGTTGCTCGGGTCCTCCACTCCTGCCGGTCCACTCCTGTCGACCAGTCGTCCGGGACGGCGGCAGGACTCGGCGTCCGCCCGGACCGCCCCGCCGTGGGTGGCGGGGGCTTGTCGTCGACAGGGATCTTGACCCACGGCCAGGGCGAAATCCGAGCTGAAACGGCGATATGTGAGGCTCCTCACGACTGATCCATACGGGTGGACAGTCAGCTTTCGTGATCTGAGGAGGTTTGGCCGACGAGCCCGTCACCAGGGGCAGAGCGCCGGATTCGGCCAGATGCGTACACCTGTTGCGCAACTCACCTGAGATCCATGTCGATTCGTCGACTACGCCGAACGAGGGAGCGATTCTGCGGTTCCCGTGCCCCATGTGGACCTCGACACGACACGCGCCGCTGTCAACTCGCCCTCTCTCCGGGCACGGTGACCCGCCCGGAACGCCGCTCGCCGTCCAACACCCGTAGCGCACGCGCCAATGTGTCCGCGTGCACCTCGCTCTCGCCCCGCAGATGCATGAGTGTCAGTGCGTCCCGGAGCGCCGTCGCCCTCCCGACCAGGGCCTGCGCCGCGCGCAGCGCCCCATAGGTATGCGAGGACCTGGATGGATTGATCCTCCCCAGGAGATCGAGGACTTCGAGATACGTGTCGACGAACTCGCCCTCGGCGCGGGTCAGGGCGGGCAGCGGCGGCGGCTCCGGCACCATGGCGGCCTCACTCCTCCCCGGTGGCCGCCGACGCGCGGCGGCTGCGGATCACGTCGTCCACCAGGCCGTACGCGAGGGCCGCGGGCGCGTCGAGCACCGTGATCCGGTCGAGGTCGGCGTCGATCCGCGCCCGGTCCCGGCCGGTGTGTCCGGCGAGCAGCGCGGCGATCAGCTCGCGCTGGCGCAGCAATTCCCGCGCCTGGAGGTCGAGATCGCTGGGCTGTCCCTGCAACGGCTCGTCGAGCGCGGGCTGCTGGAGCACGATCCTGGCTCCCGGCAGGGCGAGCCGGCGGCCCGGCGTGCCCGCCGCGAGCAGTACCGCGGCCGGTCCGACGGCCTGCCCGAGGCAGATGGTCTCCACCTCGCAGGAGACCGTGCTGATCGTGTCGTAGACCGAGGTCATGGCGCTGACCGAGCCGCCGGGCGAGTTGATGTAGAGGCTGATCACCTGCCCGGGCGAGGCGTAGTCCAGGTGCAGGAACTGCGCGATGACGTCATTGGCCGAGGTCTCGTCGATCGGCGTGCCCAGGAAGACGATCCGCTCCTGGAGCAGCTTGGAGTAGGGGTCGAGGGTGCGGGTGCCGAAGCTCGTGCGTTCGGTGAACTCCGGAAGGACGTACCGCATGGTGCTCCGCGTGCTGCCGTTCATGGCCTTCATGGCACTCCTCCTTCTGTAAAAAATGTACAGGACGTACAGGCCGTAAGATGAGGAGCATGACTTACGAGATTCCGGTGACGCAAGCGCGTGCCGAGCTCGCGGACCTGATCAACCGCGTCGTCTACGGTGACGAGCGGGTGGTCGTCACGCGCCACGGCAAGCCGCTCGTTGCCCTGGTCTCCGCCGCTGACCTGGAGAAACTGGAAGCCCTGCGGGAGCCGGCCGAGGAGCCGGTGATCAGCTCGGTGTCCCGGCTCGGCGGTGCCGCGTCCGCCACGGGTGAACAGCGCCGGTTCGGCATCGCCGCCCACCACCAGGACCCCGGCACACCCCGGTCCTGAACGCCTGCCCACCTCCATGGACGCGCAAAGCGCCGGTTAACGTGCCGGAAAAACTTCCGCTCTAACGTGCAATGTCCGGCGCGGCGGACCGTCTCTGCAGGTCAACAGAGTGTTGAAGATCGGTAGGGTCCGCTGCTGTCCGGGGCACTCGCCCGGTGACGACAGTGAGGTGGAAGCGTGCAACTCAGCCCCCACGAGCAGGAACGGCTGCTCATCCATGTCGCGGCCGACGTGGCCGAGAAGCGCCGGGCCCGCGGCGTGCGGCTCAACCACCCCGAGGCCGTCGCCCTGATCACCTCCCATGTCCTGGAGGGCGCCCGCGACGGGCGGACCGTCGCCGAGCTCATGGCCTCCGGCCGCAAGGTGCTCACCCGCGACGAGGTCATGGACGGCATCCCCGAGATGATCCACGACGTCCAGGTCGAGGCCACGTTCCCGGACGGGACCAAGCTCGTCACCGTCCACGACCCGATCGTCTGAGGCGGCCGGCACCCATGATCCCCGGAGAGATCCTGTACGGGGACGGGCCGGTGACCCTCAACGAGGGACGCCCCGTCACCCGGCTCACCGTCCTCAACGCCGCCGACCGGCCCGTCCAGGTCGGCTCCCACTACCACTTCGCCGAGGCCAACCCCGGCCTGGACTTCGACCGCGCCGCCGCCCGCGGACGGCGGCTGAACATCGCCGCGGGCACCGCCGTGCGCTTCGAGCCGGGCATCCCCGTCGAGGTCGAACTGGTGCCGATCGCCGGCCGCCGCGTCGTGCCCGGACTGCGCGGGGAGACCGCCGGAGCCCTCGACGGTGCCGAGACGAACGCCCTGGACGAGATCGGAGGCACCCGTGCCTGAGCTGCACCGCGCCGCGTACGCCGACCTGTTCGGCCCCACCACCGGCGACCGGATCCGGCTCGCCGACACCGATCTGCTCGTCGAGATCGAGGAGGACCGTTCCGGCGGCCCCGGACGCGCGGGCGAGGAGGCGGTGTTCGGCGGCGGCAAGGTCATCCGCGAATCCATGGGCCAGTCCCGGGTCACCCGTGCCGAGGGCGCCCCCGACACCGTGATCACCGGCGCCGTCGTCATCGACCACTGGGGCGTCGTCAAGGCCGACATCGGCATCCGCGACGGCCGCATCACCGCGCTGGGCAAGGCCGGCAACCCCGACACCATGGACGGGGTCCACCCCGACCTGGTGATCGGCCCCGAGACCGAGGTCGTCGTCGGCAACGGCCGGATCCTCACCGCCGGCGCCGTCGACACCCATGTGCACTTCATCTCGCCGACCGTCGTCGAGCAGGCCCTCGCCACCGGCGTCACCACCCTCGTCGGCGGCGGCACCGGACCCGCCGAGGGCACCAAGGCCACCACCGTCACCCCCGGCCCCTGGCATCTGGCCCGGATGTTCGAGGCCCTGGACACCTTCCCGGTCAACATCGGCCTGCTCGGCAAGGGCAACACGATGTCCCGCGAGGCCATGCACTCCCAACTGCGCGGCGGCGCCCTCGGATTCAAGATCCACGAGGACTGGGGAGCCACCCCCGCCGTCATCGACGCCTGTCTGAGCGTCTGCGACGAGTCCGGTGCCCAACTCGCCATCCACACCGACACGTTGAACGAGGCGGGGTTCGTCGGCGACACCCTCGCCGCCATCGCCGGCCGCACCATCCACGCGTACCACACCGAGGGCGCGGGCGGCGGGCACGCCCCGGACATCATCACCGTGGTCTCCGAGCCGCACGTACTGCCCAGCTCCACCAACCCGACCCGGCCGCACACCGTCAACACCATCGAGGAACACCTCGACATGCTGATGGTCTGCCACCACCTCAACCCGGCCGTCCCCGAGGACCTCGCCTTCGCCGAGTCCCGCATCCGGCCCTCGACCATCGCCGCCGAGGACGTCCTCCACGACCTGGGCGCGATCTCGATGATCTCCTCCGACTCCCAGGCCATGGGACGCGTCGGCGAGGTGATCATGCGGACCTGGCAGACCGCCCATGTGATGAAGAAGCGGCGCGGTGCGCTGCCCGGCGACGGCGCCGCCGACAACCACCGGGCCCGCCGCTATGTCGCCAAGTACACGATCAACCCGGCGATCGCCCAGGGCATGGGCCACCTCATCGGCTCGGTCGAACCCGGCAAGCTCGCCGACCTGGTCCTGTGGGAGCCCGCCTTCTTCGGCGTCAAGCCGCTCGTCGTCCTCAAGGGCGGCCAGATCGCGTACGCGCAGATGGGCGACGCCAACGCCTCCATCCCCACCCCGCAACCCGTGCTGCCCCGGCCGATGTTCGGCGCGCTCGGGAAGGCCGCCGCGGCCGGCTCCGTCAACTTCGTCGCCGAGGCGGCGATCGAGGACGACCTGCCCCAGAAGCTCGGTCTGCACAAGGAGTTCACCGCCATCGCCTCCACACGCCGGACCACCAAGGCCGACATGCGGGAGAACGACGCCCTGCCCCGGGTCGAGGTCGATGCCGACACCTTCACGGTGACCATCGACGGCGAAGCGGTCGAACCGGCCCCCGCTGCCGAACTTCCCATGGCCCAGCGCTACTTCCTCTTCTGAGTCGAGCGCATGGTCATGTCGCGTTCCGCACTCCTGGTGCTCGCCGACGGGCGGTTCCCCGCCGGCGGGCACGCCCACTCCGGCGGCGCCGAGGCCGCCGTCAAGGCCGGCCGGCTGAAGGACGCCGCCGGCCTGGCGGCCTTCTGCCGCGGCCGGCTGCACACCACCGGCCTCACCACGGCCGCCCTCGCCGCCGCCGCGGCCCTCGACGCCGACCCCCACGCACTCGACGAGGCCGCCGACGCCCGCACCCCCTCGCCCGCCCTGCGTGCCACGAGCCGCAGGCTCGGCCGGCAGCTGATGCGGGCCGCCCGCGCCGCCTGGCCCGGCCCCGAACTCGACGCCCTCGCCGCCGCGTTCCCGCGCGGCGCCCACCAGCCGGTCGTGCTCGGCACCGCCGCCCGGGCCGCCGGACTCGGGCCCGAGGACGCCGCGCACTGCGTCGCGTACGAGACGGTCAGCGGCCCCGCGACCGCCGTCGTACGCCTCCTCGGCCTCGACCCCTTCCAGGCCACCGCGGTCCTCGCCCGGCTCGCCCCGGAGCTCGACCAGGTGGCGGCCCGCGCCGCCCGGGACGCCGGCATCGCGCTCCGTGAGGGCCTCGACGTGCTGCCCGCCGCGTCCGCGCCGCTGCTCGACCTGACCGCCGAGCAGCACGCGGCCTGGCCCGTCCGCCTCTTCGCCTCCTGAACCCTCCCGCCCGCTAGGAGCCCCCCATGCACCTCGACCACTCCCACGATCACCTCAGCGCCGTCTCCGCCGACGCCCACCGGCCCGACGGCACCCGCCGGGCCCTGCGCATCGGCCTCGGCGGGCCCGTCGGCTCCGGCAAGACCGCCACCGTCGCCGCCCTCTGCCGCGCCCTGCGCGACACCCTCTCCCTCGCCGTCGTCACCAACGACATCTACACCCGTGAGGACGCCGAGTTCCTGCTCCGCGAGGCCGTCCTGCCGCCCGAGCGGATCACCGCCGTCGAGACCGGCGCCTGCCCGCACACCGCGATCCGCGACGACATCTCCGCCAACCTCGAAGCCGTCGAGGACCTGGAGGCCGCGTTCTCCGCCAAGAACGTCGGCCCGCTCGACCTCGTCCTCGTCGAGTCCGGCGGCGACAACCTCACCGCCACCTTCTCCAAGGGACTCGTCGACGCCCAGATCTTCGTCATCGACGTGGCCGGCGGCGACGACATCCCGCGCAAGGGCGGCCCCGGTGTCACCACCGCCGACCTGCTCGTCGTCAACAAGACCGACCTCGCCCCGTACGTCGGCGCCGACCTGGACCGAATGGCCCGCGACGCCGAGGAGCAGCGCGGCGAACTGCCCGTCGTCTTCACCTCGTTGCGCTCCACGGACGGCGTCGCGCCCGTCGCCGCCTGGGTCCGGGAGCGGCTCGCCGCATGGACCGCGTGAACGACCGGACGCACCTCACCGCCACGGCCAGGATCGTCGCCGAGGCGGACGGCTCCCTGCCCGTCCTGGAGAGCGACGGGCCGCTCGCCCTGCGCCGCACCCGCGCCACCGGCCGACCGGCCGGCCCGTACACCCGGGTCACCGTCGTCGGCGCGATGAGCGCCCCGCTCGGCGGCGACCGGCTCGCGCTGACCGCCGAGGTCCGCGACGGCGCCCGGCTGCGTGTGGACTCCGCCGCCGCGACCGTCGCCCTGCCCGGCCGGACCGCCGCCCCCGCCTCGTACGACATCGGTCTCACCGTCGGCGCCGGAGCCGAACTGCTCTGGCTGCCCGAACAGTTGGTGTGCGCCACCGGATCCGTGCTGCGGATGCGCACCACCGTCGCGCTCGACCCCACCGCGCGGCTCGTGCTCCGCGAGGAGCAGATCCTCGGCCGGCACGCCGAGGAGCCCGGCACCCTCACCAGCCGGCTCACCGTGCGCCGCGCCGGACGCCCGCTGCTCGACCAGGAACTCGGCTTCGGCCCCGGCGCACCCGGCGGCTGGGACGGCCCCGCGGTCCTCGCGGGACACCGGGCGACCGGTCAACTCCTCGTCGTCGACCCGGAATTCACGGACAGGCCGGTCGAGACCCGGCTGCTCGGCGAGCACGCGGTGCTCGCCCCGCTCGCCGGCCCCGCCGCACTCGTCACCGCCGTCGCCCCCGACGCCCTCGCGCTGCGCCGGGTCCTGGACGAGGCGCTGCAGGTCCTGGGGTGTGCATAGGACCTGCCAGGCCCTGATCCGGGGGCTCCTGAACGTCCCGTTCCGGGTTCACCGCTGAGCGGTACACCGGTCACCGGTTATTGGTTCGGCAAAGAACATGTGTACGCCCTTTTACCAGAGGCCCCATTGACGCGAGGATCCCCCGGACACAACCCACATCACGGCGCTGCCACGGGGGCGGCGCCCATCGAGGGGGAGGGACCACTTGCGACGCAGTGCAGTGCTCGGCTCTGCCGGCACTCTCATAGCGGGAACGCTCATGGCGACCGCGCTCGCCGCTCCGGCGAGCGCCCAGAGCCGCCACGACAGCGACGACGAGGCCCGTGGCGCGGCCGTCGCGGCCGCCCGCGCGGCCAAGGCCGGCATCGACTGGCAGGACTGCCCGGCCGACTGGGGCTTCGACAAGCCCATCCAGTGCGGCTGGGTCACCGTCCCGGTCGACTACGCCAAGCCGAACGGCAAGCAGATCAAGCTCGCCGTCGACCGCGCCCGCTCCACCGGCACGCCCCAGGAGCGCCAGGGCTCCCTGGTCTACAACCCGGGCGGCCCCGGCGCCTCCGGCATGCGCTTCCCGCGCCGCGTGACCACCAAGGCCGCGCTCTGGGTGAACACCGCCAAGGCCTACGACTTCGTCGGCTTCGACCCGCGCGGCGTCGGCCACTCGGCGCCCATCTCCTGCGTCGACCCGACCGAGTTCGTCAAGGGCCCCAAGGCCGACCCGGTCCCGGACAGCGAGGCCGACAAGCTCGCCCAGCGCAAGCTGGCCGCCGAGTACGCCAAGGGCTGCGCCGAGAAGAGCGGCGACATGCTGCCCTACATGACGACGCGCAACACCGCCCGCGACCTCGACGTCATCCGGGCCGCGCTCGGCGACAAGAAGCTCAACTACATCGGCGTCTCGTACGGCACCTACCTCGGCGCCGTCTACGGCACCCTGTACCCGGACCACGTGCGCCGCATGATCGTGGACAGCGTGGTCAACCCGTCGAAGAAGGAGATCTGGTACGGGGCCAACCTCAACCAGGACATCGCCTTCGAGGGGCGTCTCAAGGACTGGATGACCTGGGTCGCCCAGCACGACGACGCCTACCACCTCGGCAAGACCCTGGCCGAGGTCCAGCAGCAGTGGACGACCCTGCGCGCGGCCGCCAAGAAGGCGCCGCTCGGCGGCAAGGTCGGCCCGGCCGAGCTCATCGGCTTCTTCCAGAACGCCCCGTACTACGACTCCATGTGGGTCCCGGTCGCGGAGGCCTGGAGCGCCTACGCCGCGGGCGACCCGCAGCCGCTGATCGACTCGGCCGCCGCGGACCTCACCGACACCGCCGGCAACGCCTCCGCGGAGAACGGCAACGCGGTCTACACCGCCGTCGAGTGCGCCGACTCGCCCTGGCCGACCAGCTGGAAGAAGTGGGACCGGGACAACTCGCGCCTGCACGAGCAGTACCCGTTCATGACCTGGGCCAACGCCTGGATGAACCTGCCGTGCGCCACCTGGGCCGCGCCGCACCAGCGCGCGACCGACGTGAAGACCGGCAAGGGCCTGCCGCCGGTGCTCATCGTCCAGTCCGAGCGCGACGCCGCCACCCCGTACGCCGGGGCCGTCGAGCTGCACCAGCGCTTCAAGGGCTCGCGTCTCATCACCGAGAAGGACGCCGGTTCGCACGGTGTCACCAACCTGGTGAACGCCTGCATCAACCCGCGGGTCGAGACGTACCTGCTCACCGGCAAGGTGGACAGCGCCGACGTGACGTGCGAGCCGCACGCCACGCCGAAGCCGTAACACCCCCGCAGCGCCACAAGGAGGGGCGGTCGCCGCACGGCGGCCGCCCCTCCGCCGGTCAGCGGGCGGCCAGCCAGGCGTCCTCGGCCGCGTAGTCGAAGAAGTCGACGCCGTACTTCACGAGACCCGGGAACGCCTCCCGCCAGTCCTGCTCCGCGACCGTCGCCGCCAGGAACTCGATGGTGGCGGGCAGCGCCTCCGCGTACGACGCCACCGGCCGGTAACCGAGTTCCCGCTCCGCCGCCGACATGTCGAGGACCATCGGATGCGGGGTGGTCCACGGGGTGTAGCCGACCCAGTCCTTCCCGGGCGGGCCGTCGAACAGGATCGTCTCGCTCGTCACCCCCATCGCCGCGTCGATCATCGCGCCGATCCCGGCGACCGAAGGGGCCTCGGGGTCGGCGCCGTTGAGCACCCGGGTGCCCGGGTTCGCGGCGGCGAGACGGATCAGCTCCGCCAGGTTCTCCACGCTGACGGGGTGGAAGACGGACCGGCCGCCCTCCGCCAGGATCCGCACCGGGCGCCCGTCCAACGCCCGCTTCACGAACCAGAGTTCACGCGGACCAGGGCAGTACGGGCCGTACACGGCCGCCGCGCGCAGCACCGTGGTCGGCAGCTTCTCGCCCGCCCCGGTCAGCTCCCGCTCCAGCGCCACCTTCCGGGTGCCGTACGAGAGGCCGCCCGGCGCGACCGTCCGCCAGGTCTCCGGGAGCGGCAGCGGATAGCGCGGGAAGCCGTCCGGCTCGTCCTGGGTGTCGAAGTTCCGTCCCTGCTCGTCCTCGTAGACGGCGGCGCTGGAGATCACCACGGCCGAGCCGATCCGGTCCGCGAGCCCCGTCAACTGCCGTCCGTGCGCGGCGTCGAAGGCCACGACGTCCACCAGGACGTCCGTGCCCGCGCCGAGCGCCGCCGCGAGCGCCCCGTCCTCGCCCCGGTCCACCCGCACCGTGCGGACCTCCGCCGGCCACCCCTCGTCCCGGCCGCCCCGGCGCGAGGCGGCGGTCACCTCCCATCCGTCCGCGACGAGCGCCCGTACGGCCGCCCGCCCGATCTGTCCCGTCGCTCCCAGCACGAACGCGTTTCCCTTGGTCATGACGGGGACGCTACGACCCGGCGGCGGGGCCGCCCAGCGGCTTTCGCCGTGCGCGGATCCGCCGACAGCGTGGCGCTCGCGGGAACTTCCCGGGGGGTACGGGGTGTGCGAGGCGGTCAACGCGTCTCGCGTCGGCCACGGACGCTCAGGGCGATGACGGAGACGAGGAACCAGAAGGCGCCGAAGGCCGAGTAGCCGGCGACGGAGGACAGGCCGCTCGTGGGCGAGGCGGACATGGCGGCGAAGGAGCCACCGGCGAGCACGGACAGTCCGCCACTGATGATCATGGGCCACTGGGCGCCGACGGTGCGCCGGCGCCGGATCGCCACGACGAGCTGGATCGCTCCGGAGAGGAGGGCCCAGACACCGAACACGAGCAGGGCCGTCCCGATGGTGGAGAGGGCGGCGCCGATCATCCCGGCGGCGGTGGCGAGGCCGAGCGTCACGTTGATCGCACCGACGCGGTCCATGGGGCCGGTGCCGGCCATGCGGTGTTCGAGCAGCGTGGCGACGGCGTCCCACAGGGGGTAGACGATGAGCAGCGCGGCCGCGATCGCCGTGGGCCTGTCCGTCGACACGAGCGAGGCGGAGGTGGTGAGGACGAGTGCCACCCAGATCAGGGAGAAGGCGACCCGGATCAGATAGAGCGACCGGAGCCCGGAGGACGTCGTCGTGGGGGTGGTCGGGGTCGTGCGCGAAGGAGCGGTGGTCTGAGTCATCGGGTGTCCCGTTCGGTGATCATGAGAATGACGGTGTGAGACGGGTGTCTCGATGAGGAGTCTCGGCGGCCTCGGGAAGCGCCGCGTACTTCGAACGAAGTAGTTCCGCCCTTTCCTTCGAATCGAAGGGGTTCCGGGCTCGCCGTCTACTTCGTTCGAAGTACACGGCCGCCGCCTCCGTGGCCGAGAATCGGACCATGGTCAAGGCACGGAACAAGCGGGAGCGGCACGACCCGGAGCAGGACGGCCCGGAGCAGGACGGCCAGGACGGGCCCGTGGCACCCCTGTGGGTCCGCCGCCCCGAGGCGCTGCACCTCGCCGCCTACGCGGTGGCCGCGCTGGTGTTCACCGGCCAGATCGTGGCGGTGATCCTGCGGGGGTCGGACGGACCCACGGTCCTCTCCGTGCTCCTCGCCGGTGGCGGTGTCGCCCTCTCGTGGTGGCGGCCGTGGGCAGGCCTTGTCGTGGCGAGCGGGGCGTCCTTCGCCGTCACCGCGGTGGGCGACGACCCCCTGTCGGTGTGGATGATGGCGGTCCTCGTGCTGTTCTCGGTCACCCTCAGGGGGAAGCAGCCGCTGGCCGCGACCGGCATCGTGGCGGGGTTCTTCCTGGGCGCGTTCATGACACTGGGAGGATTCCGCGGCGGCGCGATCGTGGGATCCGCCGCGCTCTTCTCCGCCATAGCGGGAGGGGCGACCGGGGCCGGGCTGCGCATCCACCGCGAACACTGGCTCACCCTGGAGGAACGGGCCGAGATCGCCCTCGCCACCCGCGAGATCGAAGCGGTACGACGGGTGACCGAGGAACGGCTCCGCATCGCCCGGGACCTCCATGACGTCATCGGCCACCAGGTCGCGATGCTGAGCATGCATCTCGGTGCCGCGGAGATCGGGCTGCCCGAGGACGCCGAGTCCTCCCGGCAGGCCCTCGTCTCGGCCAGGTCGAGCGCCCGCACCGTCGTCGTCGAGACCCAGCGGATCCTCGCGCTCCTGCGCCTCGGGGACGACGTCTCCGACGACGAGGCGCTCCGGCCGACCCCGGCGCTCAGCGGCCTGGAAGGCCTGGTCGCCTCCTTCAGGAGCATCGGCCTCGACGTCCGGCCCTCCCTCGACCTCCCCGACGGCTTCGTGGAGCCCAGCGTCGGCGTGACGGTCTACCGGGTCGTCCAGGAGGCACTCACCAATGCCTACCGGCACGGAGAAGGCGCGGCGACGGTGGAGGTGCGCGAGCGTGACGGCAGGATCTGCGTCACCGTGGAGAACCGCGTCGGCCGCTCAGCGCGCGGCTCCGGCCCCGGCCCCGGTTCGGGTTCCGGTTCCGGCTCCGGCCCCGGGTCCGGTTCGGGCAGCGGACTCGGACTCGTGGGGATGCGCGAACGCGTCGAGTCCTCCCACGGGCGCCTGACGATCGCGAGCGACGACGGGCGATTCCGGGTCCACGCCGAGTTCAGCCCCCTGGGAGCCGCCGTATGAGCACGCGCATTCTGATCGTCGACGACCAGGAGGAGATCAGGGCCGGCATCAGAGCGATGCTCCGGCTCGACCCGGGTCTCGTCGTCGTGGGCGATCTCTCCGACGGGCTCCAGGTCGCCCCCTTCCTTCGGGAGCACCCCGTCGACCTGGTCCTGATGGACATCCGGATGCCCGGCATCGACGGTGTCGAAGCCACCCGCCGGATCCGCGCGGAGCACCCGCCCGAGAAGCTGCGGGTGATCGTGCTGACCACCTTCGACCAGGACGACATCGTCCTCGCAGCCCTCCGCGCGGGTGCCAACGGCTTCCTGAGCAAGACCGTGAGCCCGGCCGAACTCGTCGCCGGGATCACCGAGGTCGTCGGCGGCGGCGGTGCGCTCTCCGCCGCCGCGACGGCCGCGCTCATCGGGCACATGACCGACAGCCCGCCCCCGGTCGTCGACCGGGAACTGCTGCGCCGCTTCGACGCCCTGACCCCCAGGGAGCGGGACGTGGTCGTTCTCGTCGCGAGCGGTCTGGGCAACGACGAGATCGCGGCCCAGATGTCCGTGTCGCCGTTCACCGTGAAGACGCACGCGGTGCGGGCCATGGCGAAGGTCGGCGCACGTGACCGGGCCCAGCTCGTCTCGTTCACCTTCCGGGCCGGCCTCTACCCCTGAGCCCGCGGGCCCGTTCGTCCGGCGGTCGGCCGCCGGACGCCCGTTACCCGGCCGCCTTCACCTTCGCCGCGTACTCGTCCACGTACTCCTGCCCCGACAGGCGCATGATCGCGTACATGATCTCGTCGGTGACCGCGCGGACCGCCGCCTTCTCGCCGGCCAGGCCCGCGTACCGGGAGAAGTCCAGCGGCTCGCCGAAGCGGATGGTGACCCGGCGGATCCGCGGCAGCACCCGGCCCGGCGGCTGGATCTCGAAGGTGCCGACCATCGCGCACGGGACCACCTTCACCCCGGCCGTCAGGGCCATCACCGCGACCCCGACCTTGCCCTTGTAGAGGCGCCCGTCGTGCGAGCGGGTGCCCTCCGGGTAGATGCCGAGCAGTTCGCCCCTGCCGAGCACCCCGAGGCCCTCGCGGATCGCCGCCTGCCCGGCCTCCTTGCCGGAGCGGTCCACCGGGATCTGGCCCGCGCTGCGGAAGAACGCCGCCGTCAGCCGGCCCTTCAGACCCGGGCCCGTGAAGTACTCCTGCTTGGCGAGGAACGTGATCCGGCGGCTCAGCACCACCGGCATCAGGAAGTGGTCGGAGAAGGACAGATGGTTCCCGGCGACGATCGCCGCACCCTCCTCCGGAACGTGCTCCAGACCCTCCACCCGCGGCCGGAACAGGAGTCTGAGGAGCGGCCCGAGCAGCACGTACTTCAGCACGTAGTAGAACACCGGATACCCCCTGTTTCCGCGGCTGCGACTCCCTTTGTAACCAAGGTGCGGCCCGTGGTCCACTGGTGGGGAGGAGCGGGACCGATGACAGGCGCGCGCGGGCACCGGCGTCCCGGCGCAGTCGTCACCGCCGTACTGTGCGCGGTGACGGCCGCCGGTCTGTACGGCTGCTCCGGCTCGGGCCCGTCGGAGCCCTCGCCGACACCGACGCCGCCGCCCGCGTCCGCCACCCCGCCCACCGGGACCTCCCCGCTCACCGGGCTGCCCGCGAAGTCCGGACCCGTGCTCGCCGTGAAGATCGACAACGTGCCACCGGCCCGCCCGCACACCGGACTCACCGCCGCCGACCTCGTCTACGTCGAACAGGTCGAGTCCGGCCAGACCCGTCTGATGGGCGTCTACTCCTCCCGGCTGCCCGACCTCGTCGGCCCGGTCCGCAGCGCCCGCGAGTCCGACCTCGCCCTGCTGAGCCAGTTCGGCAGCCCGGTCCTCGCCTACTCCGGCGCCCAGAGCGCGCTCACCCCGCTGCTGCGGGCCGCGCCCCTGCATCTGGTCACCGAGGGCAACACGCCCAGTGCCTTCCTGCGCGACCCCGCCCGCAGCGCCCCGCACAACCTGTATCTGCGGCCCGCGCGGGCGCTCGCCACCGCGCCGGACGCCACCCACGCCAAGGACATCGGCTTCCGCTTCGGACCGGCCCCGGAGGGCGGTGCCGCGGTGAACAGCCGTACGGTGCGCTTCCCCGCCACCCGTTACACCTTCACCTGGGCGCCCACCGCGAAGGCCTGGCGGGTCGCCATGGACGGGCGCTCCGACGGGCCGTTGGCCCCGGCCACGGTCGTGGTGCAGCACGTCACCGTGCGGCCCTCGCGCTTCCACGACTTCCTCGGCGCCGTCTCCCCGTACAGCGAGACCACCGGCTCCGGTACGGCCGAGGTGCTGCGCGACGGGCGCGCCTACCAGGCCCGCTGGAGCCGGCCCGACCCCGCCGAGGGGACCGCGTTCACCACCCCGGCGGGCGCGCCGCTGAACTTCGCGCCCGGCCAGGTGTGGGTGCTGCTGCTTGGGACGGGCTGAGCGCCGGTCCCGGCTCGGACGTCCCGGCTCGGACGTAAGGCTCGGACAGGGGTCAGGGCTGTGGCTTGGGGCGGCGGGGCGGTACGGGCCGGGCGTGCGGCTCGCCGGCGTCCGCCGCGGCCATCCCGATGGTGGCCACACCGAGCACCACCCAGCCGAACCAGAGCCAGCCGCTGCTGCCGAGCGCCACCGTGTAGGCCGTGATCAGCACCAGGGCCGCGCCGGTGATCGCCGTCATCGTCTTCGTGGGACCCGACATCATCGCTCCGCCCTCCTCCAGGCCATCGTGACCCCGGAGGAGGGGCGTGCGCCAGATCTCGGACGCGCTGTCGTGCGCCCGTCGCGCGCTGTGTCGCCCGAGTGCGACGACCTGTGGAGTACGGCTCTACCGGCTGCGCGCCTGGAGCGAGGCGAGGTACGCGTTGTACGCCTCCAGCTCCCGGTCGCCGTTCCGGTCCGCGGCCCGGTCCTTGCGGACCGCCTGCCGCTGCTCGGAGTGGTACCACTGGTAGGTCAGGGCGATCAGCACCAGCACGGACGGGATCTCGCTGAACGCCCAGGCGATGCCGCCCGCCGCGTGCTGGTCGGCGAGCGCGTCGATGCCGAGCGAGACCGGCGGGTTCCGGTACACCTCCACCAGCGGCTCGCCGGACATCATCATCGCGATGCCGAAGAAGGCGTGGAACGGCATGCCCGCGAACAGCTCCAGCATCCGCATCACAAAGCCGGGCCGGTGCGGGCCCGGGTCGACGCCCATGATCGGCCAGAAGAACACCAGGCCCACCGCGAGGAAGTGGATCATCATCGCGACATGGCCTGTCTTCGAGGCCATCAGGAAGTCGAAGAGCGAGGTGAAGTACAGCGCGTAGAGGCTCGCGATGAACATCGAGATGGTGAAGACCGGGTGCGTGATGAACCGCATGTAGTGGCTGTGCAGCAGCATGAGGAGCAGCTCGCGCGGGCCCTTGGTGCCACGGGCGGCCACCGGCAGCGCGCGCAGCGCCAGCGTCACGGGCGCGCCGAGCAGCAGCAGGATCGGCGACAGCATGGAGATCACCATGTGCTGCACCATGTGCACGCTGAACATGACCATGCCGTAGTCGTTGAGCTTGGTGCACATCACGAGGGCGATGCTCAGCACGCCGACCGTGAAGAACACGATGCGGCTGACCGGCCAGGAGTCCCCGCGCCTGCGCAGCCGCACCACGGCCCAGCCGTACAGAGCGAGTCCGAGGACGCAGCCGATCAGGAAGAACAGGTCGGGGGAGAACTCCAGGCCCCGCCCCAGCGTGAACGGCGGCAGATCCATGGGCATGCCGTGCCCGCTGTGATCCATGTTTCTACTCCTGGAGCCCGATTCGCGCTTCTTGTCGCGCTTGTTGTCCGCACCAGACTAGAACCGCCCCCGATCGCGGCTGCGACCGGGGGCGGGTGTCGTGGCGGGTGCCGTGGCGAGTGCCGTGGACGGAGCCCTCCGAGGAGCCTCCGGGGGAGCCGCCACGGGGGCCGTCAGAGCACGTTCTCGGCCTCTTCGTAGCGGTCCGCCGGGACGGTCTTCAGGGTCTCCACGGCCTTCGCCAGCGGGACCAGCTCGATGTCCGTGCCGCGCAGCGCGGTCAGCATGCCGAAGTCGCCGCGGTGCACCGCCTCCACCGCGTGCCAGCCGAAGCGCGTCGCGAGGACCCGGTCGTACGCGGTCGGGGTGCCGCCGCGCTGGACGTGGCCCAGGATCACCGGGCGGGCCTCCTTGCCGAGGCGCCGCTCCAGCTCGACGGAGAGCTGGTTGGCCACGCCGGTGAAGCGCTCGTGGCCGTAGATGTCGGTGCCCGCGGTCTTGAAGTCCATCGAACCCTCGCGGGGCTTCGCGCCCTCGGCGACCACGACGATCGCGAAGCGCTTGCCGTCCTCGAAACGGGCGCCGACCCGGGCGGTCAGCTCGTCGATGTCGAAGGGGCGCTCGGGCACCACGATCGCGTGAGCGCCGGCCGCCATGCCGGAGTGCAGCGCGATCCAGCCGGTGTGCCGGCCCATCACCTCGACGACGAGGCAGCGCTGGTGGGACTCGGCGGTGGTCTTCAGCCGGTCCAGGGCCTCGGTGGCGACGGTCACGGCGGTGTCGAAGCCGAAGGTGACGTCGGTGGAGGCGATGTCGTTGTCGATGGTCTTCGGGACGCCCACGATCGGCAGCCCGGCCTCGGAGAGCAGGTTCGCCGCCTTGAGCGTGCCCTCGCCGCCGATCGGGATGATCGCGTCGAGGCCGAGGTCGGCGACATGGCCCTTCGCGCGCTCGACCCCGTCGACGAGGTGCGCGGGCTGGACCCGGGAGGAGCCGAGGATGGTGCCGCCGCGGGCGAGGATGCCGCCCACCGCGTCCAGGTCCAGCTTCCGGTAGTCCGCCTCCAGGAGGCCCTTCCAGCCGTCGAGGAAACCGATGACCTCGTCACCGTGGTCGACGACGGCGCGGTGCACGACGGACCGGATGACAGCGTTCAGACCGGGGCAGTCTCCGCCGGAGGTGAGCACACCAATGCGCATAGCCCGAAAACCTTTGCTACGTGGGCCGACTCCCGGACCACGTCGTCCGGCTGGGATCCCCGCCACCCTATCGGTGGAAGGTGGCGGGGCCGAACCGGATGTCCGCAGATTGGACACCGTATTGACTTACGAATCCAATGTGCGGGGGCACGCTCAGACGTGCGGTGCGACGGGCCGTCAGGCGGGCTGCGAGGCCGCCGCGATGCGCTCGGCGCGCAGCGCCTCGTACCAGCGGTCGTCCGTCGGCGGCAGCGCGTTGACGTCGAGCGCCAGCTTCAGGAGCAGGTCCGCGATCTGCGGGTTCCGCGCCATCACCGGGCCGTGCATGTACGTGCCGAAGACGGTGTCGTTGTACGCGCCCTCGGTGCCGTCGCCCGTGCCGTTGCCGTTGCCGTACACGGTGCGCGCGAACGGGCGGGCGGTCGGGCCGAGCCGGGTCACGCCCTGGTGGTTCTCGAAGCCCGTCAGCTGGGGCAGGCCCAGGTTCGGGTCGATGTCCGCGAGCACGTCGCCCACGCAGCGGGCGCCCTCGCCGCGCACCGTGGTGACGTCGAGCAGGCCGAGGCCCGGCTCGCGCTCGCCCAGGTCGTTGATGAACTCGTGGCCCAGGATCTGGTACCCGGCGCACACCGAGAAGATGATCGCGCCGTTGGACGCCGCCCGGCTCAGACCGCCGTCGCGGCGCAGCCGCTCGGCCGCGAGCCGCTGCGGGCGGTCCTCGCCGCCACCGATCAGGTAGATGTCACCGGAGGTCGGGACGGGCTGGTCGCTGCGCACGTCGACGCGCTCGACACTGAGCCGGCGCTGGCGGGCGCGGCGCTCGACGACGAGGACGTTGCCCTGGTCGCCGTAGGTGCTGAGGAGGTCCGGGTAGACCCAGACCACCCGCAGGCTGCTGTCACTCATGCTCGAAGTCCTTCTGCGAGTCGTGGCGGGGCCGGGGTCAGTTGCCCACACGGCGGCGGACGTCCTGGAAGGCGGTGTAGTTGGCGATGAGCTCGATCTGGCCGGGCGGGGCCAGTGTGACGGCCTCGTCGAGGGTCTCGCACACGCGGAAGTCCACGCCCGCGACCTCCAGGCGGACCGCCAGGTCCAGCTTGCGGTCGCCGATCACCATGATCGGGTGGCCGGCGAGCCGCCCGTAGTCCACGTCCCACAGCCACGAGGTGTCGGTGCCGTCGGCGCCGCGGGCGTTGACGGAGAGGATCACCGGGGCCGGCGGCTGGTCGATCAGGGAAAACGTTTCGAGCCAGCCCGCCGGGTTCTTCGCGAGCAGCAGCCGCAGCTCGCGGCCCTGGAAGGTGACCACGTCGTAGCGGCCGGCCACGGCCTGCACCTGGTACATGCGCTCCAGGGCGACCTGCGGCGGCACCCCGAACACCGCGGCGACCGCGGCCGAGGTGGCGGCGTTGGCCTTGTTGGCGCGGCCGGGCAGCTGGAGCCGGATCGGCCAGGCCGAGCCGTGCGGGTCGAGCACGTGGTCGCCGTTGAGCGCCCAGCTCGGCGCGGGGCGGCGGAAGCCGCACTCGCCGCAGAACCAGTCGTCGCCGGGGCGCTGCAGCACACCGCCGCAGGCCGGGCAGGACCAGGCGTCGTCCTTCCACTCCTGGCCGACGGCCACCCACACGACGTTGGGGGAGGAGGACGCGGCCCAGACGATCAGCGGGTCGTCGGCGTTGGCGATGATCACGGCCTTGCTGCCGTTGAGCCCCTCGCGCCACTTCTCGGCGAGCATCCGGGTCTCGGCGGCGCGGTCGAGCTGGTCGCGCGAGAGGTTGAGCAGCGCGATCGCCTTGGGCGAGGTGTCCCGCGCGACGCCGGCCAGGTACTTCTCGTCGACCTCGATCACGGCGTACTTGGACTCCGAGCCGCCGGCCAGGGCCGAGGTGATGCCCGCGGGCATGTTGGCGCCGAGTGCGTTCGACACGACCGGGCCCGCGGCCCGCAGGGCCTCTGCGATGAGGCGCGTCGTGGTGGTCTTGCCGTTGGTCGCCGAGACGAGCACGACATCGAGGTGCTGCGCGAGCTGTCCCAGCAGATCGGGGTCGAGCCTGAGCGCCACCCGGCCGCCGATCACCGATCCGCTGCCGCGGCCGGCCGCGCGCGACACCGCGGCGGCTGCCTTGCCCGCGGTCACGGCGAGCTTGGCGCGCGCCGACAGCGGCTCTGGATTAGCGGCGTTCCCTGCCATCGTCCCTGTTCCTCCTTGCGTCGGTCCGGGCTCAGCCTATCGAGATCCGGCCGACAGCCCGAACCGTGGCACCGCCGACCTGCCATGTCGACCCCTGAACGTACCCTTGCGCCCATGCGAAACCGGTTGATCCCCGGCAGTTCCGGCCGCGTCCGAGCACTCACCCTGCTCGGCGACCCGGTCCTGCACACCCCCTGCGCGCCCGTGACCGACTTCGGCCCGGAGCTGGCGCGGCTCGTCGAGGACATGTTCGCGACGATGTACGCGGCGAACGGCGTCGGCCTCGCCGCCAACCAGGTGGGTGAGGGGCTGCGGGTCTTCGTCTACGACTGCCCGGACGACGAGGACGTACGGCACCTGGGCCATGTGGTGAACCCGCGGCTCGTCGAGGCCGACGGCGACGTGTTCCGCGGCCCCGAGGGCTGTCTGTCCCTGCCGGGCCTGGAGGCCCCGACCCCGCGCTACGACCGTGCGGTCGTCGAGGGCGTCCGCGCCGACGGCACCCCGGTCCGCGTCGAGGGCACCGGCTTCTTCGCCCGCTGCCTCCAGCACGAGTGCGACCACCTGGAGGGCGGCGTGTACGCGGACCTGGTGACGGGCTGGTCGCGCCGGAAACTGCTGCGGGCGATCCGGAAGGAGCCGTGGGGGAGTGGCGTGGGGGTGCTGGAAGGCTGAGGGGGCCGCCCGGCGTCCTTGCCGGGCCATGTTTCGGGTGCCCCGAGGGACTCGGCGAGTGAGCCGAAGGGACGCGGCCGGGGGAACAGTGACGAACGCGCGCAGCCTCCCGAGGTACGAGGGAGGCGAGCACGTACGGCGCTGTGAGCCCGGCTGAAGCGGCCCGGAGGAGAACCGAGCCCCTCTAAAAGCCGGGCCCGTCGGCGCGGTCGTCGGCCTGGGCCAGGCGGCCCCACAGGATGTCCGCCAGGCTGCGGACCAACTCCGCGCGGGAGCAGGGGCGTTCGCCGAGCCACCAGTCGCCGGCCGCGTGCATCATGCCGACGATGCCGTGGCCCCAGATGCGGGCCTGGGCCTCGCCGCCCGGGCCGAGGTCGATGCGTTCGGCGATGACCTGGCCGAGCTCCTCGCCCATGCGGCGCAGCAGCGGCGCGGAGTGCCGGCCGACGTCGAAGCCCTGCTCGGAGGTGTGCGGCTCCTCGGCCGGGTGCATGAGGAAGCGGTAGACCTGCGGCATGGCCTCGATGGAGGCGAGATACGTGTCGAGCGTGGACTCGACCCGCTGCCGCCGCTCCGCCGGGGCGTCGAGCGCGGCCCGCAGGGCCGCGAGCAGCGCGTCGGTGTGGCGGGTGGCGAGCGCCCGGTAGAGCCCGCCCTTGTCGCCGAAGTGCCGGTACAGGATCGGCTTGGTGATCCCCGCCTCGGCGGCGATCGCGTTCATCGAGGCCTGCGGGCCGTCGCGGAGCACCACGCGGTCCGCCGCCTCCAGCAGTTCCCGCCGCCGCTGGTCGGCCGGCTTCTGCTGGTCGGTGGTGCTCCGGTGTGTGGTGGTCATCAGCGTGTCTCCCCGCCCGTACGAATTCCTGAGGCTGTCGAAACGTAACACCCGAGTGGCACCCGGTGCCGATCGGGCGATGCTTGTCAGGAACCACTCCGCTGCTGGTTGACAGTCGCTACCCGTCGGTAACAAGATGGTGTTACCGCAAGTAACATACCGCTGGGAGGGATCATGGCCGAGTTCTCGCTCGAACTCAACGACGACCAGAAGCAGGTGCGCGACTGGCTCCACGGCTTCGCCGCGGACGTGATGCGCCCCGCGGCCGCCGAGTGGGACGAGCGCGAGGAGACTCCCTGGCCGATCATCCAGGAAGCCGCCAAGCTCGGAATCTACTCCCTCGACTTCTACGCGCAGCAGTTCTTCGACCCGACCGGTCTCGGCATCCCGATGACCATGGAGGAGCTCTTCTGGGGCGACGCCGGCATCGCCCTGTCCATCGTCGGTACCGGCCTCGCCGCCGTCGGCGTCCTCGCCAACGGCACCGAGGAGCAGATCGGCACCTGGGTCCCGCAGATGTACGGCGACGCCGGCGACGTCAAGGTCGCCGCCTTCTGCTCCTCCGAGCCCGACGCCGGCTCCGATGTCGCCTCCATGCGCACCCGCGCCGTCTACGACGAGGCCAAGGACGAGTGGGTGCTCAACGGCACCAAGACCTGGGCCACCAACGGCGGCATCGCCAACGTGCATGTCGTGGTCGCCGTCGTCGACCCCGAGCTCGGCTCCAAGGGCCACGCCTCCTTCATCGTGCCGCCGAACACCCCCGGCCTCTCCCAGGGCCAGAAGTTCCAGAAGCACGGCATCCGCGCCTCGCACACCGCCGAGGTCGTCCTGGAGAACGTCCGCGTCCCCGGCCACTGCCTCCTCGGCGGCAAGGAGAAGCTCGACGAGCGCCTCGCCCGGGCCCGCGAGAAGGCGAAGCAGGCCGGCAACGGCGAGCGCGTGAAGAACGCCGCCATGGCCACCTTCGAGGCCTCCCGCCCGGCCGTCGGCGCGATGGCCGTCGGCACCGCCCGCGCCGCGTACGAGGTCGCCCTCGACTACGCGAAGACGCGCGTGCAGTTCGGCCGCCCGATCATCGACAACCAGGGCGTCGCCTTCCAGCTCGCCGACATGCGCACCCAGATCGACGCCGCCCGCCTGCTCGTCTGGCGCGCCTCCTGGATGGCCGTCGCCGGCAAGCCCTTCACCTCCGCCGAGGGCTCGATGTCCAAGCTGTACGCGAGCGAGGTCGCCAAGAAGGTCACCGCCCAGGCGATCCAGATCCTCGGCGGCAACGGCTACACCCGCGAGTACCCGGTCGAGCGGATGCACCGCGACGCGGCCATTTACACCATCTTCGAGGGCACGAGCGAGATCCAGCGCCTGGTCATCGCCCGCACCCTCTCCGGCATGCCGATCCGCTGACCCGCGGCACACCGGCCCCCGGGGAGTCCAGGCCCCGGGCCGCCCGGGCCCGGAGGGCTCACACGACGCAGAACTCGTTGCCCTCCGGGTCCCGGAGCACCACCGCGTAGTAGTCCATCCCGTGCGGCTCGTCCATCGCGTACAGGACCGACGCGCCGAGCGCGGTCAGCCGCGCCACCTCCGCGTCCACCCGGGCCCGGCGGACAGCCAGGGGTATCGCACGGCCCCCGCCCACCTTCAGATCGAGGTGCAGCCGGTTCTTCACCGTCTTCGGCTCCGGGACCTGCTGGAACCAGACCCGCGGGCCGACGCCCTTCGGGTCCACGATCGACTCGGGCAACTCGCCCGCGCCGTCCCCGAGTTCCTCCTCGGGCACACCGGTCGCCCGCCAGTACGCCGACCAGCTCGGATGCCCTTCCGGCGGCGGCTCCGGCACGTACCGCAGCGCCTCGGCCCAGAAGGGCACGAGCCGGCGCGGCTCCGCGCAGTCGATCGTGATCTGCAGGACGAGCTCCGGCGCGTCCTGTACTGAGTCCTGTCCTGAGTCCATGAGGGCAGACTCGCAGACGGCACTGACAACGGCTCGTCCCGGGCGGACCGCCCTGCCAGGGCGTGTGTCGAAAGTCCCGCCTGCGGGGAGGCGCCCTGCACGCACGCTCGCCGCGTTGTCAGTCGTCGGCGCAGCACGCTGCGCTCTCCTCCCTCCGCCTTGCGACCTTCCCCTCGGCCCTGGCGGGCCTGGGGAGGCCCCATGCACCGGACGCCTCCCCGCCCGCCCTGCGGGCGGACGACGCTACTTTCGACACACGCCCTGGTCGCGCGTCGCCACCACCACCGTGGCCCAGCGGTCCTCGTCCTCCAGGACCCGGGCCGTCAGACCGTGCGCGGTGACCGCCGCCACCGCCCGCTCCGTCTGACGTTCGCTCGTCTCGAAGAGCAGATGGCCGGCCGGGGCCAGCCACTCGGCCGCCCCCGCGGCCACCCGGCGGAGCACGTCCAGGCCGTCCGGGCCGCCGTCCAGGGCGACCAGGGGCTCGTGGTCGCGGGCCTCGGGCGGGAGCAGGGCCACGTCGTCGCTCGGCACGTACGGCACATTGGCGACGAGGACCTCGATCCGGCCGCGCAGCGCCGCCGGCAGCGGCTCGAAGAGATCGCCCTCGTACACCAGGCCGCCGCGCGGCTCGATGTTGCGGCGTGCGCACCGCACCGCCGCCGGTTCGATGTCGGCGGCGTGCACCTCGGCGCCCTCGACGGACGCGAGCAGCACCGCGCCCGCCGCGCCGGAGCCGCAGCACAGGTCGACGCAGAGGGCGCCCGGCCGGGCCAGCGCCACCGCCTGTTCGACCAGGAACTCCGTACGCCGGCGCGGGACGAACACCCCGCCGTCGACCTCGATCCGCAGACCCCCGAACTCGGCCCAGCCCACGACGTGTTCGAGGGGCAGGCCCGCGGCCCGCCGCTCGACCATCACGTCGAGTTCGGCCGGACCGGCCGCCGCCGCGCGCAGCAGCTCCGCCTCCTCCTCGGCGAAGACACAGCCCGCGGCCCGCAGCCGCTTCACCACCCCGAGGTCAGACAAGCTGCGCCTCGATCGCCGCGACCAGCTCCGGGGCCTCCGGCTCGGTGCGCGGACGGAACCGCGACACCGCGCCGTCCCGGCCGATCAGGAACTTCTCGAAGTTCCACTGCACGTCACCGGCCTCGCCCTCGGCGTCCGCGACCCGCGTCAGCTCGGCGTAGAGCGGGTGCCGCCCGGCACCGTTGACGTCCGTCTTCTCCAGGAGCGGGAAGGACACGCCGTACGTCGTCGAGCAGAAGGTCTCGATCTCCTCCGCGCTGCCCGGCTCCTGCCCCGCGAACTGGTTGCACGGCACGCCGAGCACGGTGAACCCGCGCTCCGCGTACTGCTTCTGCAGCCGCTCAAGGCCCGCGTACTGCGGCGTGAGACCGCACTTGGAGGCCACGTTCACCACCAGGACGGCCTTGTCGCGGTAGGCGGCGAGCGAGACCGGATCACCGGTCAGCGTCGTCAGCGGGATGTCGTAAAGGCTCATGGAAGGCTCCCTTGTCACACCGATGGGGTTTGATCTCAGCATGGGAGACGAACCACTGGCAATCGACATCGATTCCGCCCCCAGGGCGCCGCACCCGGTCCGGTGCCGCCTCTGCGGCCGCCCCCTGACCGGCCCGGAGTCCCGCCGCACCGGCCTGGGCCCGTCCTGCGACGCCAAACTGCACCCACCGGGCCCGGACATCCGCACCCGCCGCCACGAGGTGGACCAGGACACCCTCCCCGGCGTCTAGGGCGCGTATAGCCCGGTCGACCGTCCACCACCGACCGGGCCGCGGGGAAGCATCCGGTCCAGCCGCTT
This sequence comes from Streptomyces sp. NPDC048623, assembly GCF_040650755.1. Lineage (NCBI taxonomy): Bacteria > Bacillati > Actinomycetota > Actinomycetes > Kitasatosporales > Streptomycetaceae > Streptomyces > Streptomyces sp. NPDC048623. Next base: position 125,106 of record NZ_JBEZHV010000004.1, read on the forward strand.
CGGCAGCCACCAGTTGGCCCGGCCGAGGAGTGTCATGGTCGCCGGTACCAGCACCATGCGGACGACCGTGGCGTCGACGAAGATCGCGGTGGCCAGGCCGAGCCCGAACATCTTGGTGGAGGGGTCCTCGGCGACGGCGAAGGACAGGAAGACCGCCACCATGATGAGGGCGGCCGAGGTGATGATCCGGGCGGTGCCCGAGACGCCCTCGACGATCGCCGTGCCGTTGTCGCCGGTGCGCAGGTACTCCTCGCGTACGCGGGAGAGGAGGAACACCTCGTAGTCCATCGACAGGCCGAACAGGATGGCGAAGAGGAACATCGGGATGAACGACACGATCGGAACCGTCGCTTCCAGCCCGATGAGTGCGCCTCCCCAGCCCCACTGGAAGACCGCGACCATGATGCCGTAGGCCGCGCCGATGCTCAGCAGGTTCAGCAGCACCGCCTTGAGCGGTACGACGACCGAGCGGAAGACCAGCGTCAGCAGCAGGAACGACATCGCCAGCACGGCGGCGACGAACACCGGCAGGCGTTCGCTGGTGCGTCGCCCCACGTCGGACAGGCTCGCGGCGGCCCCGCCGACATGCGCCCTGGCCGGGCCGTGCCCGATCGCCGCGGGCAGCACCTCGGTGCGCAGCCGGACGATGGTGTCGGCCGTGGCCTTGTCCTGAGGGCTGGTGGTCGGGAACACCACGAGGGTCGCGATGCCGGTGGCCCGATCGATGTGCGTCGGCGCGACGGACGCGATGCCCGGATCCGCCGCGACCGTCGTGACGAGCCGGTCCAGCACTCCCGGATCACCGGCGGGGTCCGCGGCGATGACGAGGGGACCGTTGGTGCCCGGGCCGAACCCCTCGGCGACGAGGTCGTAGGCGCGGCGCTCGGTACGGCTCTGCGGCAATGACCCGTCGTCGGGCAGGCCGACGCGCAGACCGAGCACGGGCAGCGTCGCGGTCAGCAGCAGCCCCGCCGCGCCGACCGCGTACGGCACCGGGTGCCGGCCGACGTGCCCGATCCAGCGACGCCACCCGGCGGCGGGGACGGCGCCCGCCGCCGGGTCCCGCCGCCGTGCGAGTCGGCCCGACCGCCCGGCCTGAAGTGCCCGACCGATCCGGCCGATCCGGCCGATCCGGCCGATCCGGCCGGCCCGGCCCAGCCGCGGGCCGGCCGCGCCGAGGAAGGCCGGCAGCAGCGTCACCGACGCGAGCACCATCGTCAGGACGACGATCGAGACGGCAAGCCCGCCCACCGTCATGAACGGCACGTTCGCGACCGCCAGACCGAGGATCGACACGACGACGGTGCCGCCGGCGAAGACCACCGGCCGCCCGGCCGTGGCCACGGCTCGTCCGGCCGCCTCGTGCGGATCGAGCCCGCGCGCGAGGTACTCCCGGTGCCTGGCGAGCACGAACAGCGCGTAGTCGATGCCCACTCCGAGCCCGACCATGCTGCCCAGGACCGGCGCGAAGGTGGGGACCTCCGTCACCCCCGCCAGTACCGTCATCGTGGCCACCCCGACGGTCAGCCCGAAGACCGCCATGCCGATCGGCAGCGCGGCGGCGACGAGCGAACCGAACGCCAGGAACAGGATCGCGGCCGCGGCGAGGAGGCCGGTCAACTCGCTCGCGCCGCCGTCGGGGTCGGAGAAGGCGTAGAAGAGGTTCCCGCCCATCTCGATGCGCAGGGGCAGTTCGGCGCGCAGCCGGTCGCCGAGATCGACGAGGGCGTCGAGGTCTTCGGCCGACAGCCGGCTCTGGTCGGGGTACTGCACCCGGACGACCGCGATCCGCCCGTCGGCCGAGACGAGGCCGCGGCGCACGGTGGTGTCCCCGCCTGCGTCGAGTGCCCCCGCCGGGTCGCTCGTGCCGAGCACGTGCGGCAGCCGCTGCACCTCGGTCTGCAGCCGCGTGAGAGCGGTGCGCGCGCTGCCGTGGTCGAAGAACGTCGCACCGCCGTCGAGGGGGGTGACGACCACGTGGGCGGTCATCCCCTCCTGGCCGGTGCCGGCCCGCTCGATCAGTTCCGCGGCCCGTCGGGAGTCCAGTCCCGGAGCGGTCATCGAGTCCGCGGTCCGCCCACCGAAGGCGATCGCGGCGAGGACGGCGAGCGTGGCGGCGATCAGCCATGCCGCGATCACCCGCCAGGGACGGCGGGCGGCGCCTGCGCCCAGGCGCAACAGGGCTTTCGAGAGCATCGGGTCCTCCAACCACCTCGTCGGCCGTCCTTGTACGGCCGCCGATGCCGAGGCTCGTCGCCACGGCGCTCCGCGGCATCGGCCCGCGGGCCGCGGATCCGTCGGCCCCAAGTCGGAGTGAGGCCCCGTCCTTTCGGCCGATGCGCGGCACGCCGCGGTCCCTAGGCTGAGAACCGTGCTCCGAGACGACCTGCGAACCCTGTGGACCGAACCCCGGCCGCCCGACGCGCCCGCCCGGGTGTGGCGGGACTGGGCGCTGCTCGCCGCGGGCCTTGCCGGTGTGGCGCTGGAGGCCACCCTGCGCGAGAACGTCGTGTGGCGGCCGGTGGCGGTGGTGTTCGCCGTATGGCTGTGCCTGCTGACCCTGTGGCGCCGGACCCGCCCGCTGGCGACGGTGACGCTGGCGTTCGGCTCGGTGCTCCTGCTTCCGGTGGCCTCGCTCGTCGCCGCACCGCGCGAGCCCGTCGGCCTGTACACCGGCACGGTCGTGCTCGTGCTGGTGTACGCGCTGCCCCGGTGGGGATCGGGACGCGAGATCGTGCTGGGCGGCGCGGTGATCCTCGCGGTCGGCGCGCTGTGTGTCGTCACGGACGGGACCCCGGTCGTCGAAAAGGCCGTGGGCTTCGTCTTCCTGCTGCTGCCCGGCGTGGTCGGGGCTGCCGTGCGGTTCCGGGTGACCGCTCGCGAGCGGCAGTTGGAGCAGCTGCGCTCCCGCGAGCGCGAGCAGCTCGCCCGGGAACTGCACGACACGGTGGCCCACCACGTGTCGGCCATGGTGATCATCGCCCAGGCGGGCCGGGTGCTCGCGGGCACCGACCCGTCCGCCGCCGTCGAGGCGCTGGAGGGGGTCGAGGAGGAAGGGGCGCGCACGCTGGAGGAAATGCGCGCCATGGTCGCCGCGCTGCGCGACCGCGGGGTCGGCGCCGAGCTGGCGCCGCCTGCCGGTGTCGCGGATCTGGAGCGCCTGGTGCGTACCCCGGGTGGTCGCCTCAGGGTCGACCTGGGGCTCGACGGCGAGCTGGACGCGCTGCCCCCGGCCGTGGACGCGGCCGTCTACCGGATCGTGCAGGAGTCGGTGACCAACGCGCTGCGCCATGCGGTCGACGCGACCGAACTCGTCGTCCGGGTCGCCGCGGAACGGCACACGGTACGGGTGAGCGTGCGCGACAACGGCCGGCGCACCGGGCGGGGTCGCGACGGATACGGACTTACCGGACTGCGCGAGCGCGCGACGCTGCTCGGCGGCACACTACGAGCCGGCCCGGGTACCGACCGGGGCTGGCATGTCGACGCCGAACTGCCGAGAGCGAGGAGCGAGAGCGGTGTCCATTCGCGTCCTCGTCGCTGACGACCAGGCGATCATCCGCACCGGGTTGCGGATCATGCTGAACGCCCAGCCCGGCATCGAGGTGGTCGGCGAGGCCGCCGACGGACGGGAAGCGGTACGCCTGGCCCGTGAACTGCGCCCCGACGTCTGCCTGTTCGACATCCGCATGCCCGTACTCGACGGGCTGGAGGCCACCCGGCTGATCGCCGGCCCGGGCGTCGCCGACCCGCTGGCCGTGGTCGTCATCACCACGTTCGACCTCGACGAGTACGTCTACGGCTCACTGCGGGCCGGCGCCCGCGGATTCCTCCTCAAGGACACGGGACCGGACCTTCTGGCGCAGGCCGTACGGTCGGCGTCCGACGGTGAGGCGCTCATCGCGCCCAGCGTCACCGTCCGTCTGCTCCAGGCGTTCGCCGACCTGCCCGCCGGCCGGCCCGTGGCCCAGCCGGTGTCCCCCGTCACCGCCCGCGAGGAGCAGGTGCTCCTCGCCGTCGCTCGCGGGCTGACCAACACCGAGATCGCCGATGCACTGCACATCAGCCTCAGCACGGTGAAGACGCATCTGGCCAGCCTGATGGCCAAACTCGGCGCCCGCAACCGGGTCGAGATCGCGATGTGGGCCTACGAAACGCGCCGTATCCTCCCCGGAACCTGAGCCGGGTGCCGTGTCCCATGAGTCCCCGCCCGGACATCAGTGCACCGAACCCGACACGACAACGCGCCCTGGAAAGCGCTACAGCTTCCGGAACAGCCCCTCCTGCACCACCGACACCAGCAGTCGCCCCTCGCGGTCGTAGATCCGGCCGCGCGCCAGACCGCGCCCACCCGTCGCGATCGGCGACTCCTGGTCGTACAGGAACCATTCGTCCGCCCGGAACGGGCGGTGGAACCACATCGCGTGGTCGAGCGAGGCCAGGTCGAAGCCACGCGGGCCCCAGAGCGGCTCGACGGGGATCCGGACCGCGTCCAGGAGCGTCATGTCGGAGGCGTAGGTGAGCGCGCAGGTGTGGACCAGCGGGTCGTCGCCCAGCGGGCCCACCGCGCGCATCCAGACAGCGCTGCGCGGGTCCGCGCCCGTGACCTCCTCCTTCGTCCAGCGCAGGCGGTCCACGTAGCGGATGTCGAAGGGCATGCGCCGTGCCATCCGCTCCAGGGCCTCCGGCAGCCCCCCGAGGTGGTCGCGGACCTCGTCCGCGAGCTTCGGCAGGCTCTCCGGGTCCACCAGGTGCCGCGGCGGGAGCTGGTGCTCGAAGGCACCCTCCTCGGGGAGGTGGAAGGAGGCCGTCAGATTGAAGATCGTCCGGCCCTCCTGGACCGCCGTGACCCGGCGGGTGGTGAAGGAACGCCCGTCGCGCACCCGCTCCACCTGGTAGACGATCGGCACGCCCGGCCGGCCGGGCCGCAGGAAGTAGGCGTGCAGCGAGTGCACCGGGCGCTCGCCGTCCACGGTGCGCCCGGCCGCCACCAGGGCCTGGCCGGCCACCTGCCCGCCGAAGACCCGCTGCAACGACTCCTGCGGGCTGCGGCCGCGGAAGATGTTCACCTCGATCCGCTCCAGATCGAGCAGATCCACCAGCCTCTCGGCGGGGTTGGTCACCTTGGTCCTCCTCCAGGAACGTCTACGGGTGTCTACAGACCGTCTTCAGGCGTCTACGGGCGTCTACAGCTGGCCGACCGAGGTCACCCGCACGATCGCCCGGCCCTCCTCGTCCGAGGCCGCCAGGTCCACCTCCGCGCTGATGCCCCAGTCATGGTCGCCGTTCGGGTCGGCGAAGGTCTGCCGGACGCGCCAGACGCCGTGCGCCGCGTCCTCCTCGATGGCGAGCAGCTTCGGGCCGCGCGCGTCCGGACCCGTACCGAGGTCGTCGTACTCGTCCCAGTACGCGTCCATGGCCTCGCCCCACGCGTCCGCGTCCCAGCCGGCCTCGCCGTCCAGCTCGCCCAGCTCGTCCACGTTGTCGAGCGCCGCCAGCTCCACCCGCCGGAACATCGCGTTGCGCACGAGCACCCGGAAGGCGCGGGCGTTCGCCGTGACCGGCTTGACCTGGTCGGCCTTCTCCTGCGCCTCCTCGGCCGTCTCCACGTCGGGGTTGGCCAGCTGCTCCCACTCGTCGAGCAGCGAGGAGTCCACCTGGCGCACCATCTCGCCGAGCCAGGCGATCAGATCCTCCAGGTCCTCCGTCTTCAGGTCGTCCGGGATGGTGTGGTCCAGCGCCTTGTACGCGCTCGCGAGGTAGCGAAGGACGATGCCCTCGGTGCGCGCCAGCTCGTAGAAGGAGGTGAACTCCGTGAAGGAGAGCGCCCGTTCGTACATGTCGCGGATGACGGACTTCGGCGACACCGGGTGGTCGCCGACCCACGGGTGCGACTTCCGGTAGACGTTGTACGCGTGCCAGAGCAGCTCTTCGAGCGGCTTCGGGTACGTGACCTCCTGGAGCCGCTCCATCCGCTCCTCGTACTCGACGCCGTCGGCCTTCATCGCACCGATCGCCTCGCCGCGCGCCTTGTTCTGCTGGGCGTGCAGGATCTGGCGCGGGTCGTCGAGCGTCGACTCGACGACCGAGACCATGTCGAGCGCGTACGAGGGGGACTCCGGGTCGAGCAGGTCGAACGCGGCGAGCGCGAAGGTCGAGAGCGGCTGGTTGAGCGCGAAGTCCTGCTGGAGGTCGACGGTCAGCCGGATCGTGCGCCCCTCGGCGTCCGGGGTGTCGAGCTGCTCCACCACACCGCCGTCCAGCAGCGAGCGGTAGATCGCGATGGCCCGGCGGATGTGCTTCAGCTGGTTCCGGCGCGGCTCGTGGTTGTCCTCCAGGAGCTTGCGCATCGCCTCGAAGGCGTTGCCGGGCCGGGCGATCACCGAGAGCAGCATGGTGTGGGTGACCCGGAAGCGGGAGGTCAGCGGCTCGGGCTCGGCGGCGATCAGCTTCTCGAAGCTGTTCTCGGTCCAGGCGACGAAGCCCTCCGGGGCCTTCTTGCGGACCACCTTGCGGCGCTTCTTCGGGTCGTCGCCGGCCTTGGCGAGCGCCTTCTCGTTCTCGATGACGTGCTCGGGCGCCTGCGCCACCACGAAACCGGCGGTGTCGAAGCCGGCCCGGCCGGCCCGGCCCGCGATCTGGTGGAACTCACGGGCCCGCAGTGTCCGCACCCGGTTGCCGTCGTACTTGGTCAGCGCCGTGAACAGCACCGTGCGGATCGGCACGTTGACGCCGACACCCAGGGTGTCCGTACCGCAGATGACCTTCAGCAGACCCGCCTGAGCCAGCTTCTCCACCAGACGCCGGTACTTCGGCAGCATGCCGGCGTGGTGCACGCCGATGCCGTGCCGGACGTAACGCGAGAGGTTCTTGCCGAACTTCGTGGTGAAGCGGAAGTTGCCGATCATCTCGGCGATGGCGTCCTTCTCCTCGCGCGAGCACATGTTGATGCTCATCAGCGACTGGGCGCGCTCCACCGCCTGCGCCTGCGTGAAGTGGACGATGTACACCGGCGCCTGCTTCGTCTGGAGCAGCTCGGTGAGGGTGTCCGTGATGGGCGTGAGCCGGTACTCGTACGACAGCGGCACCGGCCGGGTCGCCGAGCGGACCACCGAGGTCGGGCGCCCGGTGCGCCGGGTCAGGTCCTTCTCGAACATCGACACGTCGCCGAGCGTCGCCGACATGAGGACGAACTGGGCCTGCGGGAGTTCCAGGAGCGGGATCTGCCAGGCCCAGCCGCGGTCCTGTTCCGCGTAGAAGTGGAACTCGTCCATCACGACCTGGCCGATGTCGGCGTCCTTGCCGTCGCGCAGCGCGATCGAGGCGAGCACCTCGGCGGTGCAGCAGATCACCGGCGCGTCCGCGTTCACGGACGCGTCGCCGGTCAGCATGCCGACGTTCTCCGTGCCGAAGATCTTGCACAGGTCGAAGAACTTCTCCGACACCAGCGCCTTGATCGGCGCGGTGTAGAAGGTGACCTGGTCATTGGCCAGGGCCGTGAAGTGCGCACCCGCCGCGACAAGGGACTTTCCGGAGCCGGTGGGGGTCGAGAGGATCACGTTGGCCCCGGAGACCACCTCGATCAGCGCCTCCTCCTGGGCCGGGTAGAGCGTGATGCCCCGGCCCTCCGCCCATGAGGAGAAGGCCTCGAAGAGGGCGTCGGGGTCGGCGGTCGGCGGCAGCTGATCGATAAGGGTCACGACCCCATCTTGCCTGGATTCCGCTCGGATGAGGGAACCGGCCATCAGGACGAAGATCACGGAGGATAGGGTGACCCGTCGACCGGCCGAGCGGCCGGCGCACCGACCGGCCGTCAACTGGGCGCCGGCGCACGGGGAATCGCGGGAAATCGCGAGAGATGGGGCGGGGAACGACCATGATGGGACCGGCGCACTCGCTGTCCGGAGCGGCGGCCTGGCTGGGGGTCGGGGCGGCCGCGGCAGCCTTCGACCACCCGATGCCCTGGCCGGTTCTCGTCGTCGGCGCGCTCATCTGCGCGGGCGCGGCCCTGGCCCCCGACCTCGACCACAAGGCGGCGACCATCTCGCGTGCCTTCGGGCCGGTCTCCCGCTGGCTGTGCGAGATCGTCGACAAGCTGTCGTACGCCGTCTACAAGGGGACCCGCTCCACCGCCGACCCGCGGCGCTCCGGCGGGCACCGCACCCTCACCCACACCTGGGTGTGGGCGGTCCTGATCGGCGGCGGCTGCTCGGTCGCGGCCATCACCGGCGGCCGCTGGGCGGTCCTGGCGATCCTCTTCGTGCACCTGGTCCTCGCGGTCGAGGGCCTGCTGTGGCGGGCCGCCCGGATGTCCAGCGACGTCCTGGTGTGGCTGCTCGGCGCCACCAGCGCCTGGATCCTCGCCGGGGTCCTCGACCAGCCGGGCAACGGCGCCGACTGGCTGTTCACCGAGCCGGGCCAGGAGTACCTGTGGCTGGGGCTGCCGATCGTCCTGGGCGCCCTCGTCCACGACATCGGCGACGCCCTGACCGTCTCCGGCTGCCCGATCCTGTGGCCCATCCCGGTCGGCCGCAAGCGCTGGTACCCGATCGGCCCGCCCAAGGGCATGCGCTTCCGGGCCGGCAGCTGGGTCGAGCTGAAGGTCCTCATGCCGGTCTTCATGGTGCTGGGCGGCGTCGGGGGAGCCTCGGCACTCGGCTTCTTCTAGCTGTACGGGAAAGGGGCCGCACCGGATCGTCCGGTGCGGCCCCTTCGCCGTACGGGCGCGGGCGCGGCTGTCGCGGCCGCCTCAGCCGTGCCAGGAGCGCCAGAGCGCCGCGTACGCCCCGTCCGCCGCCACCAGCTCGTCATGGCTGCCCAGCTCGCTGATCCGGCCGTCCTCGACCACCGCGATGAGATCGGCGTCGTGCGCCGTGTGCAGCCGGTGCGCGATCGCCACGACCGTGCGGCCGTCCAGGACCCGGGCCAGGGAACGCTCCAGGTGCCGGGCCGCGCGCGGGTCGAGGAGCGAGGTCGCCTCGTCCAGGACCAGGGTGTGCGGGTCGGCGAGGACGAGGCGGGCCAGCGCCACCTGCTGGGCCTGGGCCGGGGTGAGCGTATGGCCGCCCGAGCCGACCCCGGTGTCCAGGCCCGCGTCGAGCGCCCGCGCCCAGCCCTCCGCGTCGACCGCCGTGAGCGCCGCCCACAGCTCGGTGTCCTCGGCGCCCGCCCGGGCGAGCAGCAGATTGTCCCGGAGCGAGCCCACGAAGACGTGGTGCTCCTGGTTGACCAGGGCGACATGCTCGCGGACCCGCTCGGCGGGCATCCGGGCCAGCTCGGCGGAGCCGAGGGTGACCCGGCCGGCCCGCGGCGCGTACACGCCCGCGAGCAGCCGGCCGAGCGTCGACTTCCCGGCGCCGGACGGACCGACCAGAGCGAGCCGGGTGCCCGGGGCGACGTCCAGCGACACCCGGTGCAGCACGTCCACGCCCTCCCGGTAGCCGAAGCGCACCTCGTCCGCCCGCACCGCGCGCCCCTCGGGCCGTACGGACTGCTCGCCCGCCGCGGGCTCGATCTCGCGCACGCCCACCAGACGGGCCAGCGACACCTGGGCGACCTGGAGCTCGTCGTACCAGCGCAGCACGATCCCGATCGGGTCGACCAGCATCTGCGCGAGCAGCGCGCCCGTGGTCAGCTGCCCCACGTCCATCCATCCCCGGAAGACCAGGAACCCGCCGATCGCGAGCACCCCGGTGATGATCACGGTGTGGGTGAGGGTGACGACCGGGAAGAGCACGGAGCGCAGATACAGGGTGTAGCGCTCCCATCGGGTCCACTCGTGGACGCGGCGGTCCGACAGCTCGATCCGGCGCCGGCCGAGGCGGTGCGCCTCGACCGTGCGGCCCGCGTCCACGGTCTCCGCGAGAGCGGCGGCCACGGCCGCGTACCCGGCGGCCTCCGAGCGGTACGCGGCGGGCGCGCGCCGGAAGTACCAGCGGCAGCCGGCGATCAGCAACGGCGCGGCGAGGACGAGCGCGAGCGCCAGCGGCGGCGCGGTGACGGCCACACCGGCGATCAGCAGCCCCGCCCACACCACGCCGATGACGAGCTGCGGCACCGCCTCGCGCATCGCGTTGGCGAGCCGGTCGATGTCCGTGGTGATCCGGGACAGCAGGTCGCCGGTGCCGGCCCGCTCCAGGACGCCCGGCGGCAGTGCCACCGAGCGCACCAGGAAGTCCTCGCGCAGATCGGCCAGCATCTCCTCGCCGAGCATCGCACCGCGCAGCCGGACGAGCCGTACGAAGACCGTCTGGACGAGCAGCGCGAGCGCGAACAGGGCGGCGGTGCGCTCCAGATGGAGCTCGCGGGACCCGGTGGTGAGCGCGTCCACGGCCGAACCGAGCAGATACGGTCCGGCCATCGAGGCGGTCACGGCGATCGCGTTGACCGCGACGAGCACGGCGAACGCGCGCCGGTGGCGGCGCAGCAGCTCCCGTACGTAGCCGCGGACGGTGACCGCTCCGGCGACCGGCAGGGTGGTGGCCGACCGGGGCGCGGCCGGGTCGTACGCGGGCGGCGCCACGCGGATCATGCGCTCTCTCCTTCCAGTTCGCCGAGGGGGACGAGGTCGCCGTCGAGGGCGGGCTCCGCCTCCGTCTCGCGGGTCACCACGGCCCGGTAGCGCGGCTCGGCGGCGAGCAGTTCACGGTGGGTGCCGACGGCGGCCGCCGTGCCGCCGTCGACCAGGACCACCCGGTCGGCGAGGTCGAGCAGCAGCGGCGAGGAGGCGAGGACCACGGTGGTCCGCCCGGTCCGCAGCCGCTTGATCCCGGCCGCCACCCGGGCCTCGGTGTGCGCGTCGACCGCCGAGGTCGGCTCGTCGAGGACCAGCACCGGCGGGTCGGTGACCAGCGAACGGGCCAGGGCCAGGCGCTGCCGCTGGCCGCCGGACAGCGACCGGCCGCGCTCGGTGATCCGGGTCCGCATCGGGTCGCCGCCGGTGTCCACGGAGGCCTGCGCGAGCGCGTCGAGCACGTCCCCGCAGCGGGCCGCGTCCAGGGCCTCGGCCGCCGCCACCTTGCCGGAGGCCGGTACGTCGAGCAGCTCCGCGAGCGTGCCGGACAGCAGCACCGGGTCCTTGTCCTGGACGAGGACGGCGGCCCGCGCGGTGTCCAGCGGCAGCGAGTCGAGCGCGATCCCGCCGAGCAGCACCGAGGAGTGCCCCTCGCCCGGCTCCGCCGGATGTCCGCCGAGCCGGTCCGCGAGCCGGCCGGCCGCGTCCGGGTCGCCGCACACCACCGCCGTGAACTCCCCGGCCGGCGCCCGCACCCCGGTCACCGGGTCGTACAGATCGCCGTCCGGCACCTCGTGGGCCGCCGTGCTCGTGCTCGTCGTACGGGCCAGGGCGAGCACCCGGGCGGCGCGCCGCGCGGCCGGGCGCGAGAAGGAGTACGCCATGGCGATCTCCTCGAAGGTGCGCAGCGGATGATGGGTGAGCGCCACCGCGCCGTAGACCGTGACAAGGGCACCCACCGAGATGCGGTGGTCGAGGGCCAGCTGCGCGCCGTACACCACGACCCCCAGGAGCAGCAGGCCCGGCAGCAGCACCTGGAGCGCGGCGATCAGTGCCCACATCCGGGCGCTGCGCACCGCCGCCCGGCGCACCTCCTGGGAGGCGGCCCGGTAGCGCCCGAGGAACAGCTCCTCGCCGCCGATGCCGCGCAGCACCCGCAGCCCGGCGACCGTGTCCGAGGCCAGTTCGGTGGCCCGGCCGGCCTTCCCGCGCTGCTCGTTGGCCCGCCGGGTGGCCCGGGGGAGCAGCGGCAGCGCGGCGAGGGCGAGCACGGGGACGGCGAGTGCGACGAGCGGGCCGAGCTCCGGCTGGTACAGCACGAGCCCGACGCAGACCGCGGCGAGCGCGACGGCGGAGGACGCGAAGCGGGACAAGGCCTCGACGAACCAGCCGATCTTCTCCACGTCGCCGGTGGACACGGCCACCACCTCGCCCGCCGCGACCCGGCGGGTCAGCACGGAGCCGAGCTCCGCGGCCTTGCGGGCGAGCAGTTGCTGGACGCGGGCGGCGGCGGTGATCCAGTTGGTCACGGCCACCCGGTGCACCATCGTGTCGCCCGCCGCGATGGCCAGTCCGCAGCCGACGAGCAGCCCGAGGCCGAGGACGAGCCAGCCGCCGTCGCGGTCCACCACCGCCTGCACCGAGACACCGACGCCCAGGGGGAGCCCGGCGATGCCGAGCTGCAGCAGCAGGCCCCAGAACAGGCACTTCAGCTGCCCGCCCAGCTGTCTGCGGCCGAGCCAGAGGAGGAAGCGGAAGCCCGAGCGGACGTCCGGCACTCCCGGGTCGGCATACGGAAGGTCTTTGATCTGCATGGTGCCCCAAGGGATACGACGGGGCCTTCGGCACCCCGGACCGACCTCAAGGCTTGCGCTGCGCGCCGCCCGCGGCAATCGGTTTTCCGGCATGTGCGAACAGATCGCGCCAAGCCGGTCCCATGCCCTCTGGCGCGCGTCACCCGGCCCGCGCTTCACTCACGACCCATGAGACAACGGAAGATCATGAGCATGATCGGCGGCCTCACCCTCGCCGCCGGACTGCTGCTCTCCGGACCCGCCTCCGCGCACGCGGACGAGGCCCCGGCGCCGGCCGCGGAGACCCCGCCGGCCGAGTTCACCACCGACTGGCACGACCCGGTCACCGCGGCGCCCCCGGTCGGCACCCCCGGCACCCGCTCCTGCGAAGTCACCCTGGCCGAGGCCCAGTTCCGCGACTTCACGCCGTACCAGGGGAGTTACACCCCGCCCAGGGAGTGCGGCACCCGCTGGAACAAGGTGGTGCTGCGCCTCGAAGGCAAGGTGAAGGGGCGTCAGTACGACCGCCTCGGGCACCTCGGCGTCGGCGGGGTCGAGATCCTCCGCACCTCCACCCCCGAGCCCTCGCCCGACGGCATCGCCTGGACGGTCGAGAAGGACGTCACCCGCTACCGCGACGTCCTCACCCGTCCGCAGCCCGTCGAGATGCTCATCGGCAACGTCGTCAACGAGACGTACACCGGCGTCATCGACGTCCGCGTCACCCTCACCTTCCACACCGCCCAGGGCAAGGTGAAGCCCGCCGCCGGCACCCCCGACCGGGTGCTGCCGCTCACCGACGCCACTCTCACCACCCCGCGCAACACCGAACGCATCCTCGCCGAGGTGTACGCGACCGGATCGGGCGGCGGCTGCGAGGAGTTCTGGTACCTCACCGTCCCCGACGCGGCGCCCTACTCCTGCAAGGCCGCCGACGGCCCGTACCGCGAGGTGCGGATCAGCGTCGACGGACAGCTCGCCGGCATCGCCGCGCCCTTCCCACACGTCTGGACCGGCGGCTGGTCCAATCCCTTCCTCTGGTACGTGACCCCCGCGCCGCGCGCCTTCGACGTGCAGCCGGTCGTCTACGACCTCACGCCCTTCGCGGCCGTGCTCAACGACGGGCGGGCCCACCGCGTCGAGGTGTCCGTGGCCGGCGTCCCCGCCGGGCAGAGCGGCTGGAGCGTGCCCGCCAACGTACTGCTCTGGCAGGACGAGGGCAGTACGGTCGTCACCGGCGCCCTCGACCGGCACGAGGCGGGAGTCCCGCGCAACTCCACGGTGTACACGCCCGGTTCGCCGGACGTCCTGGAGACCGCCGGCGGGCACACGCTCACCGTGGCGGGCCACCTGAACACCTCGCACGGGCGTGTCTCCACCACCGTCACCCGCACCGTCGACCACCGCTCGACGCACCGCTGGGGCGGTGCCGACGAGAACCCGGACGCGCTCACCGCGTCCTGGACCGACGACGAGACCGTGACCGTCGGGCGCACCGCGACCCGCACCCACCGCGTGTACACGATGGACGGTGAGATCACCGTCGACGACGGCAACCGGCTGCGGACGGTCCTCACCATCGGCGACCGGGCCGCCACCGAGGTCGTCCGGGGCGGCGAGCGCCTGTCCTGGTCGCGGCTCGACGACACCTACACCGGCGACGCCTCCTTCACCCTCGGCGTCCCGCGCGAGGAGCGCCACGCGATCGGCACCAGCGCCGAGCGCTACCGGCGCGTCGGCTCGGACGGCTGCTACGACCGCTCCCTGAAGACCGCCCAGGGCGCCCTGGTCGAGGACCTGCGGCGCTGCTGAGGCTCCCCGCGCCCGGACCCCACCCATGGGGCGCCGCCCTGTCGGTGCGGGTCCGGGCGCGGTCTCCGGTCACGGGCGGGTCGCGCGCTCCAGGGCGATCAGCGCCGAGTGGTAGGCGCGCCCGGTGGCCCGGTCCATGCCGACCTCGCACATCCGGTTGGCCGAGAGGTGGACGTCGAAGGGGCGGGCGGTGACCTCCACCGCCTCGCGGGCGGTGGCCGAGGCGGTCAGCTCCGGGTGCAGCATGCCGCGGTCCCCGGCGAAGGCGCAGCAGCCCGCGTCGACCGGGACCACGACCTCCTCGGCGCAGGCCGCGGCGAGTGCCGTCAGCTTCTCCTCGTCGCCCAGATGCCGCATGGAACAGGTCGGGTGGACCACGGCCGAGCCGACACGGTGGCGCACGTCGAGGCGCGGCAGCAGCTCGTCGGCCGCCCACACCAGCGAGTCCAGGACCGTGAGCTCGGCGTGCAACTCCCGGTTCTCGTCGGTGAGATACGGCACGACCTCGCGGGCGATGCCCAGGGTGCAGGAGGAGGCGTCGACCACCAGTGGCAGCCGGCCGCCCGCGGTCCAGCCCCAGGCCGCCTCCACGATCCGGTTGGCCATCACCTCGTTGCCGCGCTCATAGCCCTTGGAGTGCCAGATGGTGGCGCAGCAGGTGCCGGCCACGTCGTCCGGGATCCACACCGGCCGCCCCGCCCGGGCCGACAGCGCCACCATCGCCCCGGGCAGTGACAGTCCGTCAAGTCCCTCCGGATTTCCGAAGACGCGGTTCACACAGGCCGGGTAGTAGACGGCGACCGCCGCCGGCCGGTGGGTGCGCGGCAGCCGACGGCCGGCCGCCCCGGGGATCTCCGGCAGCCACGCCGGCATCAGGTCCGGCCGTACCGCCGTGCGTGCGAGGCCGGTCACCGACTCCAGGAGCCCGTCGCCCATCCGCGCCGCCGTGGCCACCGCGAGCCGCGCCGAGGCCTCCACGGCCCGGAAGTTCTTCGCGGCGAGCGCCGCGACCCGCTCCTCGCGCGGCGAGTGCCGCTCGTGCCGGAACGCCTTCATCATCGCGCCGGTGTCGATGCCGACCGGGCAGGCGAGGGCGCAGGTGGAGTCGCCCGCGCAGGTGTCGACGGCGTCGTACCCGTACGCCTCCAGCAGGGCGGTCTCGACAGGTGATCCGTCGGCCTGCCGCATCATCTCCCGGCGCAGCACGATCCGTTGGCGGGGTGTGGTGGTCAGATCCTGGCTGGGGCAGGTGGGTTCGCAGAAGCCGCACTCGATGCACGGGTCGGCCACCGCCTCCACGGTGGGGATCGTCTTCAGCCCGCGCAGATGGGCCTGCGGGTCGCGGTCCAGGACGATCCGCGGCGCGAGCACCCCGTCCGGGTCGATGACCTCCTTCGTCCGCCACATCAGCTCGGTCGCCCTGGCCCCCCACTCCAGCTCCAGGAACGGCGCGATGTTGCGGCCGGTGGCGTGCTCGGCCTTCAGTGAACCGTCGAAGCGCTCCACGGTCAGCTTGCAGAAGTCGCCCATGAACGCCGCGTACCGCTCGACGTCGGCCGGGTCGGCGGCGTCGAAGGCGAGCAGGAAGTGCAGATTGCCGTGTGCCGCGTGCCCGGCCACGGCGGCGTCGAAGCCGTGCCGGGCCTGGAGGTCCAGGAGTTCCGCGCAGGCCTCGGCGAGCCGGTCCGGCGGCACCGCGAAGTCCTCGGTGATCAGGGTCGTACCGGACGGGCGGGAGCCGCCGACCGCCGTCACGAAGGCCCTGCGGGCCCTCCAGTAGCCGCCGATCGTGCCCGGGTCGCGCGTGAAGGCGTTGTCCACGGACGCCACCGGCGCGACCGGTTCGAGGTCCGCCAGGACCCCGGCGGCCGCCTCCTCGTACGCCCGCTGCGCGGCCTCGTCCGGCGCCCGGAACTCCACGAGCAGCGCCGCCGTCTCCTTCGGCAGCTCCGCCCAGTCGGCCGGCACCTCGGGCACGCTCACCGAGGCGCGCAGGGTGTTGCCGTCCATGAGCTCCACGGCGAGCGCGCCCGCCCCGGTGAAGCGGGGCACGGCGGCCGCGGCCGCCGGCAGCGAGGGGAAGAAGAGGAGCGCCGTCGACACCTTCCGGTCGAGCGGCACCGTGTCGAAGACGGTCTCGGAGATGAAGCCGAAGGTGCCCTCGGATCCCACCATCAGACCGCGCAGGATCTGCACCGGGGTGGCGCCGTCGAGGAAGGCGTCGAGCCGGTAGCCGTTGGTGTTCTTGATCGCGTACTTGGCGCGGATCCGGGCGGTCAGCTCCGTGTCCGCCTCGATCTCCGCCTTCAGCGCCATGAGTCCGGCGCACAGCCGCGGCTCGGCCCGGGCGAGCTCCTCGTCGGCCGCCGGGTCGGCGGTGTCGACGACGGTGCCGCTCGGCAGCACGAAGGTGAGGGAGGCGAGCGTCCGGTAGGAGTTGCGGGTGGTGCCCGCGGTCATGCCCGAGGCGTTGTTGGCGACGACGCCGCCGATCGTGCAGGCGAGGGCGCTCGCCGGGTCGGGGCCGAGCACCCGGCCGTACGGCGCGAGCGCCGCGTTGGCCCGCGCGACCGTGGTCCCCGGCCGGATCCGGACCCTGGCGCCGCCGTCCAGGACCTCCACGCCCGTCCAGTGCCGGCGCACGTCGACCAGGATGTCCTCGCCCTGCGCCTGCCCGTTGAGGCTGGTCCCGGCGGCCCGGAACACCACCTCGCGGCCCTTGCCGTGCGCGTACGACAGGACGGCCGACACGTCGTCGATGTCCTCGGCGACCACCACGACCTGCGGCACGAAGCGGTAGGGGCTGGCGTCGGAGGCGTACCGCACCAGGTCGGAGATCTTCGACAGCACCTTCCCGGGGCCGAGGACGGCGATCAGTTCCTCGCGCAGATGCTTCTGGGTGCCCCGGGCCTGGAGGTCCGGCACCCGGTCGGGCGCCGCCCGCCGCTTCATGCCGGCTCGCAGGGTCTGCGGGTTCGGTTCCCGTACGGGCATGGCCAGCGCTCCCCTCCGGCGCGCGGCGCCCGGGGTCCCGGCTGCCCCGAGCCCGGCCGCCCCGGTCTCAGCAGACGCGCTCCGGGTCGGGGTCGACCAGGGCGGACAGCAGACCTCCGAGCACCTCGCGCTGTTCGACGGTCAGTGGGGCAAGGATGTCCTCCGCGGCCGCGCGGCGCGCGCTGCGCAGCTCCTTCAGCGTGTCGCGGCCGGCGTCGGTGAGCTCGATGCGTATCACCCGGCGGTTGGTCGGATCGGGCACCCGGCGCACCCGCCCCGAGGCCTCCAGGGCGTCCACCAGACTCGTCACCGCGCGCGGGACCACTTCGAGCCGGGCCGCGAGGTCGGCCATCCGCGGCGGCTCCTCGTAGTGCGCGACCGTCCGCAGCAGCCGGAACTGCGCCGGAGTGATCCCGCCCGGCTCCAGATACCGCTTGTGGAGGCGGTGCAGCCGGCGGGTGAGACGCAGCAGCTGCTCGGCGAGGAGGCCGTCGGGATCGGGGGTGCTCATGGGGGAACAATATCAGGACCATGTGCATTGTGAGCATAGGTAACAATGAACTATGCTCCGAAAGAACCGTCGCAGACCCCTGCCCCGCTCATCCGTCCCGCCCTCGATCCACACGGCACGCCCTTGGCCCGAACCCCTCGTAGGAGCCCATGCATCCGCACGACGAGTCCACCTGGACGCCCCCCGCCCGTGATCCGAAGCAGCCCAAGGAGCCCGCCCAGCTGCGGCGCATCCTCCGGCTCTTCCACCCCTACCGGGGCCGCCTCGCCGTGGTCGGCCTGCTCGTGGCCGCCTCGTCGCTGGTCTCGGTCGCCTCGCCCTTCCTGCTCCGGGAGATCCTCGACACCGCCATTCCGCAGGGCCGCACCGGGCTCCTCAGCCTGCTCGCCCTCGGCATGATCCTCACCGCCGTGACCTCCGGGGTCTTCGGCGTGCTCCAGACCCTGATCTCCACCACCGTCGGCCAGCGCGTCATGCACGACCTGCGCACCGCCGTCTACGCCCAGCTCCAGCGCATGCCGCTGGCCTTCTTCACCCGCACCCGCACCGGCGAGGTGCAGTCCCGCATCGCCAACGACATCGGCGGCATGCAGGCCACGGTCACCTCGACCGCGACCTCCCTGGTCTCCAACCTCACCGCCGTCGTCGCCAGCGTCGTCGCCATGCTCGCGCTCGACTGGCGGCTCACCCTGGTCTCGCTGCTGCTGCTCCCGGTCTTCGTCTGGATCAGCCGCCGGGTCGGCCGCGAGCGCAAGCGGATCACCACCCGGCGCCAGAAGCAGATGGCCGCCATGGCGGCCACCGTCACCGAGTCGCTGTCCGTCAGCGGCATCCTGCTCGGCCGCACCATGGGCCGCGCCGACTCGCTGACGAAGTCCTTCGCCGAGGAGTCCGAGCGCCTGGTCGACCTCGAAGTGCGCTCCTCCATGGCGGGCCGCTGGCGCATGTCCACCATAGGCATCGTCATGGCCGCCATGCCCGCCCTGCTCTACTGGGCGGCCGGTCTCGCCCTCCAGGTCGGCGGCCCCACGATCTCGCTCGGCACCCTGGTCGCCTTCGTCTCGCTCCAGCAGGGTCTCTTCCGGCCCACCGTGAGCCTGCTGTCCACCGGCGTGCAGATGCAGACCTCGCTCGCCCTCTTCCAGCGCATCTTCGAGTACCTCGACCTGCCGGTCGAGATCACCGAACCCGACGAGCCCGTGCGCCTGGCCGGGGTCTCCGGCGAGGTCGCCTTCGAGAAGGCCACCTTCCGTTACGAGCCCGAGGGCGAGGGCCGCCCCACCCTCGACGCGATCGACCTGACCGTCCCGGCGGGCGGCAGCCTCGCCGTGGTCGGCCCCACCGGCTCCGGCAAGTCCACCCTCAGCTACCTCGTGCCCCGGCTCTACGACGTGACCGACGGCCGGGTCACCCTCGACGGGGTCGATGTGCGCGACCTCGACTTCGACACCCTCGCCCGGGCCGTCGGCGTGGTCTCCCAGGAGACGTACCTCTTCCACGCCTCCGTCGCGGACAACCTGCGCTTCGCCAAGCCCGACGCCACCGACGAGGAGATCGTGGCCGCCGCCCGCGCGGCCCAGATCCACGACCACATCTCCTCGCTGCCCGACGGCTACGACACCCTGGTCGGCGAGCGCGGCTACCGCTTCTCCGGCGGCGAGAAGCAGCGTCTGGCCATCGCCCGCACCATCCTGCGCGACCCGCCGGTGCTGATCCTCGACGAGGCGACCAGCGCGCTCGACACCCGTACCGAACACGCCGTCCAGCAGGCCATCGACGCACTCTCGGCCGGCCGCACCACCATCACCATCGCCCACCGCCTCTCCACCGTCCGCGACGCCGACCAGATCGTCGTCCTGGAGGCCGGCCGCATCGCCGAGCGCGGCACCCACGAGGAGCTGATCGCCCTGGACGGGCGGTACGCGGCCCTGGTGCGGCGCGACGAACACACGAACGTGGGAGCGGTTGTTCCCCGGAACGTGTGATCGTCCCGGATTCGGTTGCTCAACTCCCGTACGGCGTCGGATGCTTACTGTGCGCAAGCGACGGGCTGCAGACCGCGACTGCGCAGTCCCACAGAAAGCTCTGTACGAGGAGAAGCACCACCATGAACGTGATCACCAACCTGCTCGCCGGCGTCCTCCACTTCCTGGGCTGGCTCGTCTGACCCGTAGCAGGAGAGCGGCGCCGCCGGCCCCCGTCCCAGGGACCGGCGGCGCTGCCGCGTGTGCGGGGTCCCCGGATTCGGGTGCGGAGCGGGTTAGCGTGCGCCCATGACGTACCGGACCTGGCAGCCCGACCCCCGTCGCCGCCGCACCCGGCTCACCCGGCGCGGGAAGCTCGTCCTGCTGCTCGGCGGCCTGTTCGCCGTCGCCGCGGCCATCACCGTGCCGCTCCTGCTGTTCACCGGCGGCGACCCCGCGCCCCGCCCCGTCCCCGCGAAGCAGCGCACCCTGCTCATCCCCGAGGGCTGGCGCGACGGTGAGGTGTACGCGGCCGTCGACCGCTCCCTCGGTCTCCCCCAGGGCACCGCCCGCAAGACCGCCCAGGCCCCCGCCACCAAGCTCGCCCTGCCGGCCGCGGCCGCCGGCAATCCCGAGGGTTATCTCTTCCCTGCGACCTATCCGGTCGACAAGGCCACCACCGCCGAGGGCCTGCTGCGCTACATGGTCGACACCGCCACCAGGCGCTTCGGTGCCCCGAGCATCGCGGACGGTGCCCGACGCCACGGCCTGAGCGTCCACCAGCTGGTCATCGTCGCCAGCATCGTCCAGGCCGAGGCCGACACCCCCGGCGACATGGGGAAGGTGGCCCGGGTCGTCTACAACCGGCTCGCCCAGAACATGCCGCTGCAGATGGACTCCACCATCAACTACGCCCTCGGGCGGGACACCGTGGACACCAGCCACCGGGACACCCGCATCGACAGCCCGTACAACACCTACGAGCGCCGGGGCCTGCCGCCGTCACCCATCGGCAACCCGGGCGAGCAGGCCATGGGCGCGGCCGTGTCCCCGGCGGACGGCGACTGGCTGTACTTCGTGACCGTGCGCCACGGCGACACCCGGTTCACCGGCAGCTACGCCGAACACCAGGCGAACGTCGCCGACTTCAACGAGCAGCGACGGGCTGCGGGGCGTTCCTGAGCAGCCGCCGGATCTCGGCGACCGCGGCCCGGCCGGCCCGGTTGGCGCCGACGGTGGACGCGGAGGGACCGTAACCGACGAGGTGGATCCGCGGGTCACGGACCGCCCGGGTCCTCTCGACCCGGATCCCGCCGCCCGGCTCGCGCAGCCGCAGCGGGGCGAGGTGGTCGATCACGGCCCGGAAGCCGGTCGCCCAGAGGATCACGTCCGCGTCCACCGTCCGCCCGTCGTCCCAGGCCACCCCGGTCGGGGTGATCCGGTCGAACATCGGCTGCTGGTCCAGGATGCCGCGCGCCCGCGCGGCGCGGATCGCGTCGTTGAGCGGAAGCCCGGTGACCGAGACGACGCTGCGCGGCGGCAGTCCCTGCCGTACCCGCTCCTCCACGAGCGCCACCGCGGCCCGGCCCTCGACCTCGCCGAACGGCCCCTCGCGGAAGACCGGCTCGCGCCGGGTCACCCAGGTGGTCGCGGCGGCGACGTCGGCGATCTCCATCAGGTGCTGGGTCCCGGAGGCCCCGCCGCCGACCACGATCACCCGCTGCCCGGCGAAGGCCTCAGGACCCGGGTACCGCGCGGTGTGCAGCTGCCGCCCGCGGAAGGTCTCCTGCCCGGGGTAGCGGGGCCAGAAGGGCCGGTCCCAGGTGCCGGTCGCGTTGATCAGCGCCCGGGTGGCGTACGTCCCCTCCGAGGTCTCCACGAGCAGCCGCCCGCCCTCGCCCTCGCGGACCGCGCTGACGTCCACCGGCCGGTGCACCCGCAGACCGAAGGCCTCCTCGTACGACGAGAAGTACTCCCCGATCACCTCGGACGACGGCCGCGCCGGGTCCGCCCCGGTCAGCTCCATCCCGGGCAGCGCGTGCATCCCGTGCACCTTGCCGTACGTGAGCGAGGGCCACCGGAACTGCCAGGCACCGCCCGGCCGCGGGGAGTGGTCGAGCACGACGAAGTCCCGGTCGGGCTCGAACCCGGTCCGCAGGTGGTACCCCGCCGAAAGCCCCGCCTGCCCGGCCCCGACCACCACCACGTCGACCTCGCGCCCCGCACGCCCCGGTGTCTCGTACACCTCGAAATCGTTCACGGTTCTACAAACCGCGCACGGGGCCGGGATCTTCCCGGGCCCCTGCCGCCGAGGCGCGCCGAGCCGCGCAGCGCCGATACGCGTCGGCCGAGCCGGGTGACGGCGGCGCCGTAGGCGATGCCAAAGGCCAGGGAGGCCGCCAGGGCCAGGTGCTTCGAGAAGTCGTCGACGAGCGGGTAGATCTGCCAGTGGGTCAGGTAGATGGAGAGGGACGCGCCCGCGAGCAGGCCTGCGGCCTGGTTGACGCGGTGGAGGCTCGGGAGGGTGGGGAACCAGACGAGGAGGCAGAAGCCCGCCATGACGAAGAGCTCCCGGCGCGGCTCGCCCGGGAAGAAGCCGGGGACGGTGGTCAGGGCGATGGCCGTGACCAGGAGGCGGTGGGGGACGGTGCGGGCGCGGGCGGCGGCCCAGCCGAGGGCGAAGAGCCAGAAGACGGTGACCGCGTCGGTGATCTGGGCGCGGGCCGGCAGGCCCACGAGTTCGTAGCGGGTGAGCAGGCCGATGCCGACGAGGGCCAGGGGAAGGCCGTAGGGGAAGCGGCGTTCCAGGCGGTGGACCGCGGGGACGGCGAGCAGTGCGGTCAGGGCGAGCAGGATGTAGACGAGGGCCTCGACGAACCAGAGATGGATCCCGGACCCCATGTCCTCGGGCCACAGCGCGTTGTGCAGCAGGAGCACGTTGGACAGGTCGTAGTCGTCGCTGACGAGGAGCGCGAAGGCGGTCCAGGCCATGGTGGGGACGGCGATCCGGGCGATGCTGCGGGCCGAGCGTCGGGTCCGCTCGCGGCGCGCGGGCGAGGCGAGCAGGAAGCGGGCGAAGTTGAACCCGGCGACGGCGAGCAGCAGATGGGCGCCGCCCCGCAGTTCGAAGAGGCGGATGTGCGAGCCGACCACGCACACGATGGCCACCGCGCGCAGCACGACGCTGGTCTCCACGCTCCGGCGCCGCGGCCGGCGGGCGGCGGCCGGGCCCTCGCCCTCGGGCTCCTCCGGCGGCCGGTGTTCCTCCAGTTCGCGAAGTTCGCGGAGGGTGGCCGTGTGCCAGTGGAGCGGCAGCCGGCCCAGGCGTTGTTCGAGGTGGAGGGACATCTCGACGTACGACAGGGAGTCGCCGCCGAGGGAGACGAAGGAGCTGTCCGGCGTCACGTCCGTCCGGTCCAGGATCCGGGCGTAGAGCGCGCACAGGTCGTCCGGTTCCGCGCCGGGGCGGGGGACGGAAGGCCCGGCCGCGGCGGCCAGGGCGCGGACGGCCGGGTAGTCGGGCTTGCCGGTGACGAGCCGGGGGAGTTCGGGCAGCACGTGGACGTCGACGGCCCCCGCCGGCAGACCGCACTCGTCCACCACACGCCTGCGGATCCGCCGCCGGTCCCAGCCCGGCCTGCGGACGACGGCGAGGACGAGCCTCTCGTCGTCGCCCGCGCACAGCGCGTCGAGGCCGTACCGCCCGAGCAGCGCCTCGATCTGCTGGGGGTCGACGCGCAGGCCGAGGATCTTGAGGAAGCGGCTGCGCCGGCCGGTGATCTCGTACAGGCCGCTCTCGGTGCGCCGGGCGAGGTCGCCGGTGCGCAGGGCGTCGACCGTACGGCCGAGGGCGAGGTCGCCGGGGGTGCGGGCGTATCCGAGCATCACGTTCGGGCCCGTGTAGACGAGTTCGCCGACGCCGTCGGCCCCAGCTGTCTCCCCGGACGCCTCCTCGACCGGCTCAAGCTGGAAGGAGCCGCCCGGGACCGGTATGCCGATCGCCGACGGGTGCTCGGCGGCCAGCTCGGGTGGCAGATACGCCATGCGCGCGGTCGCCTCGGTCTGGCCGTACATGACGAACAGGTCCCAGCCGCGCCGCTGTCCGAGCTCGGCGTAGCGCTTGACCCGCTCGGGCGCGAGCCGGCCGCCGGCCTGCGTGACGTACCGCAGGCGGGGGAGGTCCATGTCGGCGAAGCCGACCCGGTCGAGGAGGTCGAAGGTGTACGGGACGCCGGCGAGCGCGGTGCCGCCGGCCGTCCGGAAGAGCTCCCAGAAGCAGGCGTCCGCCACCGAGAGGCCGGTCAGGACGACCCCGGCGCCGCGCAGCAGATGGCTGTGGATCACGGACAGGCCGTAGCAGTAGTGCATCGGCAGGGTGGTCACGGCGCGGTCGGTGTCGCGGATGCCGAGGTAGCCGGCGATCGACTCGGCGTTGGCCTGCAGGTTCTCGTACGAGAGCCGGACCAGCTTGGGGGAGCCGGTGGAGCCCGAGGTGCTGAGCAGCAGCGCGAGTTCGGGGTGGAGGGTGTGGGCGGAGCCGGGGCGCCGCTCCTCGATCCGCCACTCCTCGCCCGCCTCGGGGTGGACGACGACATCGGGGTCGTACGCGGCGGTGAGCGCGGCCACGGCCTCCGGGTGGTCGCCGGGCACGAGCAGGACGACATGGCCGGCCGAGAGCGCGGCCAGGTGGACGACGAGCGCCCCGAGGCTGTTGGCGCCGGGCAGCAGGACGAGCCGCCGCTGCGTGCCGAGCCGCCGTGCCGCGTCCTCGACCCGGCCGGCCAGGGCACGGAACGACAGCTCGCCGTCGGAGGTCACGACGGCGGTGCGGTCGCCGTGCAGCGCGAGATCGCGGGCGAGCGGGAGGGCGTGGCCTTCGACGGGCGGGTCGACGGGCGGGCTGACGGGCGGGGCGGGGAGGAGTGTCACGGGCGCATAGTAGGTAAGCCTTCCCTAATCGAAAAGGGGAGGGTCTGATTCCGGATGCCGGTTCGCGACCCCGCCGTTATCGAAGCCTGACTTGACCATTAGGTTAGGTTTACCTTATCAATGCGGTATTCACAGGTTCGCTCGAAAGGGCGAAGGCAGGAAGGCACCACCCCATGCGCCGCCCCTTGGCCCGCACCCTCACCGCGCTCGCCGCGGCCGCTCTGCTCGGCCCCCTGCTCTCCGCCTGCGGCAGTGACGAGCCCGCCGACCTCGTCATCTACTCGGGCCGCAACGAGAACCTCGTGAAGCCGCTCATCGAGAAGCTGGAGAAGCACCTCGGCGCCAGCGTCGAGGTCCGCTACGGCGACAGCGCCGAACTCTCCGCCCAGCTCCTCGAAGAGGGCGACAAGACCGAGGCCGGGCTCTTCCTCTCCCAGGACGCCGGGGCCCTCGGCGCGCTCTCCAAGGAGAAGCGCCTCGCCCCGCTCCCGCAGACCACCCTCGACAAGGTCGCCCCCGCCTACCGCAGCTCCGCGGGCGACTGGGCCGGCGTCAGCGGCCGCGTCCGCGTCCTCGCGTACGACCCCGCCCAGGTGCCCACGCCCCCGGACAGCGTCCACGAGCTGGTGAAGCCCGAGTGGAAGGGCAAGATCGGCTTCGTCCCGACCAACGCCTCCTTCCAGGCCTTCGTCACCGGCATGCGGGTCCTGGAGGGCGACGACGCCACCCGCACCTGGCTCAAGGGCCTGAAGGCCAACGAGCCCAAGACCTACGACAACAACCTCAAGGTCCTGGAGGCCGTCGACAAGGGCGAGGTCCCGCTCGGCCTGATCAACCACTACTACTGGTACGAGCAGGCCGCCGAGAAGGGCGCGGACAAGCTCAAGGCCAAGATCCACTACCTGCCCGCGGGCGACCCCGGCGGCCTGGTCAACGTCGCCGGCGCCGGCGTCCTCAAGGGCGCGGACGACAAGCAGGCAGCCCTCGCGCGCAAGGCCGTCGACTACCTCCTCTCCGCCGAGGCCCAGACCTACTTCGCCCAGGAGACCAAGGAGTACCCGCTGGCCGGCGGCGTGAAGGCCGCCGAGGGCGTGCCGCCCCTGGAGACCCTCCAGCCGCCGAAGATCGACCTCGGCCGGCTCGACTCCCTCAAGCAGACCCTGGCCATGCTCCAGGACGTCGGACTGGTCTGACATGACCGCCGCACCGGAGCCCTCCGCCCCGGCCCGTCGCGACCCCCGCCCGGCGGGTGCCCAGGCACCCGCCGGGCGGGCGCGCGCCGTCGGCCGCCCGCCTTGGATCCTGATCGTCCCCGCCGTGCTCGCCGCCGCCCTCGCCGTGCTGCCGCTCGGCTACCTCGGCGTCCGCGCCCTCGAACGCGGCCCCGCCTACGCCTGGGACGTCGTCGCCGACTCCCGCACCGGCGAACTCCTGCTGCGCAGCCTCGGCCTCACCGCCGTGGTCGTCACCGCCTCCCTGCTCATCGGCGTCTCCCTCGCCTGGCTGACCGTGCGCACCGCGCTGCCCGGCGCCCGCGCCTGGTCCGTCCTCGTCACCCTGCCGCTCGCGGTGCCCAGTTACGTCACCGCGTTCGCTTGGCTCTCCGCCGCGCCCTCCGTCGCCGGCTTCACCGGCTCGGCGCTCGCGCTGACCCTGGCGAGCTTCCCCTACGTGTACCTCCCGGTCGCCGCCGCGCTGCGCGGCACCGACCCCGGGCACGAGGAGGTCGCCCGCTCCCTCGGACACGGCCCGCTGCGCACCTTCCTGCGCGTCACCCTGCCCCAGCTGCGCCCCGCCGCGGCGGGCGGCGGACTGCTCGTCGCGCTGTACGTGCTCTCCGACTTCGGCGCCGTCTCGCTCATGCGGTACGACACCTTCACCCGCGGCATCTACACCTCGTACCGGGCCAGCTTCGACCGCACCCCGGCCGCCGCGCTCAGTGCCGTGCTCGTCGTCATGACCGTGCTGCTCGTCACCGCCGAGACCCGCACGCGCGGCCGCGGCGGCTACGCCCGTACCGGAACGGGCACCGCGCGCAAGGCCGTTCCCGCCGCCCTCGGCCGGCTGCGGCCGCTCGCCCTCGCCTGGTGCGGGACGGTCGTCGCGGCGGCGGTCGGCTTCCCGCTCGCCACCCTCGGCTACTGGCTGGCCGTCGGCTCCTCCGCCACCTGGGACCCGGCCACCCTGACGAGCACGGCGCTCACCACGCTCGGCGTCGCCGCCGGGGGAGCCGCGCTCACCGCCCTGCTCGCCCTGCCCGTCGGCGTCATCGCCGCCCGCCACCGCGGGCGCCTCGCCGGCCTCCTCGAGCAGGCCACCTACGCGGGCCACGCCGTGCCCGGCATCACCGTCGCGCTCGCGCTCGTCTTCTTCGCCGTGCGCTACGCCCGCCCGCTCTACCAGGAGACCCCGCTGCTGCTTTGCGCGTACGCGGTGCTCTTCCTGCCCGTCGCGGTGGGCGCCACCCGGGCCGCCGTGCTCCAGGCGCCGCCCGTCCTCGACGACGTGGCCCGCTCGCTCGGCCGCGGCCCGTTCGGCGTCCTGCGCGAGGTCACCGTGCCGCTCGCCGCGCCCGGCATCGCCGCCGGGGCGGCCCTCACCTTCGTGGTCTGCATGAAGGAACTCCCCGCGACCCTGCTCCTGCGCCCCACCGGCATGGACACCCTCGCGACCCGGCTCTGGACGGAGACCGGCAGCGGATCGTTCGCGGCGGCCGCGCCCTACGCGGCCGCGCTCATCCTGCTTGCCGCGGTCCCCTCGTACCTCCTCGGAAGGCACCGCACATGACAGACAGTGGTACGAACGAGCTTCAGGTCAGCGGGGTCGTCAAGGCGTACGGGCCGGGCGCACCGGTCCTCGACGGGCTCGACCTCACGGTCCCCGGCGGCTCCCTGGCCGCCGTGCTCGGCCCGTCCGGCTGCGGCAAGACCACGCTGCTCCGGGTGATCGCCGGCTTCCTGAAGGCCGACGCCGGCAGCGTGACCGTCGCCGGCCGGCTGCTCGGCGGCCCCGGGACGCACCTGCCGCCCGAGCGCCGCCGCATCGGCATCGTCCCGCAGGAAGGCGCCCTCTTCCCGCACCTCAGCGTGGCCCGCAACATCGCCTTCGGCCTCACCGGCCGGGACCGGGCGGCCCGGCGCGCCCGCGTGGCGGACATGCTGGACCTGGTCGGCCTCGCCGGCTACGGCGACCGCATGCCGCACGAACTGTCCGGCGGCCAGCAGCAGCGCGTGGCCCTCGCCAGGGCACTCGCCCCCGAACCCCATCTCGTGCTGCTCGACGAGCCGTTCAGCGCGCTCGACAGCGCGCTGCGCGGGGCGGTCCGGGCCGAGGTGCGCGGTGTGCTCCGCGAGAGCGGCGCGACCGCCCTGCTCGTCACCCACGACCAGCAGGAGGCCCTGTCCACCGCCGACCTGGTCGCCGTGCTCCGCGAGGGCCGGGTCGCCCAGTGCGCCACGCCCGAGGAGCTCTACCACCGGCCGGCGGACCCGTGGCTCGCCTCCTTCGTGGGCGACGCGGTCGTGCTGCCCGGCACCGTGGACCAGGGCATGGCCACGACCCGCCTCGGCCGGGTCCCGCTCGCCGCCGTCCCGGCGGGCGTGCGCGACGGCGTCGTGGTCCTCCGCCCCGAGCAACTCCGGCTCGCCGACCCGGAGTCGGCGGACGCCGGCGGCGTCGTGACCGACATCCGATTCTTCGGCCACGACGCCCTGGTCACGGTGGCCGTCGAGGGCCTCGACCAGCCGATCGACATCCGCACCCCGAGCCCCCTGGAGGTCGGCCTCGGCCGCAAGGTCGGCATCACCCTCACGGGGGCGGCGACGGTGCACCCGGTTCCGGCGTGAGGGGAGCGGTTCGCGGCTGATGTGCGCCGGGAGCGTCACGGGGGCTCACAGCAGCGGGAGAGCGCGCTCAGAACCGGAACCGCCGGCCCGTCAGCCCGCGGCGGCGATTCCCTCGCCCAACGCCGCGAGCGCGTCGGCGAGTTGGTCCATCCAGGCCGAGACCGCCCCGCCGCCGTCGGACTGGAGGGCGACGAACGCGCCGTCGTAGCCGGCCATTCCGAAGGGCGCGAGGGCCTCCGCGATCCGGTCGGCGGTCTCCTCGCCGGCGTCCTGGAAGGACGAGCGGATCATGTGGGCCATGTAGGCGCGGCCCTCGTCGCGGACCGCGATCACGGTCTGCAGGGCCTCGGGGGCCTCGGCCGCCTCGCGGCTCATCACCAGGACGAGCAGCAGGCGCAGGAACTCCTCGCCGTTCTCCATGACGTCGCCGGTCCGGCGCAGGTACCAGCGGAGGCGCTCGCGCGGGGTGCCGTCCGCCGGCGGGTTGCGGTGCGCCTCGCGCATGGCGGCGAAGAAGGCGTGGGCGCCCTGCTCCATGACGGCCGAGAGCAGTCCCGCCTTGGATTCGAAGTGGTGGTAGAAGGCGCTCTTCGGCAGCCCGGTCTCCTTGGCGAGCGCCGACATCGACGTACCGGCGTAACCGCGTACGGACATCACGCGGGCGGCCGCGTCAAGGATCTCCTGCCGTGACCGGCGGCCGCGGCGGTTGGTGCGTGCCTCCGGCGCGGGCGTCTCGATCGTCTCCACCTTCCGGAGTCTAGGCGACGCCGGTACGGGCGTCCTCACCAGGGTTGATCGCCGTCACGCGCTGAGAACGGGTGCCGGGAATTCACCGTCGCGAAACTCTTGACGGCTTGCGGAGGGGCGCTGTTACCTTCGGAATGTACCGACCGATCGGTCCAAAACTTGTCCAGGAATTCTTCCTCTCTGCGTTCGAGCCTGAGCAACGGAGCCAGCGCATGACCAAGAACTTCGACGCGGATGTCGCCATCGTCGGCTACGGCCCGACCGGTGTGATCGCCGCGCTCACCCTCGCCCGATACGGCATCTCCGCCGTCGCCTTCGAGCGGGACCGGGACATCTACCCCCGGGCACGTGCCGTGACCGTCAACGACTGGACGATGCGGATCCTCCAGGATCTCGGCATCGACGAGCGGGTCGAGAAGGTGATCGATCCCCAGCGCGCCCTGCGCTGGATGACGTACGACCGCGAAGAGATCATGCGGATCGAGCACCCGCCGTCGTCCCTCGGCCGCGAGGCGCGGTTCTACAACATCTACCAGCCGACCATGGAGGCCCAGATCCGTGCGGCCGGCCAGGACCTGTACGGCGACCTGGTCACCGTCCACTACGGCGACGAGGTCACCGGCATCGAGCAGGACGCCGACGGCGTCACGATCACCTCGGACGCCGACGGGACGAGCCGCACCACCCGCGTCCGGTACGCGATCGGCGCCGACGGCGGCAGCAGCGCCACCCGCAGCCGGATCGGCTGCACGCTCCAGGGCGACACCCACGACTTCACCTGGGTGGTCATCGACTGCCACGTCAAGCGCTGGTGGCCGGACCGCGACTTCCTGACCTTCTGGTCCGACAAGGAGCGCCCGGTCGTCGACATCGCCCTGTCCGCGGGCAACCACCGCTGGGAGATCCCGCTCAAGCCCGACGAGACCCCGGCGGACTACCCGACGAGCGCCGAGGTGTGGCCGCTGCTCAGGGCGCTCGGCGTCACCGAGGACGACGTCGAGATCCACCAGCACGCCTTCTACCAGCACCATGTCCGGATGTGCGACACCTGGCGCAAGGACCGGGTGTTCCTGGCCGGCGACGCGGCGCACCTGATGCCGCCGTGGGCCGGCGCCGGCATGCAGAGCGGTATGCGCGACGCCCACAACCTGGCCTGGAAGCTGGCCAAGGTGATCAGGGGCGAGCTGCCCGAGAGCTGGCTGGACACCTACGAGGCGGAGCGGCGCCCCAACGTCCAGTTCTTCACCGACCTCGCGGTCGGCCTCGGCCGGGTCATCAAGCAGGAGGCCACCGAGGAGGAGCGGGCCGCGATGAACGCGGTGCCGGAGCGCACCGTCACCCCGTACGAGGCGCCGCTCAACCGCCCGCCGGTCCTCGAGGCGGGCTGGCTCCGCGGCGAGACCGGCGACGCGAGCGTCATCGGCCGCATGGTCCCGCAGCCGGTCACCGGCGACACCGCCGGCCGGATGGCCCGTCTCGACGAACACCTGGGCGCGCACTTCGTGCTGCTCGGCGACGACGTCGACCCCGCGACCCTGCTGTCCGCGGAGGAGAAGGCCGGCTGGGACGCGCTCGGCGCCCACTACCGCGCCGTGCGCCCGAAGACCGCCTACACCCAGGGGCCGGAGGAACTGGTCGACCTCGACGAGGTGATCCTCCCGTGGATGCAGCGCTACGGCGCCCGCGTGATCGCCGTCCGCCCGGACAGGTTCGTCGCCGCCGACGACGTCCACGGCCTCGCCGTCCCCACCGCCCCCACCGTCTGACCGGGCTCCAGCCCACCGAGAAGAAGGAGAGAGTCTTGTCCGGTGTCAAGGAATCCGGTGTCAAGGAACTCGGGTACGTCGTCTACGAGGTGAGCGGCCTCGCCGACTGGGAGCGCTTCGGCGTGGACCTGCTCGGCATGCAGCTCGGTGAGAAGACCGAGAGCGGCTTCACACTGCGTACCGACGAGAAGGCCCACCGCTGGGTGATCACCGAGGGCCCGGCCGACGACCTGGTGGCCAGCGGTTACGAGGTCGGGGGCGCGGAGGCGCTCGACGCGCTGGTCGAGAAGCTGCGCGCGGCCGGTGTCGAGGTCGCCGAGGGCGACGCGGCGCTCGCCGCCGCCCGCAGGGTGGAGCGGATCTTCGTCACCGCCGACCCGATGGGCAACCGCGTCGAGCTGGTTCACGGCCTGGCCGACGCCGCCACGCCGTTCGCATCCGCCTCGCTGCTCGGCCGGTTCAAGACCGGCGCGGGCGGCGCGGGCCACCAGGTCCTGCTGACGCCCGGGGTGTCCCGCGAGACCTACCTCGGCTTCTACGTCGACCTGCTCGGGTTCAAGGTCAGCGACATCATCGTCGAGGAGCTCGCTCCGGGCGTCTTCGCCGACCTGATCTTCCTGCACTGCAACCCCCGCCACCACAGCATCGCGCTCGGCGACATGCCCTTCCCCAGGTGCACCCACCACTTCATGGTCGAGGTCGACGACATCCGTGACGTCGGCCTGGCCTGGGACCGCTGCCTCGCGGCCCACCAGCCCTTCCACATGACCCTGGGCATGCACCCCAACGACCAGATGTTCAGCTTCTACGTCGAGACGCCCTCGGGGTTCAACGTCGAGTACGGATGGGGAGGCATCCTCATCGACGACGCGACCTGGGAGGTCAGGACCCTCGACAAGCTGAACAGCTGGGGTCACATGCCCGCAGGCCCGGTGGCGGAGATGCTCGCCGCCGGTGCCGCGAACTCGAAGATCGGACACTGACGTGGCACTCGACCCGAGCGTGATCGGCAAGGACGTCCAGACGCCGCGCTGGAAGATCCACTACTACGAGGCCGGCGAGGGCCACCCCGTCGTGCTGCTGCACGGCGGCGGCCCGGGCGCCACCGGCTGGAGCAACTACCAGCCCAACATCGAGGCGCTCGCCCGGCACTTCCGCGTCATCGCGCCCGACATGCCCGGCTGGGGCGACTCCGACGCGGTCGACTTCGACACCATCGACCACGTCGAGGTCCTCGTCGAGCTCTTCGACGCGCTCGGCATCGACAAGGCGGCCATCGTCGGAAACTCGATGGGCGGCCACAACTCCATCCGCTTCACCGTCGAGCACCCCGAGCGGATCTCGCACCTGATCACCATGGGCCCGCCGATCCAGCCCAAACCCTTCCTGTTCGGCGCGGGCGGCCCCAGTGAGGGCATCAAGATCATGTACGGGACCTACCAGAACCCCAGCCCGGAGATGTTCGAGCGGCTCGTCGAGATCATGGTCTTCGACAAGGAGAGGTTCGCCGGCCCCGAGCTGATGCGTGAGCGTTCCGCCAACGCCCTGAAGCACCCCGAGCACCTCGAGAACGTCGCGAAGAAGATCCCCTTCGCGCCCATCCCGATCTGGGTCGACCAGTCCCGGCTCGGCGACATCACCGCACCGACCCTGCTCATCCACGGCCGCGACGACCGCGTCGCCACCATGGAGGGCTCGATGATGCTCAACGCCGCGATCCCCCATTCGCGCGCCCACATCATCAACCGCTGTGGCCACTGGGCCCAGTTGGAGCACGCCGACGAGTTCAACCGGCTCGTCACCGACTTCGTCGCCAACAACTGACGAGCGACGGATCCCGAGCAGGGCCTGTACGACTGCGCCACCCCCGGGCGGAGTCGTACAGGCCCTTCCCCATGTCACGGCCCTGCGTCAGGCGCCGTCCTCGCCCAGATCCTGCTCAAGCGCGTGCGCCGCCGCCTCCAGGGTCGCGACCAGGGACCGCAGCCGGTGCGGGTCGTAGCGCACGCTCGGCAGCGACACCGACAGACCCGCGAGCGCGGCGCCGTCCCGGTCGCGCACCGGCACGCCGACGGCGACCAGACCGCGTTCCGAGCGCCCCCGGTTGACGGCGAAGCCGTTGCGCCGCAGGCGCCGCAGCTCCGCCCGCAGCCGGTCGGGATCCGGGCGGTCGGCGGGGCGCTCCCGGTAGCGCTCGGCGGCGTACACCTCGTCGAGATCCTCGTCGGAGAGGTCGGCGAGCAGCAGCAGCCCCGCCGTGGTGCGGTGGGCGGGGAACACCATGCCCTCGCGGGAGCCGACCCGCAGGGCCTGCCGGCACTCGACGCTGGCGATGAACCGCACCGTGTCCCCGGTGCGCACGATCAGGTTCGTCGTCTCGTCGAGCAGGTCGACGACCCGCTTCAGATGGGGGAGCGCGGCGGTGCGAAGGCGGGAGACCAGGGACTGGGAGTGCGAGGCGAGTTCGAGCACCGGGCCCGCGCGGTAGACGCGGTCCTCGCCCTGCACGGCGAAGTCCCGGTAGACCAGCATCGCGAGGATCCGGTGCGCCGTCGACCTGGCGACGCCGAGGCGTTCGGCGAGCTGCGACACACTCGCGGGGCCCTCCAGCTGGAGGATCGTCGCGGCCCGCAGCGCGTGGTCGACGCTGGCGATGGGGTACGGCGGCGGGGTCTTGAGCGGCTTGTCCATGGCGTGCTCCCGGGCTCGGCGGCGGGACCGTCCGTCCGGCCGTTCTCCGGCCGTTCCGTGATTGTTCTGGTGTTTGTCCTGCTCTGCATGTTGTTCTGCTGTGCAGAATGTACATGTTCTTCAGAGAGAAACAGCGCACGCTGAGCCTGTGACTGACTCCACCCTCGCCCATGACATCGCCTCCGGCTCCCCGGTGCGGCTGCAGGCCGTCGCCGCGCAGGGCCAGCCCGAGGTCACCCCGGCACTCGAAGAGCTGTACCGGGGCTTCGAGAACGAGCTGCTCGTCCCGCTGTGGACCGAGATCGGCGACCTGATGCCAGCCCACCCGCACTCGCACGCCACCCCGCACCTCTGGCGCTGGAAGCGGCTGCGCGAGCTGGCCGACCGGGCCGGCGAGCTCGTCCCCGTCGGCCGCGGCGGCGAACGCCGCGCCATCGCCCTGGCCAACCCCTCGCTCGGCGGGCGCCCGTTCGCCACCCCGACGCTGTGGGCGGCCATCCAGTACCTGATGCCCGGCGAGGACGCCCCCGAGCACCGCCACACCCAGCACGCCTTCCGCTTCATCGTCGAGGGCTCGGGCGTGTGGACGGTCGTCGGCGGCGACCCGGTCCCGATGAACCGCGGCGACTTCCTCCCGCAGGCCGGCTGGAACTGGCACGCCCACCACAACGCCACCTCCGAGCCGATGGCCTGGATCGACGGACTGGACATCCCCTTCCAGTACCTCACCGAGACCCAGTTCTTCGAGTTCGGCCGCGACGAGATCACCGACGCCGAGCGGATCACCCCCGAGCGCTCGCGCTCCGAGCGCCTCTGGGGCCACCCCGGCCTGCGCCCGCTGTCCGTCGCCCCCACCGCCCCCGGCAGCCCGCTGCTCTCCTACAAGTGGGAGTACACCGACGCCGCGCTGCGCGACCAGCTGCTCCTGGAGAAGGAGGGCTTCGGCGGCACCGTCGAGCCCGGCCACGCCGCGGTGCGCTACGCCAACCCGCACGACGGCGGCGACGTCCTGCCGACCATCCGCGCCGAGTTCCACCGCCTCGCCCGCGGCGCCGAGAGCGCGCCGGTGCGCGAGACCGGCTCCTCCGTCTACCAGGTCTTCGACGGCTCCGGCGTGGTGACCGTCGGCGAGAAGTCCTGGACCGTCGGCCGCGGCGACATGTTCGTCGTCCCGTCCTGGGCCCCGTTCTCCGCCCGCTCCGAGGCCGGCGCGTCCGACTCCGACTCCGGCGCCCTCGACCTCTTCCGCTTCTCCGACGCGCCCGTGTTCGAGGCGCTCAAGCTCAACCGCACCCAGAAGGACGCCTGACCCATGAAGCTCGCCACCATCCGCACCGCCGCCGGCACCCGGGCGGTCCGCCTCGACGGCGAGGTCCTCGTCGATCTCGGTCACGCCGACCTGGGCGAGCTGTTCGCCCAGGCCGACTGGCGGTCCACGGCCGCCACCGCCTCCGGCACCACGTACCCGGTGGAGGGCGCCGACTTCGCGCCGGTCGTCCCGAACCCCTCCAAGGTCGTCTGCGTCGGGCACAACTACACCAACCACATCAAGGAGATGGGCCGGGAGCTGCCGAGCTACCCGACCCTGTTCCCGAAGTTCGCCGAGACCCTGATCGGCGCCGGCGACGACATCGTCAGGCCGGCCGAGACCGACGCCTTCGACTGGGAGGTCGAGCTGGCCGTCGTCATCGGCAAGCAGGTGCGCCGCGCCGACGAGCAGCAGGCCGCCGACGCCATCGCCGGCTTCACGGTCATGAACGACATCTCGGTGCGCGACTGGCAGTTCCGCACCATCGAGTGGACCCAGGGCAAGATCTGGGAGGCGTCCACCCCGGTCGGCCCGTACGTCGTCACCCCCGACGAGGTCGGCGGCGTCCGCCCCGCCCTCCAGGTCAGGACGGTCGTCGACGGCCAGGTCATGCAGCAGGACGACACCGGCACGCTCCTGTTCGACCCGGTCTTCCTGGTGCGGTACATCTCCACCGTCATCACCCTCAACCCGGGCGACATCATCGCCACCGGCACCCCGGCCGGCGTCGGCAACGCCCGCGACCCCAAGGTCTTCCTGCTCCCCGGCCAGACCGTGTCCACCGAGATCACCGGCCTCGGTGCCTGCGTCAACAAGGTCGTCGCAGGATGACGAACGGCACCCGCACGTACAGCACCGGCACCGGCACCGGCGCCGGCACCCGCACCTTCGCCGACGCCCGCCGCTGGGCCCTGATCGGCGCCGAGCTGACCTTCGAGGCCGTCGCCGGACTCGACGACGCCGGTTACGCCGAGCCCAGCGCCCTGCCCGGCTGGACCCGCGCCCATGTCGCCGCGCACGTCGCCGCCAACGCCGAGGCCCTGTCCCACCTCGTCCACTGGGCCGCCACCGGCGAACCCACCCCGATGTACGCCTCGCCCGAGGAGCGCGCCGCCGGCATCGAACGCGGCCGCGCCCTGCCGGCCGCGCAGCTGACCGCCTGGCTGCGCCGCTCGGCGGACGCCCTGGAGGCGGGGATGGACGAGCTCACCGACGGGCAGTGGCGGCACGAGGTCGTCACCGCCCAGGGCCGTACCGTCCCCGCCACCGAACTGCCCTGGATGCGCTCCCGCGAGGTCTGCGTCCACGCCGTCGACCTGGCGACCGGCGTCTCCTTCGCCGACCTGCCGGGCGACTTCCTCATCGCCCTGTGCGACGACGTCGTGGCCAAGCGCGCCGCCGCCCCCGGTCCGGCCGTGACCCTGCGCGCCGCGGCCATCGGCGCCGGCTGGGAGCTGCCCGGCGACGGAGAGCCGGTCCTGGTCACCGGCGAACTGTCCGACATCACCGCTTACCTCACCGGACGCGACGTGGACCTGCGCGCCGCCGACGGCTCGCCCGCCCCCGCGCTCGGCGCCTGGCTCTGAGAGGAACACACACGATCATGACCACTGGAACCACCCCTGCCGGGCAGCCCGACGTCATCGTCGTCGGCGGCGGCATCGGCGGCCTCAGCACCGCCTTCGCCCTGACCCGCCAGGGCCTGAAGGTGCGCGTCCTCGAACAGGCCCCCGAGTACGGTGAGGTCGGCGCCGGCCTGCAGATCGCCCCGAACTGCACCCGCATCCTCGCCGAGTACGGCCTGCTCGACGAGGCCAAGTCGCTGGGCGTCGTCCCGGAGAACATGGTGATGCGCGACGCGGTCGACTCCCGCGAGCTCACCCGGCTCGACCTGCGCGACCTGGAGCGCACGTACGGCTTCCCGTACATGGTGATCCACCGCAGCGACCTGCACGGCATCTTCCTGCGCGCCTGCGAGCGGGCCGGGGTCGAACTCCTCAACAACCAGACCGTCGTCGCCTACGAGAACATCGAGGGCGGCGCCCAGGTCCGCCTCAAGGACGGGCGCGTCGAGTCCGCGCCGCTGGTCGTCGCGGCCGACGGACTGCACTCGGTGGCCCGCCGCGACCTGATCGGCGACGAGCCGGTCAGCTCCTCCTACGTGGCCTACCGCGCGGCCGTCCCGATCGAGCAGGTCAAGGACAACGGCGTCGCCGAGAAGGACGTCACCGTCTACGTCGGCCCGCAGCGCCACTTCGTGCAGTACGCGCTGCGCGGCGGCGAGATGTTCAACCAGGTCGCCGTGTTCGAGTCGCCCAAGGCGATCGCCGGCCAGGACGACTGGGGCACCCCCGACGAGCTGGACGCGGCCTTCGAGGGCAGCTGCGACACCGTCCTCAAGGGCATTCCGCTGATGTGGCGGGACCGCTGGTGGCGGATGTTCGACCGTGAGCCGATCGAGACCTGGGTGCACGGCCGGATCGCCCTGCTCGGCGACGCCGCGCACCCGCCGCTCCAGTACATGGCGCAGGGCGCGATCATGGCGATCGAGGACGGCTGGGTGCTCGCCAAGCACTACGCGCGCCTCGCCGAGGCCGCCCCAGCGGGCGCCGAGCCGGAGTGGGACGGCGCGCTCGCCGCGTACGAGGCCGTCCGCGTGGAGCACTGCCGCCGGATCCTGACCACCGGCCGTGCCTGGGGCAAGCTGTGGCACGTCGACGGGCTGGAGCGGGAGCAGCGCAACGCGATCATGCGGGCGCGCGACACCTACGACTACTCCTTCACCGACTGGGTGTACGGCCCGACGGCGCTGACGCCGGACGAGGAGCCGGAGATGTTCAAGCCGATCCCGCTCTCCTCGGCGGTCATCGAGGAACCGGTGGCCTGATCTCCCATGATCCGCCTGTGGCCGGGTGTGACGCACTGCGCGTCGCGTCCGGCCACAGGCGCGTCCGGCCACAGGCGCGTCCTCAGGTCATCCCCAGGGCCGCCGGCGGGCCAGCGTGGCGGCCAGGGCCGTGGCCGCCGCGCGGACGGCGTTCGCGTGGGACTCGGGGCGGAAGCGCCCGACCGGGCCGGTCACGCTGAGGGCGGCCACCGCCGTCAGACCGTCCGGCGCGAGGACCGGCGCGGCGACACAGAGCAGGCCCGGCGTCGACTCCTCGCGCTCGTAGGCGACGCCCGTCTCGACCGCCGTCACGAGCTGCCGGCGCAGCAGGCCGGGGGCGATCACGGTGTGCGGGGTACGGCGTTCCAGCGGGGCGGTGAGCACGGCCGCCTGCTCGTCCTCCGCGGCGTGGGCGAGCAGCACCTTGCCGATCGCCGTGCAGTGCACCGGCATCCGCCCGCCCGTGCGGGACGGTGCCTTGGCCTGCCGGTGCCCGCCGATCTTGGCGAGATACACGACCTCGTGCCCCTCGCGTACGCCGAGGTGCACCGTCTCGTGCGTGCGCTCGTAGAGGTCCTGCAGATAGGGCATCGCCAGTTCGATCAGAGTGCGTTCGTTGGCCGCGCGCAGCCCCAGTTCGAACAGGCCGCCGGAGAGCCGGTAGCCGTGCTCGGTCTTGTCGAGCAGCCGGTGGTGGACCAGATCCCCGGCGACCCGGTGGGCCGTGCCCTTCGCCAGACCCGTACGCCGTACGAGCTCGGCGAGCGGCAGTACGGAGTCGGCCGGGCCGAACGCGCGCAGGATCGCCAGTGCCTTGCCCAGGACGGTGTCGCTGTCCTCCATGCGAAAGAGCGTACCGCTGAGTGGAACGCCTTCATGGAGCTCGCCCCGCCCCGTACCCCAGATTGGACGACATGCCCCAGAACCACGCCGCTGTCGGCCCCGACAGCATCGCCGCCGCTGCCGCCCGGCTCCGTCAGGCCGCCGCCACCGGCACCCCCGCCGCCCCCGTACGCGATCTGATCGGCCGCGACGACGTCACGGCCGCGTACGCCGTGCAGCAGCAGCTCACCGCCGAGCGGATCGCGGCCGGTGCCGCGGTCACCGGCCGGAAGATCGGCCTCACCTCCGTGGCCGTGCAGCAGCAGCTCGGCGTCGACCAGCCCGACTTCGGCTTCCTCTTCGACGACATGGCGTACGCCGACGGCTCGGCCGTGCCGCCCGGCGCCGTCCTCCAGCCCCGGGTCGAGGCCGAGATCGCCTTCGTCCTCGGAGCCGACCTGGCCGAGGGCCCCCTCGACGCCGCCCAGGTGCGCGAGGCCGTCGACCACGCCGTCGCCGCGATCGAGATCTGCGGCAGCCGGGTGGCGGGCTGGGACATCAGCTTCGGCGACACGGTCGCCGACAACGCCTCCGCGGGCGCCTACGTCCTCGGCGGCCGGCGGGTTCCGCTGAGCGACTTCGACCCCGTCGCGGCCGAGATGACCATGAGCGTCGACGGCGAGACCGTCTCCACCGGCAGCGGCGCCGCCTGCCTCGGCGACCCCGTCGAGGCCGTCGTCTGGCTCGCCCGCCAGGCCCGCGCCCTGGGCGAGCCGCTCCGCGCCGGCCAGGTGATCCTCTCCGGCGCGCTCGGCCCGATGAGTCCCGTGATGCCGGGCGCCGCCGTCCACGCCACCGTCACCGGCCTCGGCTCGGTGTCGGTCACCTTCTCCTCGTAAGGAATCACGATGACCAAGACGAAGGTCGCCGTCATCGGGTCGGGCAATATCGGCACCGACCTGATGATCAAGATCATGCGCACCGCGCAGCACCTCCGGATGGGCGTCATGGTCGGCATCGACCCGGCCTCCGACGGGCTGGCCCGCGCCGCCCGCTTCGGGTTCGAGACCACCGCCGAGGGCGTGGACGGCCTCCTCAAGTCCCCGCAGATCGACGAGATCGGCATCGTCTTCGACGCCACCTCGGCCGGCGCGCACCGGTACAACGACGCGAAGCTGCGCCCGCTCGGCATCCGAGTGATCGACCTGACGCCGGCCGCGATCGGCCCGTACGTCGTCCCCGCGGTCAACCTCGACGAGCACCTCGACGCGCCCAACGTCAACATGGTCACCTGCGGCGGCCAGGCCACCATCCCGGTCGTGGCCGCGATCAGCCGGGTCGTCCCGGTGGCGTACGCCGAGATCGTCGCCTCGATCGCGTCCAGGTCGGCCGGGCCCGGAACCCGGGCCAACATCGACGAGTTCACCGAGACGACCTCCTCGGCGATCGTGCGGGTCGGCGGCGCCGAGCGGGGCAAGGCGATCATCATCCTCAACCCCGCCGAGCCGCCGCTGATGATGCGTGACACGGTCTTCGCCCTGGTCGCCCTGCCCGAGGGCGAGGACGGCGAGACCGCGAAGACGCGGATCACCGAGTCGGTCCGGAAGATGGTCGCCGAGGTCTCGGCGTACGTCCCCGGCTACCGGATGGTCCAGGACGTCCAGATCACCGAGATCCCCGCCGACCAGCCGGTCGAGACCCTCCTCGCGGAGGGCGCGACCACGCGGCCCACCCACCAGGTGTCGGTCTTCCTCAAGGTCGAGGGCGCGGGCATGTACCTGCCGGCCTACGCCGGAAACCTCGACATCATGACCTCGGCCGCGGTGCGGATGGCCGAGCAGATCGCCGCCGCGAAGGCTGCGAAGGAGGACGTGAAATGAGCACCCCCAGCACCTCGGGCACCCCGATCTTCGTGCAGGACGTCACCCTCCGGGACGGCATGCACGCCGTCCGCCACCGCATCACCCCCGCGGACGTCCAGCGCATCGTGGTCGCGCTCGAGGACGCCGGCGTCGACGCGATCGAGGTCGCCCACGGCGACGGACTCGCCGGCGGCTCGCTCAACTACGGCCCGGGCTCCCACTCCGACTGGGAGTGGATCGAGGCCGCCGCCTCGGTCCTGAGGAAGGCCCGCCTCACCACCCTGCTGCTGCCGGGCGTGGGCACCCTCCACGAGCTGAAGCACGCCTACGACCTCGGCGTCCGTTCGGTCCGGGTGGCCACCCACTGCACCGAGGCCGACATCTCCGCACAGCACATCGCCGCCGCCCGCGAGCTGGGCATGGACGTCTCCGGCTTCCTGATGCTCTCCCACATGGCCGAGCCCGAACAGCTCGCCGAGCAGGCGCGGTTGATGGAGTCGTACGGCGCCCAGTGCGTCTATGTCACCGACTCCGGCGGCCGGTTGACCATGAACGACGTCGCCGCCCGGGTGCGCGCCTACCGCGACGTCCTCGACCCGGCGACCGAGATCGGCATCCACGCCCACGAGAACCTCTCGCTGTCCGTGGCGAATTCGGTGGTCGCGGTGGAGAACGGCGTGTACCGCGTCGACGCCTCGCTCGCCGGACACGGCGCGGGCGCGGGCAACTGCCCCATCGAGGCCTTCGTCGCCGTCGCGAACCTCTCGGGCTTCCAGCACGGTTGCGACCTGTTCAAGCTCCAGGACGCGGCCGACGACCTCGTCCGCCCGTTGCAGGACCGTCCGGTCCGCGTCGACCGCGAGACCCTCACCCTCGGCTACGCGGGTGTCTACTCCAGCTTCCTGCGCCACGCGGAGGCGGCCGCGCAGCGGTACGGGGTCGATGTGCGCGCCATCCTGATGGAGTGCGGCCGGCGGCGTCTGGTCGGCGGACAGGAGGACATGATCGTCGACATCGCCCTGGGGCTCGCGGCGAACCGCTGAGGTCCGCCCCGGACGGACCGGTTCGCGGTCCGGCCGGTTCACGGTCCGGCCGGTTCGCGGTCGGTCCACGGCCCCGCAGTCGCCGTGGACCGACCACCCGGAGGCCCAGGGGCATGCCCGGGTGCGCCCCGCTGTTCAGGCCACCGGTACGGCGCCGAGGCCGGCCGGCACGATCAGCTCCGCGGCCGTGGCGGCGCGGACCTCGTCCACGGTGACACCCGGGGCCAGTTCGGCCAGGACGAAGCCGGCGGCCGTGATGTCCACGACCGCGAGGTCGGTGATCACGCGCTGGACGACGGCGCGGCCGGTGAGCGGCAGGGTGCAGGTGTCGACCAGCTTCGGAGTGCCGTCCTTGGCGGTGTGCTCCATGAGGACGATGACCCGGCCCGCGCCGTGGACGAGGTCCATCGCGCCGCCCATGCCCTTGACCATCTTGCCGGGGATCATCCAGTTGGCGAGGTCGCCGGCGGCGGAGACCTGCATCGCGCCGAGCACGGCGGCGTCGATGTGGCCGCCGCGGATCATGCCGAAGGACAGCGCCGAGTCGAAGAACGAGGCGCCGGGCAGGGTGGTGACGGTCTCCTTGCCGGCGTTGATCAGGTCGGCGTCGAGCTCGTCCTCGGTCGGGTACGGGCCCACGCCCAGGATCCCGTTCTCGGACTGGAGCACCACCTCGACGCCCGGCGGCAGGTGGTTGGGGATGAGGGTCGGGAGCCCGATGCCGAGGTTGACGTAGCTGCCGTCGGTGAGTTCCAGGGCGGCGCGGGCCGCCATCTGCTCGCGGGTGAGGGCCATCTCAGGCCTCGCCTTCCTGTCGTACGGTACGGCGCTCGACGCGCCGCTCGGCCGCGGGGTCGCCGGGGGTCACCCGGACCACGCGCTGGACGAAGACGCCGGGCAGATGCACCTCGTCGGGGTCCAGTTCGCCCGGTTCGACGAGGTGGTCCACCTCGGCGATGGTGATCCGGCCGGCCATGGCGGCCAGCGGGTTGAAGTTGCGTGCGGACGAGCGGAAGACGAGATTGCCGTGCCGGTCGCCGATGGTGGCCCGGACCAGCGCGAAGTCGGTGGTGATGCCGTGTTCGAGCAGATACGGGCGCCCGTCGAACTCCCGGGTCTCCTTGGCGGGCGAGGCGACCGCGACGGCGCCGCCCCCGGGGGCGTACTTCCAGGGCAGTCCGCCCTCGCCGACCTGGGTCCCGGTGCCCGCGGGGGTGTAGAAGGCGGGGATGCCGGCGCCGCCGGCCCGCAGCCGTTCGGCGAGCGTGCCCTGCGGGACGAGTTCGACCTCCAGCTCCCCGGTCAGGTACTGGCGGGCGAACTCCTTGTTCTCGCCCACGTAGGAGCTCGTCATCCGGGAGATCTGCCCGGCGGCGAGCAGCAGGCCGAGGCCCCAGTCGTCGACGCCGCAGTTGTTCGAGACGATCCGGAGATCGCTCACCTCGCGCTGCCACAGGGCGTCGATCAGCGTGCCCGGTATGCCGCACAGTCCGAAGCCGCCCACGGCGAGCGAGGCGCCGGCGCCGATGTCGGCCACCGCCTCCGCCGCGCTCGCGACTGTCTTGTCCAGACCCATACGGTCCCTTTCCCTCGGGCAGCCGGGCCGTCCGCGCAGGTCGGAGCCGGTGCCAGTACGGCTGATGGGCAGCGAGCCTAGGCAGGCGCGACACACGGAACCATGGCTGTCGTCCACATATCGACCCCGGTGGAGGTGGTGATGACCACCTCCACCGGGGGAGCTCGTGGACCGCGCCGAGGCTCCTTCGGATCAGGCCGAACAGCCGGAGTCGGCGATCACGAAGTAGCCGGGAGAGGTCTCCTTCAGGGTGTGGGTGGTGAACGTGTTCCACAGCCCCATCGCCTGGCCGGAACCGTTGGCGTAGGTGTAGCCGCCGCTCTGGTACGCGCGCCCGGCCGTCGTGTGGGCGTAGTTGCTGGCCGTGTAGCACGTGGGCGTGTAGCCGCCGCCGGTGGTGGTCGCGGTCACCGGGGCCGAGACAGCGCCCCGGACGCCCGACGGGTCCACGGCCGCCACGGTGTAGGCGTAGGCCGTGCCGGCGGTGAGCCCGCTGTCGGTGTAGCCGGTGGACGTGGTGGTGCCCACCTGCGCGCCGTCGC
Source organism: Streptomyces sp. NPDC048623 (assembly GCF_040650755.1). Classification (NCBI taxonomy): domain Bacteria; kingdom Bacillati; phylum Actinomycetota; class Actinomycetes; order Kitasatosporales; family Streptomycetaceae; genus Streptomyces; species Streptomyces sp. NPDC048623. Next base: position 168,712 of record NZ_JBEZHV010000004.1, read on the forward strand.
GGTAGACGGTGTACGAGGCCGCGCCGGACACCGCGCTCCAGCCGAGGGCGGCGGTGGTGTCGGTGGTGCCGGTGACCGCCAGGCCGGTGGGCGCGGGCAGCGCGCCGGGGCCGGGCTCCTGCCCGCCGCCGTCGAGGCCCCAGAAGCGGGCGGTGTGATAGCTGGAGCAGATGGTGTCGAGGTAGTACGTGCCGGTGCTGCCGCACTGCTCGGCGCCGCTGCCCGGGTCGACCGCGAGTCCGTGCGCCATGCCGGAGATCGAGTAGACCTCGACGGCCGGCCTCCCCGCGCCGTCCTCGTACACGCTCAGCGTGGTGCCCCCGCCGAGCGTCTCGGTGCGGGAAGGCGTCTGGCCGATGCCCCAGACATCGGTCCACTGGTCGCGCAGTTCGGTGGCGTTGGCCGGCTGGACGGTGGTGTCGCTCGTGCCCTGCCAGATCGCGACGCGGGGCCAGGAGGTGGTGCCGGCCGGGGCGGCGGAGCGTACGAGCGCTCCCCACTGGGCGGGCGTCTTGTCCGGCGGGCTGTACATGCAGGTGTACGCGGTGGACACGCTGTTCGCGCAGTACGCGGGCAGCCCGGAGTCGATGGCCCCGCCCGCGAACACGTCGGGGTAGGCGGCGAGCATGTCGGCGGTCATGCCGGCGCCCGCCGACAGGCCGGTGATGAACACCCGCGCGGGGTCGCTGCCGTACTGGGCGACGGCCTTGTCGACCATCTGCTTGATCGACAGCGCCTCGCCCTGACCGCGCGCGGTGTCGCCCGGCTCGAACCAGTTGAAGCAGGAGTTGGAGTTGTTCGCGCTGCTGGTCTGCGGGTAGACGAGCGCGAAGCCGTAGGCGTCCGCGAACTTCTGCCAGCCGGAGTGGGTGTGGTAGTCGCTCGCGCTCTGGGTGCAGCCGTGCAGGGCGACCACGAGCGGGGCACCGGACGGCAGGGCGTCGGGCTTGTACGCGTACATGGAAAGGTTGCCCGGGTTGGTGCCGAAGCCGGTCACCTGGGTGAGGCTCGCGGCGGAGGCCTGCGGGCCACCCGCGGCGACCAGACCGGCCGTGAGGGCGAGCGCCCCCGCGGCGCCGCCGATCCAGCGGCGGATGCCCGCGGCGAGGCGGCGGCCCCTGGGGTGGCGGTCCCCGGCGGGGCGGCGGAATCCGGGGCGGCGGTCCCCGGCGAGGTGGAACGGGATGTGCGGCTCTGTCATGACGACTGTCTCCTGATGCGGTGAACAGGTCTCGTACCGATCCCGGGGTGGGGCCCGGGGACCGGTGTGACGTGCATCATCAAGGCGCCCGCGCCGCCGCTGACATGGTCGGGACAGCCACGGTTGGCGGCAGGGCAGTGTGCCGGGCGTCCATGGCCGCGAGCGCGGCGCGCTCTGTATGACCGCAGGCCCGCCGGTCAAGCCTCGTTCCGGCCACACCGAGGCCGTCCAGCAGAAGTGGTGTCCCGCCCTACTTCCCGTAGCGGCACGGTGGTTGACCCACCCATGTCTGGAACCGGACACGACGGCATAGCCTCCCGCGGTCCCCTACCGACGACCCGATCCCGGAGGCACACCGATGCGCCCCAACCCCGGCCCGACACCACGTTCCTGGAGACGAGGCGTGCCCGCGGCCCTCGCCCTGGCCGCCCTCACCCTCTCCACCGCGCCCGCGACGGCGGCCCCTCCGGACTCCGGCGCCGCGGCGCACTGCGCCCGCCTCGCGCAGGTGCGGGTGCCGGGCGCCGAGCACCAGGAGACCGCCTGTCTCGACGAGCTGACCACGGCGGGAACGGTCGCCTCGGGGCACACCGACCCGGCCGACTGGTCGGGCCTGACCCCCAAGGCCCTGGCCGTCCCCAGCGGCGTGCCCGGCATCCAGATCGACGGCTACTTCCCCGACACCTCCACCACCAACACCAACCACGGCTGGAAGCACGACGCCCAGTTCGTGATCCGCATGCCCGACCGGTGGAACGGCGGACTGGTGGTCGCCGGCACCCCCGGCAACCGCGAGCAGTACGCCAACGACAGGGCCATCGCCGACTGGGTGCTCTCCCGCGGCTACGCCTACGCCGCCACCGACAAGGGCAACACCGGACTCGCCTTCTACCGGGACGGCGAGGCGCCGGGCGACGCCATCGCCGAGTGGAACGACCGGCTCACCCAGCTCACCCGCGCCGCCCGGGCCACGATCGCCCAGCGCTACCACCGCGCGCCGGCCCGCACCCTGGTCACCGGCATGTCCAACGGCGGCTACCTGGTGCGCTGGCAGCTGGAGAACCACCCCGAGCTCTACGACGGGGGAGTGGACTGGGAGGGGACCCTGTGGCGCTCCGGCGGGCCCACGCTGCTCGACTTCCTGCCGCCGGCCCTGCGGAACTACCCCGTGTACGCCGCGGGCGGCGAGGGCGCCCCGGCCGCGCAGGAGGCCCTGCACGCCGCCGGGTTCCCGGCCGGTTCGGAGTTCCTGTGGCCGTACCACCACCAGGTCTACTGGGACCTGACCCAGCGCATCTACCGGGAGGAGCTCGACCCGGGCTTCGACGGCGCGACCGAGGCCGGCACCCCGTACTGCGCGAGCGGGACACCGGGCTGCGACGCCGACTACGCGTACGCGCAGCGTCCGGACGAGGTCGCCGAGGCCGTCGAGAAGATCGCGCTGACCGGGCGCATCGGCAAGCCGCTGATCACCGTGCACGGCACCCTGGACGTCCTGCTCCCGATCGCCCGGGACTCGGACGTCTACTCCCGTATGGTGCGCGACGCGGGCCGCGGCGGCCTGTACCGCTACTACCGCATCGAGGGCGGCAACCACACCGATTCCCTGGTGGACCTGTTCCCGGACCGGCTGCGCCCGCTCACGCCCTGCCACCGGGCGGCCTTCACCGCCCTCGAGGACTGGCTCGGCGGGGGCCAGCTGCCGCCGTCCTCGCGCACGGTCGCGCTGCCGGCCGGTGCGCAGCCCGGCAGCCTCGTGGACAGCTGCCCGATCGGCTCCTGACCGGTCGCCGAATGGTGAAGGTCACCACCACCGGGACGGTCTTTGTGGTGGTCGCTCACATGGGATGAGCCCCTGGCCCTCCCTACTGTTTCCGGCCATGACGAACACATTTCCCGTCCCGGCCCTCTCGTCGCCACCCTCCGCCGTGATCGATCTGAGCGGACGCTCGGCTCTGGTCACCGGCGGAGGCAGCGGCATCGGCCGGGCCTGCGTCCTGGCCCTGGCGCAGGCGGGCGCCACCGTGCACGTCGTCGACCGCGACGCCGCGGCGGCCAAGGCCGTCGCGGAGATCGCCGGCGGCGAGGCGCACGTGGCCGACCTCGCGGACCCGGGAGCGATCGACCTCCTGCCGGCCGAGGCCGACATCCTGGTCAACAACGCCGGCCTGCAGCACGTCGCCCCGCTCACGGAGTTCCCCCCGGAGCGTTTCGACCTGATCCACAAGGTGATGGTCACGGCTCCGTTTCTTCTGATGCGCCGCACTCTGCCGCATATGTACGCTCGCGGCTGGGGCCGGATCGTGAACGTCTCCAGCGTCCACGGGCTGCGGGCCAGCGCCTACAAGTCGGCCTACGTCGCGGCCAAGCACGCCCTCGAAGGGCTGAGCAAGGTCGCCGCGATCGAGGGCGCCCCGCACGGGGTGACCAGCAACTGCGTGAACCCCGGCTACGTCCGCACCCCGCTCGTCGAGGGCCAGGTGCGCGACCAGGCCGCCGCCCACGGCATCAGCGAGGGCGATGTCCTCTCCGACGTCCTCCTCGCCCGCACCCCGGTCAAGCGGCTCCTGGAGGCGGAGGAGGTGGCCGCGGCCGTCCTGTGGCTGTGCGGCCCGCACTCCGGCTACCTCACCGGAGCGTCCCTGCCGCTCGACGGCGGCTGGACCGCGGGCTGACCCCCCTTGAACCCCACCGGTGCGCCACACCCCCGCACCGCCCGCGTACCCCCCTGTACGCGCCCCGTATCACCCCGTCCTGTCCGTTCGTGAAACCCGGTGAATCATGTCTGGCACCACCACCACGCCGAGAGGCGGCATCGGCCGCATCGTCGGCGCGAGCCTGATCGGCACCACCATCGAGTGGTACGACTTCTTCCTCTACGGCTCCGCCGCCGCCCTCGTCTTCAACACGCTGTTCTTCCCCAGCGCGGATCCGCTGGTGGGCACGCTCATCGCGTTCATCACGTATGCCATCGGGTTCGCCGCCCGGCCGCTCGGCGGCATCGTCTTCGGACACTTCGGCGACAAGATCGGCCGCAAGAAGCTGCTGGTGGTCAGCCTGCTGATGATGGGCGGCGCGACCTTCGCGATGGGCCTGCTGCCCACCTACGCGTCCATCGGCGTCGGCGCGCCGGTCCTGCTGACCGTGCTGCGCCTCGTCCAGGGCTTCGCACTCGGCGGCGAGTGGGGCGGAGCCGTCCTGATCGTCTCCGAGCACGGCGGCGACAAGCACCGCGGCTTCTGGGCGTCCTGGCCGCAGGCCGGCGCCCCCGGCGGCAACCTGCTCGCCACCGGCGTCCTGGCGCTCCTGGCCGCGTTCCAGTCGGACGCCGCCTTCCAGTCCTGGGGCTGGCGCGTGCCGTTCCTGCTCTCCGGCATCCTGGTCATGATCGGCCTGTGGATCCGGGTCTCGGTCTCCGAGTCCCCGGTGTTCCTGGAGGCCCAGAAGAAGGCCGAGGCCGCCGCCGCCCAGGGCGCCAAGGAGAAGGCCCCGGTCGTGCAGGTGTTCAGGCGCAGCTGGCGTGAGGTCCTGTCCGCCATCGGCACCCGCTTCGGCGAGAACATCTCGTACTACATCCTCACCTCCTTCCTCCTCGTGTACGTCACCACCCACCTGGGACTGGCGAAGAGCACCGCGCTGAACGCCGTCCTGATCGGCTCCGCCGTCCACTTCGTCACCATCCCGCTGTGGGGCGCGCTCTCCGACCGCATCGGCCGCCGTCCGGTCACCCTGATCGGCTCCGCGGGCATGGCGGTGTGGGCCTTCGTCTTCTTCGGCCTCGTCGACTCCAAGTCGTTCGTCGTGATCACCCTGGCCGTCACCGCCGGACTGCTGCTGCACGGCGCGATGTACGGGCCGCAGGCCGCGTTCATCTCCGAGATGTTCGACACCAAGGTCCGCTACTCCGGCGCCTCCATGGGCTCCCAGCTCGCCTCCATCCTGGCGGGTGCCCTCGCCCCGATCATCGCCGTCGAGCTCCTGAAGGACTACGGCTCCTCCACGCCCATCAGCGTCTACCTCTGCGCGGCCGCCGTGATCACCACCATCACCGTCGCCGTCACCCGCGAGACCCTCGGCCGCGACCTCACCCGCGACAGCCGCGACGAGGAGCCCGCCCCCGCGCCCGCCGTCACCGCGGGCGACCCCGCGTAGCGCCACCGCGCTCGTGAACCGCCCGGTCCGCCGCGATGATGGGGGAGAACGCGACGGACCGGGCCGCCCCCGCGTCACACACTCCCGCCCTTGTGAATTCCCGCCCTCTTGAACGTGCCCGTTCCAAACCTCCGTCCACCCACCGAGAGGAGGCCCCATGACCGCCCGCGAGGAAGCCGACGCCCACGCGCCGACCCCCGCCGAGACGGCCGCCCGCCGCCTCCTCGACCTCCTCGCCGCCGACGCCCCCGCGGAGGAGCTCGTCGCCCAGCCGGCCCGCGCGCGTGCCGCCGGGGCCACGGCGGCCGACGCCGTCCGGATCGAGGAGACCACCGAGGCGGCGCTCGCCGTTCGGCGGGTCCTCGACCAGTACCGGCGCCGGGAGGCGGGCCTGGTCGCGCTCTTCGACACCGCGGGCGACCTGGCGGGGCTGCGGGACCTCGACGCCGTGCTCCGCGCCATCGTCCGGCGCGCCCGCACGCTGCTCGGCACCGACGTCGCCTACCTCACGCTCAACGACCCGGCGGCCCACGACACCTTCATGCGCGTCACCGACGGCTCCGTCTCCGCCGCCTTCCAGCAGCTCCGGCTCGGCCTGGGCGAGGGCCTCGGCGGCCTGGTCGCGCAGACCTCCCGCCCGTACGCCAGCACCGACTACCGCGCCGACCGGCGCTTCCGGCACACCGGCGCGATCGACGACGGCGTGGCCGAGGAAGGGCTGCGCGGGATCCTGGGCGTCCCGCTGCGGGTGGGCGAGGAGATCATCGGCGTGCTCTTCGCGGCCGACCGCACCCCCCGCGAGTTCCCGCCCGACGCCATCGCGCTGCTCGGCTCGCTCGCCGACCACGCCGCCGTCGCCATCGACAGCGCCCGCCTCCTCGAAGAGACCCGCAACGCCCTCACCCGGCTCGAAGCCGCCAACGCCACGGCCCGCGCCCACAGCGAGGCACTCCACCGGGCCTCCGACGCCCACGACCGCCTCACCAGACTCGTGCTCCGCGGCGCCGGGATCGACGAGGTGGCGGCCGAGATCGCCGCGCTGCTCCGCGGCGGAGTGGCCGTCCACGACACCGACGGCAGCGAGCTGGCCCGGGCCGGCACCGAACCGGTCACGCCCTCCGCCGAGAGCCTCGCCGCCTCCCGCACCGACGGCCGCGCGGTCCACGACGCCGACGTCTGGACCTGCGCCGTCCTCGCCGGAAGCGAACCGCTCGGCAGCATCCTGCTCACCGGCCGGACCGACCTCTCCGAGGCCGACCGCCGCCTGTTCGAACGCGCCGCCCTGGTCACCGCCATGCTGCTGCTCATCCGCCGGTCCGTCGCCGAGACGGAGGACCGGGTACGCGGCGAACTCCTGGACGACCTCCTCGCCGATCCCGCCGCCTCGGCCCGCTGGGACGGCGACAGCCTGACCCTGCGGGCCCGGCGCCTCGGCGTCGACCTCGGCAGGCCGCACGCCGTGGCCGTACTCGACTGCGAACCGCCGCTTCGCCCCCGGCTCGCCGCCGAGACCGCCCGCAGGGCCCGCGGCCTGGGCGGCCTGGCCGGGACCCGGCACGGCCATGTGGTCCTGCTCGCCCCCTCCGACCGGCCCGGGACCCTCGCCCGCGGCCTCGCCGCCGATCTCACCCGCGCCCTCGGCGCACCCGTCACCGCGGGCGCCGCCGGTCCGGCGCACGGACCCGGGCGGCTCGCCGCCCTCCACTCCGAGGCCCTGCGCTGTCTCACCGCGCTCCATGCCCTCGACCGCACCGGGGAGGGCGCCGGCATCGCCGAGCTGGGCTTCATCGGCGTCCTGCTCGGTGACCGGGCCGACGTCGGCTCGTACGTCGAACGCGTCCTCGGCCCCGTCCTCGCCTACGACGCCGAACGCGGCACCGAGCTCCTGCGCACCCTGCACGCCTACTACGACCAGGGCGCCAGCCTCTCCCGCGCCAAGGACGCCCTCCACGTGCACGTCAACACGGTCGTGCAGCGCCTCGACCGCGTCGCCCAGCTCCTCGGCCCCGACTGGAACTCCCCGGCCAGGGCCCTGGAGACCCATCTGGCCCTGCGCCTGCACCGGCTCACGGCGCGGGACGGCGACGGCAGCTGATCCCGGAGCGAGCACGCGCCGGGCCCGTACGGCTCAGGCCGTGTCGCCCTCGACGCCGCCGAGTGTCATCCGTACGTCCACCACACCCTCCACCGCCCGGACGGCGCGCGCGAGCAGCGGCACGAGCGCGCGGTCGGGCAGGGCGCCGTGGAGGGTGACGACGCCCTCGGAGACGCTGACCCCGAGCTGCGCCGGAGGCATCAGCTCGGCGAGCAGCTCGGACCGGATCTCCTCCTCGATCTCCGCGTCCGGGCGTAGGAAGACGGTGAGCAGGTCCCCGCGGCTGACCACGCCCTCCAGCATGCCGAGCCCGTTCACCACCGGCAGCCGCTTCACCTTGCGGGTGGCCATGATGCGCGCGGCCTCGGAGAGCGTCGCGTCGGGGTGCACGGTGACGGCCGGGCTCGACATGAGCTCGCCCGCCCGCAGCGCGCCGGCCTTGAGCGCGGCCTCCCTCTCCGCCGGGAGCCGCGGCTCCTCCGTGCGGAACTCCTCCTTGGGCAGCAGATCGGCCTCCGAGACCACCCCGATGACCCGGCCCTCGCCCTCCAGGACGGGGAGCGCGCTGACCTTCCACTCGGCCATGAGGGCGACGATCTCCTTGTAGGGCGCGTCACGCCCGACCGCGATCGCGGTGTGGGTCATGACGTCACTGACGGTACGAGGCATGGCGGGCATCGTGACCTCCTGAACCGGAGAAGGGGGAGGGGTACGCGGCCGGGGCTGCGGCTACAGGCCGCTGCCGTGCGGGGCGTACCGGTCCAGCAGCCGGATGCGGGCGGACCGCAGCCGGTGGGCGAGCACGCGCCCGACGAAATGCCCGAGCGCCGACCCGAACGCGGGATCCGCGTCCATGAGCATCCGCACCGTCGCGGCGTCGAACTCGTCGGCCCGCACCGGCGTCATCGCCTCGGCGCCGAGCTGCCAGCGGTACGGGGCGAACAGCCACGAGCAGCCGACCGGTTCACCGGCGTCGGCCCGGTCCACCACGGCGTGGGTCCCGCCGGGCACCTCCGCGTCGAGCAGGACCGTACCGGTTCTGACGATCCAGAAACGGTCCGCGGCGCCGCCCTCCGTGAAGAGGCGCTCGCCGGGCTCGAAGTCCCTGCGCTGCGCGTACTTCATGAGAAGACCGCGGTACTCGGGGGCAAGGGCGGTGGTGATCCGCGGCGGGGTCTGCGCGGAACTTCTCACGGAACTCACGGAACTTCTCATCGAGGCCTCCTCGTCAGGCTCCGCTTCCAGTGTGGGCGCGGCCCGGGGGGCGGGTTAGGGCCGAACGGACCGGGAGCGCGGGACGTCCGGCCCGGATTCCGGTCCGGGGCCCGGGGCAGGTTCCGGACGGGTTCGAGGGCGGGTTCCAGGGCGGGTTCCGGAGCGGTGCGCCGGCGTGAGGACCGACGTGCCGGAAGTCGGGCGGGCAGGGGACCCAGGACCTTGCCGTCCTGGGCCGTTCGGCCCTTCTGGCAGGGCGGCGCCGGGGCGTTGACTCTTCCCGGAACCCCGGCCGCTCGACGCTCCGCACCTACGGCCGGGGGACCGCCGAGCAGTCCCGCGTGAAAGGCACCCACATGGCTGACCAGGCCCCACCAGCACCAGGAAGCGTCATCGTCGTGGGCGGCGGTGTCTCCGGACTGGCGGCCGCGCACCGTCTCGTCGAGGCGGGGGCGCGCGTGACGCTCCTGGAGGCGTCCGGGCGGCTCGGCGGGAAGCTGCAGGCCGGTGAGATCGCGGGTGTGCCCGTCGACCTGGGCGCCGAGGCGCTGTTCGCGCTGCGGCCCGACGCCGTCGACCTGGCGCGCGCGGTCGGACTCGGGGAGTGCCTGGAACCGGCCGTGACGACCTCCGCGGCCGTGTGGAGCCGCGACAGCCTGCACCCCATGCCCCGGGGCCACGTCATGGGCGTCCCGGGCGACTGGGCGGCCCTGGAGGACCTGATCTCCCCGGCCGGCATCGCGCGGATGAAGCAGGACCGCACCCTGCCCCGTACCCCCGTCGGGGACGACGTCGCCATCGGCGCGTACGTGTCCGAGCGGTACGGCCCGGAGGTCGTCGACCGGCTCCTGGAGCCGCTGCTCGACGGCGTGTACGCGGGGGACGCCCACCGCATCTCGATGCGCGCGGCGGTGCCCGCGCTCTTCGAGGCGGTCCGGGAGCACGGCACCCTGCTCGACGCCGTCGCCTCGCTGCAGCGCAGGCCCGCGCCGGGCACCGCGCCCGCCGGGCCGGTGTTCATGGGCATCAGCGGCGGCATCGGCAGGCTGCCGGTCGCGGTCGGCGACGCCGTACGGGCCGGAGGCGGCAGGATCGTCCTCGACAGCCCGGCCCTCGAACTGAACCGCACCGGCGAGGGGTGGACGGTGCGCACGCCCGACCGCCTCTACACGGCGGACGGCCTGGTCCTGGCGTCTCCGGCGTGGACCACGGCGGCCCTCCTCGAAGCCGAGTGCCCCGCCGCGGCCGAGCTGTCCGGCATCGAGTACTCCTCGCCCGCGCTCGTGACGCTGGCGTTCCGCCGCAAGGACCTGCCGGTCCTGCCCGGCGGCAGCGGATTCCTCGTACCGCCGGTGGAGGGGCGCACCATCAAGGCGTCCACCTTCCTCACCCACAAGTGGCGCTGGCTGCGGGAGTCGGCCACCGGACTGTTCGTCCTGCGGGCCTCGATCGGCCGGTACGGGGACGAGCAGGCGATGCACATGGACGACGCGGAGCTCGTCGCGGCCGCCCGCCACGACCTGGGCGAGATCCTGGGCCTGACGGCCGAGCCCGCGGCGACGCGGGTCAGCCGCTGGTACGACGGACTGCCGCAGTACATGGTCGGCCACACCGCGCGGATCGACCGGGTCAGGTCGGCGGTCGCCAAGCTTCCGCACGTACGGCTGTGCGGCGCGGCGTACGACGGCGTCGGCATCACCAACTGCGTGGCGAGCGGCCGGCAGGCCGCCGAGGAGGTCCTCGGCGCGGCCTGAGAACGCGGGCCCGGCGAGCAGCCGGGTCCACCCAGTCGTGGAGTCGACCGTGCGGAACGGCGTGTGTCCGTCTTCTCTCCGCATCCGGACCGCGTGACGCGGCCGGCTCCACCGTGAGTGCTCCGGGACGACCGTCGTCCGTCCCGGGGCACTCTCATGTCCGGGGGCGTGGCGGACCGGACGGGGAGGGACCGTTCGGCCCCTGCCGGACGGCAGGCCGGGGGCGGTTCACTGACTGTTCGACGGGATCGAGACAGACCGAGAGAGCGAGGAGACAGCGCATGATCGCGGTGGTGGGACATGCGGACCTGCCCGCGGACACGTCGGCCGAGGTCGAGCGGGAGCTGCGGCAGCACCTGGAGCGGGATGGCGGCCCGGCGTCCGGAATCGTCCGCGCCGGATCGGGACCGGCGGTCGCCTTCGCACGCGCGGTACGGGCCTCCGGCCGCCGGCTCGTCGTGCTGCTCCCCGCCCAGGGCGCGGTGCCGGCACCGCTGCCGACGCCCGAGCTCGAATCGGCCCGGGCGGTGATGGCGCTCGCCGAGGAGGTGCGCCTGCTGGCCTTCGACCCCGGCGACCGCGACTCCTGCGTGCGCGCCGACGAGGCGCTGATCGCACAGTGCCGCCGGCTCCTTGCCGTGTGGGACGGTTCGCCCACGGACGGGCGGGACGCCACCGCGCACATGGTCGCCTACGCGCGGGCCCACGGGGTGCCGGTCGACGTCGTGTGGCCGGTCGGCGCGGAACGCGGGGCGCCGGACCGGTCCGCGGCACAGCAGGAGCCGGAGACGCTGTCGTAGGACGGCGCCTCCGGCTCCTGCCGCAGGTCACTTCTGCCGGCGGGCCTCCCGGCGCGCCAGGATGGCGGCCCGGCGCTCGTCGAAGCGGGTCGCCTGCCCGTCGAGCGAGCCGAGGAACTCGCCCAGCTCCTCCTGGGCCTTGAGACCCTCGGCCCCGAGCCCGCTCAGGCCCAGGATCTTGAGGTGGCGCAGGACGGGCTGGAGCACGTCGTCGTGGTGGACGCGCAGGTTGTAGACGCCGCCGAGGGCGATCTCGGCGGCGGCGCGCTCGAAGCCCGGCATGCCGTGTCCGGGCATGCGGAAGCCGGTGACGACGTCCGCGACGGCGCGCATGGCCTGGTCGGGGGCGATCTCCAGGGCGGCCTGGAGCAGGTTGCGGTAGAAGATCATGTGCAGGTTCTCGTCCAGCGCGACGCGGGCGAGGAGGCGGTCGCAGACCGGATCGCCCGAGCTGCGCCCGGTGTTGCGGTGCGAGATGCGGGTGGCGAGCTCCTGGAAGGCCACGTACGCCACGGTGTGGAGCGGGGAGTGCCGGTTGTCGGAGACGAATCCGGCGGACATGTGGGCCATCCGGGCCTGCTCCAGGGCCACGGGGTCCACCGCGCGGGAGGCCATCAGGTAGTCCCGCATCACCATGGAGTGCCGGGCCTCCTCCGCGGTCCACCGGTGCACCCAGGTGCCCCAGGCGCCGTCGCGGCCGAAGAGGGTGGCGATCTCGTGGTGGTAGCTCGGGAGGTTGTCCTCCGTGAGCAGGTTCACCACCATCGCCACCCGGCCCACCTCGGTCAGCGGCGACTGGTCGGCGGCCCACGGCTCGCCCTCGGCCAGGACGCCGTCGAAGTCCCGCCCCCGGCTCCAGGGGACGTACTCGTGGGGCATCCACTCCTTGAACACGGCCAGATGGCGGTCGATCTCGCGCTCGACCACCTCCTCGAGCGCCTGGAGCAGTTGGACGTCCGACTTCGGGACGTCTTCGGCGGAACGGGACGGGGGGATGCTGGCCACGGCGTAGACCGCTCTCTCGCTGCGAAACTGAACTTACGGTTCCGTAGGTTACGAATCCGGGCGGCGGCTCCGCTTGGGCCGTTCGGCCCTATCGGTCCGCGGTGTCTAGGGCCGGACGGCGCCCGCCCTTCGCTGCAAGACTGGCGTGCTGTCCAGGCCCGTCCGACAGGAGCCGCACCTCATGCCCCGACCGTCCCTCTCCCCGCGCGTCCTCCGTACGTACCCCCCTCTCGCCCTGTACGCGGCGTGCGTCTGCGTCCTGGCCGCGGTCGCCGCGGTGGTGTCCTTCGCCCGGGGCGGCCTGGTGGGGATCGCCTGGGTGCTTCTGGCCGGGCTCGCCTCGAACATGGCCTGGTACTACGCGCGGCGGGGACGGCGGACGGCCGCGTGCGCCCCGGCCGGGCCTGAGCCGGCCCCGTCCACCGGCTGCGCGAGCGGCGGGGCCGGGTGCGGCGTGTGCGTGAAGTCGACGCTGAAGGCGTCTTCCTGAGCCGGTCCTCATCCGGTCCTGATCGCACCGGTTGAGCGGGGGCGCGGGCCGTGCGAAGGTTCGGCGTCGAGCGACGCGACGAAGAACCACCGGCACCGGGAGCTGACGACATGACCGCAGGACGCCTGCTCAGGGCACACGACCGGCCGGCCACCCGCTGGCGGAACGGCGGCGGCGTGACCCGCGAGGTGGCCGCAGGCCCCGCCGAGGCGGGCCTGGACGACTTCGTCTGGCGGGTGAGCCTCGCCGACGTCGCCGCCGGCGGCCCCTTCTCCGCCTTCCCCGGGGTCGACCGCGTCATCACGGTCGTGGACGGCCCGGGCATGGAGCTCACGGTCGACGGCACCCCGCACACCGTCGACGCCCCCTACGAGCCCTTCGCCTTCTCCGGCGACGCCACGACGGACTGCCGCCTGCTCGCCGGACCCATCGTCGACTTCAACGTGATGACCCGCCGTGCCGCCGCGACGGCGGAGGTACGGGTGACCCGCGAGCCGTTCGAGACCGGCGCCCCGGCGGCCGGCTCCGTGACCCTGGTGATCGCCCTGGCGGGCACGGCCACGCACACCGGCTCCGGCGTCACCCTGGACCGCTTCGACGCGGTCCTGTACTCCGAGGGGGAGACAGCCGCGTTCCGCGTGGACGGAGTGACGGCCGTGGTCACGGTGACGCCGGTACGGCAGTTCAGGTAGAGGAACTGTCATGTCGTAGACGGTGTCGAGCCAGTTCAGGTCGTGGGCGCGCTGGGCACGGGGGTGGCGTGCACATGCTCATCGCGTCACCGGGAACGGCTGGGTGCGGGCGGCGTCTGGCCGTCCTCCAGGAGGACCTTCGGGGTGCCGGTGCCGTCGGACGGGGCCGTCCAGACGTCGAAGCTGTTGGGGCGGGTGTCGGCGGGGAGGGCGTAGGCAAGGGTGTGGTCGTCCAGCCAGACCGCCTGGTCGTCCACGCTGCGGCGCTCGGCGAGCGGGGTGGACTTCAGGGTGCGCAGGTCGAGGACGTGTTCGCGCCAGAGCGCGGCCGTGCCGAGGACCCGCTTCTTGTACGCGACGCGGGTGCCGTCCGGCGAGAGCGACGGGCACTCGACGTTGCGGGTCAGCGTGGTCACCGCGCGGGCCCGCACCGAACCCCGCACCAGATAGGTCTCCTCGCGGGTGGCGAGCGTCGCGTAGAAGGTGTCGTCGTCGGCCGCGAAGGTGACGCCCCAGAAGTTGATGTCCTGGTGGCGGTACGGGCGTCCGTCGAGTGTGATCGCGAACTCCTCCAGGTTCGGGACGAGTTGCCAGCCGTGGGTGTCCAGGATCGAGGTGCGGGTGGAGAAGAAGGCGCTGCCGTACGACTCGCCCTTCACGAACACCGTCCACGCGGCGAACCGCCCGCTGGCGGAGACCCGGGCCCGGCTCGGGACACCGGCCAGCGGGTAGCTCCTCACGGTCCGCAGCCCGGCGTCCAGGATCTGCGCCCGGTACGCGGGGCGGCCGAGGAGCGTGGTGGACTGGAGGCACACCCCGGTGCCCGCGGCCGAGTAGAAGCGCAGACAGCCGACGTCGGAGGCGGTGCGGACGGCGCCCGCCGCGCGGTCGGCGGGGACCGACACCAGACGGTCGCGCTGCGGCCCGGCGGCCGTGTTGCGGAAGACCAGCCGGCCCGGCTCGTCGAGCGTGACCCTGCCCGCGGTGAACGCCGGGCCGCCCGGCCGCGGCTTGTTCTCCTCCTCGGCCCGGTCGGCCGCGGAGAACACCGCCCACGCGCCGACGCCCCCGAGCAGCAGCACCCCCGCGGCCAGGATCAGCAGGCGGCGCATCGGGGTGAGGGCGGTCATCGTGGTTCTCCCGGGAGTGATGAGGACGAGGCAGAGGAGGGGGAGGGGGTGGGGGTGGCGGAGGCTGAGGCTGAGGGGCGCAGGGCGAAGCCCGCCACCGTCGCGCAGCAGGCGAGACCGGCCGCCGCCGCGCCCAGCGCCGGGCCGTCGCCCCACGCCGCCCAGGCCGCACCGAAGACCAGGGAGCAGCAGAACCGGGCCAGGGCCTGCCCCGTGCCCACCAGTGCGATGCCGCTGGCCCGCAGCCGCTCCGGCACCACCGCGCCCACCGCCGCCGGCAGCACCCCGTCGGTCGCGGCGTAGAACGTGCCGTGGAGCACCAGCACCAGATACGGCAGGGCGGGCGTCGCCGGGGCCCACAGCAGCAGCCCGTACGCGAGCAGCAGGCCCGCGTGCCCGGCGAGGAAGACCATGCGCCGCCCCACCCGGTCCGCGAGCCGCCCGAGCGGCAGCGCGAGCAGCAGGAACACGGTCGCCGTGCCCAGCGGGAGCAGCGGGAACAGCTGCTCGTCCACGCCGGTACGGCGCTGCAGCAGCAGATACAGGAACGCGTCGCTGACCGTGGTCAGGCCGAGCAGCACCGCGCAGCCGAACAGCATCCGCAGCCGCCGGGTGCGCAACAGCCCGAAGGCGGCCCGCAGATCGACCTTCTCGGCCGCCGCCGAATCACCCGGCTCCGCCGAGTCACTCGGCTCCGCCGGGGCCCGCTTCCCGCCCGGTACGAAGAGCAGCAGGACCAGCACCCCGAGCGCGGCCACGCACCCGCTGACCGCGAACACCGCGTCGTAACCCCCCGCCGCCACACCGAGGATGAGGAAGGCGACGACCGGTCCGAGCAGCGCGCCGGTGGTGTCCATGGCCCGGTGCACACCGAAGGCCCGGCCCTGCCGTTCCGGCGGCGCGGACAGCGAGATCAGCGCGTCGCGCGGGGCGGTGCGCAGGCCCTTGCCCGTACGGTCCAGGGCGAGCGCCGCGCCCAGGGCGCCCAGGTTGTGCACGAGCAGCAGCGGCTTGCACAGCGCCGCCAGGCCGTAACCGATCCCCGCCACCAGCTTGTGGTTGCGCACCCGGTCGGCGAGATGGCCGCCGGTGAGCTGGACCAGGGCGCTGACCCCGTTCTGCACGCCGTCGAGCACACCGAAGCCCAGCGGGCTGAGTCCGAGTCCGAGCACCAGGTACAGCGGCAGGACCGCGCTGACCATCTCGGTCGACACATCGGTGATCAGACTGACCGCGCCGAGCGCGACGACGGTCGGGGAGACCGCCCGCAGGGAGTCGCGGACACGGTCCGGAGCGCGGTCCGGAGCGGCGGTGGTCGTATCGCGACGCGGAGAGGAGCGATCGGCCAGGTACACGGGCAGGACTCCAGCCTCGTCGAACGGGTGGACGCGCGATCACTGTAACGGCTGAAGCCCGGCGGAACGGCAGGATCGGTGCGGCTTAGCGACTGCTTGCCACCAATTCCGCGAAAGGCGTCATCGTCACCGTGTTGTGCGCCTATCTTCCCGTTGTACGCTGCGAGTTGAGCACGGCGTTCGCGCTGTGCCCAGGGGGTGTCCGTGGGGGAATTCACGGGCAGTGGGCCGGAGTTCCATCGCTCCGTCGCCAACTGCCTTCATCGGCATGCTCGTCATGCCCGGGACCGTACGTTCCGGGCCCGATCGCGCATCGGCACGCCCGGAGGATGGGGATCCACCGGGTGACCGTGCCGGCGCGCGGGCGAGGCGACGCCCAGGGGGTTCGAGGAGACCCCCTCGGCCCGCCGTGACGCGTCTCCGCACAGCGCGGACCGGCCACTCACGACACCCCGCAGCACGTCCCGTACGACTCTCATCGCTCAGCCGCACCACAACGGCCCGCCGACGACCGGCCGTTCAGCCAGCGACCCGGTCCAGCCGCTCTGGACCGGACCGACCCGAGGGGGGTGGGTGTGTCAGATCGTCCTGCCAACACACCCGACATTCCACGCAGTTCACGGATGACGGAGCTGTCCCGCGCCGATGGAGGGCTCCATGAGCTCGCCACCCGGCTGCTCGCCGTCGCGGAGCGCGGACTTCCGCGGATGCTCCTGCCGGACGGCAGCGGATTCGTCTTCACCCGGGCCGGGCGCCCCGCGGACGACGGCTCCTTCGCCCTGGAGCAGCGCGGCACCAGCATCCGCTATGCGGCGATCACCGCGCTCGGCGCGCGTTTCCTGCCCGCCGACCGGCAGCGCGCGGTGCTCGGCGGCCACACCGCCGAGGAGTTCACCGGCCTGCTGATCGAGCGGCTGCCCGGGGTGCGCAACCTCGGCGACGCGGCCCTGGTCGCCTGGGCCGCCGCCGAGACCGGCCATCCCAAGCTGTCCGACGCCCTCGACCGGGTCACCCTCCTCGACCCGCCCGGCCGTCCCCAGTACACCGTCGAGGCCGCCTGGGTCCTCTCGGCGCTCGCCGCCGCCCGCCCCGTCCTCGACGTCGAGCAGCGGCTCGCCGCCGCCCGCGACCGGCTGCTTCGCGCCCGGATCGGCGGCAGCCCGCTCTTCCCGCACGCCACCGGGCCGGGCCTCAACGCCTGGTACCGCTCGCACATCGGCTGCTTCGCCGACCAGACGTACCCGCTCCAGGCCCTCGCCCGGACCCACGCGAGCGGCGACGACCCGCAGGCGCTGGCCGCCGCCGACGCCTGCGCCACCCGGATCTGCGCGCTCCAGGGCGCGGGCGGCCAGTGGTGGTGGCACTACGACGCCCGCCGCGGCAGCCTCGTCGAGGGCTATCCGGTCTACAGCGTGCACCAGCACGCCATGGCCCCCACGGCGCTCTTCGACCTCGCCGAGGCCGGCGGCACCGACTTCCGCGAGCCGGTCCGGCGCGGCCTGCGCTGGATGACCGAGGTGCCGGAGCTCGCCCGCGCGGGCGCCACCGAGCCGATGATCCTCGACGAACTCGGGGTGACCTGGCGCAAGGTGTACCGCGGCGACCCGAAGAAGGCGGTACGCGCCCTGCGCGGCCTCTCCACCCGCCTCGTGCCGGGGCTGCGCCTCGGGCCGCTCGACAAGGTGTTCCGCCCCGCCTCGGTGGACCGCGAGTGCCGGCCGTACGAGTTCGGCTGGATGCTCTTCGCCTGGCTCGGCTCCCTCCCCGGAACCGGCACCGGCACTACCACCGGCACCCAGACCAGCGCCACCGCCTCCGCCGAGGGAGGCCTCCGGAGATGACCCTCCGTCAGAACCTGTTCGGTGTCGGCCTCGACGCCCTCACCATGGACCAGACCGTAGCCCGCTGCCTCGACGCCGTCCGCGCCGGGAAGCGACTCGAGATCGGTGTCGTCAACGCCGCCAAGCTCGTCAACATGCGCCGCGACCCCGCCCTCGCCCGCGCCGTCTCCGGCTGCGACCTCGTCCTCGCCGACGGCCAGGCCGTGGTCTGGGCGAGCCGCCTGCTGCGCCGCCCGCTGCCCGAACGCGTCGCGGGCATCGACCTGTTCACCCGCCTTCTCGCCGAGGCCGAACGCGAGGGACGCTCCGTCTACCTCCTCGGCGCCCGGCAGCACGTCCTGGACGAGATGCTGCGCCGGATCGCCGTCCGCCACCCCGGACTGCGGGTCGCGGGCAGCCGCAACGGCTACTTCGACGACGCCGAACAGCCCGCCGTCGCCGACGCCATCGCCGCGAGCGGCGCCGACATGCTGTTCCTCGGCATGACCTCGCCCAAGAAGGAGATCTTCACCGCCGGTTACGGCGAGCGCAGCGGGGTCGCCCTCGTGCACGGCGTCGGCGGCTCCTTCGACGTCCTCGCCGGCGTCACCCGCCGCGCCCCCGTCACCTGGCAGCGGCTCGGCCTCGAATGGCTCTACCGGGCCCTGCAGGAGCCCCGCCGCCTCGGCCGCCGCTACCTCACCACCAATGTCTCCTTCGCGCTGATGACCGGACGCGAGCTGCTCCGCCGTACCGCCGCCTCACCGTCCATCAGCACCGCAAGCAGGGGGGAATCGTGATGCGCGTCGTCGTCGTGGGACAGGGCTATGTCGGCCTGCCGCTCGCCATCCGCGCCGCCGAGACCGGACACGAGGTCATCGGCTACGACGTGGACGCCGAGCGGGTGAAGAGCCTCGCCGCCGGCGAGTCGTACGTGGAGGACGTCTCCGCCGAGCGGATCCGGGCCGCGCTCGCGGCCGGCACCTACCGGGTGAGCGACTCGGTGCGCGACTGCGGCGGCTTCGACGTCGCCGTCGTCACCGTGCCCACCCCGCTGCACGAGGGCACCCCGGACCTCCGCTACATCGAGGAGTCGGCCCGCGCCCTCGCCCGCTATCTGCGGCCCGGGGCGACCGTCGTCCTGGAGTCCACCACCTACCCCGGCACCACCCAGGAGCTCTTCGGCCCGCTCCTCGAAGAGGGCTCCGGCCTCGTCGCCGGGGCCGACTTCCACCTCGGCTACAGCCCCGAGCGGATCGACCCGGGCAACCCGGTCTGGGGCTTCGAGCAGACCCCCAAGATCGTCTCCGGTGTGGACGCCGCATCGCTCAAGGCCGTCCAGGGCTTCTACGACGGCCTCGTCGACACCACCGTGCCCGTCGGTTCGCCCAAGGAGGCCGAGCTCGCCAAGCTCCTGGAGAACACCTTCCGGCACGTCAACATCGCCCTCGTCAACGAGATAGCGATGTTCGCCCGCCACCTCGACATCGACGTGTGGCAGGCCATCGACGCCGCCTCCAGCAAGCCCTTCGGTTTCATGCGCTTCACCCCCGGACCCGGCGTCGGCGGCCACTGCCTGCCGATCGACCCCTCCTACCTCTCCTGGCGCGTCCAGCGCGAACTCGGCCAGAGCTTCCGCTTCGTGGAGCTCGCCAACGACATCAACAACCACATGCCCGACTACGTCACCCGGCGCCTGGTCAACGCCTTCAACACCCGCAAGCGGGCCGTCAACGGCTCCCGCATCCTGCTCCTCGGCCTCGCCTACAAGAAGAACACCGGCGACGCCCGTGAGTCGCCCGCCCTGCGGATCTCCCAACTCCTCCTGGACATGGGCGCCGAGGTCCGTGCCGCCGACCCCCACGTGGTCGAGGGACACCGCGTCGACAACCGGCTCGTCCGGGTCGAGCTCACCAAGAAGGAGCTCGCCGCCGCCGACGCGGTGGTGCTCCTCACCGACCACGACGCCTTCGACTACGAACTCGTCGAGTCCCACGCCGACTACGTCCTCGACTGCCGGCGCCGGCTGAGCGGTCCCCGGATCGAGGTGCTCTGACCCTCATGCCGACCCCCATGCCGACCCCCATGCAGAATCCCCTGCGGACCCCCATGCGGATCATCTGCGTCGCCGGTGCGCGGCCCAACTACATGAAGATCAAACCCGTGTTGGACGGCCTTGAGGCACACGGCGCCGAGACCTTCCTCGTCCACACCGGCCAGCACTACGACCCGGCCATGAACGACGTCTTCTTCCGCGACCTCGGACTGCGCCCGCCCGACCGCTTCCTGGGCGTCGGCTCCGGCAGCCACGCCACCCAGACCGGCCGGGTCATGGCCGCCTTCGAACCGCTCGTCGGCGAACTCGCCCCGGACCTCGTGGTCGTCGTCGGCGACGTCAACTCCACCCTCGCCTGCGCCCTCGTCACCGCCAAGGCGGGCCCCCTGCTCGCCCATGTCGAGGCGGGGCTGCGCAGCCGCGACTGGACCATGCCCGAGGAGGTCAACCGGCTCGCCACCGACCGGGTCAGCGACTATCTGCTCGCCCCCTCCGAGGACGCCGCCGACAACCTGCGCACCGAGGGCTACCACGCCGACCAGATCCATGTGGTCGGCAACGTCATGATCGACACCCTCTTCGCCAACCTGGAGCGGGCCAAGGCCTCCGGCACCCTGGCCGGACTCGGGCTCGTGCCCGGCTCGTACGGCCTGGTCACCCTGCACCGGCCGGCCAACGTCGACGACCCCGAGATCCTCGCCGGCCTGCTCAAGGGGCTCGGCGAGGTCGCCGCGCACTGCCCACTGGTGCTGCCCGTGCACCCCCGGGCGGCCGAGAAGATCGACGCGATCGGGGCACCCGGCGGCATCCGGCTCGTCCCGCCCGCCGGCTATCTGGACTTCATCGCCCTCCAGGCCGGCGCCCGGATCGTGCTCACCGACTCCGGCGGCGTCCAGGAGGAGACCACCGCGCTCGGCGTGCCCTGTGTGACCCTGCGGGACAACACCGAACGCCCGATCACCGTCGAGCAGGGCACCAACGTCCTGGCCGGCCGCGACCCGGACCGGATCCTCGCCACCGCCCTCCGGCTCCTCGACGACCCGCCGCCGCCCCGCCGCCCCGCGCTCTGGGACGGCCGGGCGGGGGAGCGGATCGCCCGGGTGCTCCTGGAGGGCGGCACGGCGGCCGGCCGCCCGAGGCCCACCGACGTCCGCTGAGCGCCCGTGTGGTGATCGCGAAGGGCTCACGCCCGCTCGCGATCCCACCTATTCTCATCAGCGGTACGGCAGTTGAGCAGCCGCCGCCCGGGAGGGCGCGCAAGGGGGAATGCCATGGACCTCGCAGAGATCTTCCGGGTCATGTGCCGGCGGTGGTACGTCCTGCTGCCCGGGCTGCTGCTCACCGCCGGGCTCACGGTCGGCGCGTGGCTGCTCGTGCCCGTCTCGTACGAGTCCCAGAGCACCGTCGCGATGCTCAACTCCCGCAAGGGCGCGGCGGCCGACGGCAACCCCTTCCTCAGCATGGAGCCCTCGCTCACGGGCATGGCCGACAGCCTCGCCCGCAACGTCAACTCCGACGCCTCGGCCGCCGAGCTGAAGGAGAAGGGGATGCGCGAGAAGTACGAGGCGAAGATCGCCGACAACGCGCAGGGACCGCTGCTCTGGCTCACCGTCACCGGCAAGGACCGGGACGCGGTCCTCGCCGGGAACAAGACCCTGATGGCGTTCACCACGCAGCGGCTCAGGGACCTCCAGGCGGACCAGGCAGTCGCCCCGGACGCCATGATCCGGATCACCACGATCGTCCCGCCGCAGGACCCCGAGCCCCAGCTGAAGTCCAAGGTGCAGTACCTGATCATGGCGGCGGGCCTGGGCATCGTCCTCAGCCTGGTCGCGACCTTCTTCGCCGAGGCCCGGCGCCGGGCCAAGGACCGGGCCAGGGACCGGGCCACGGAGCGGGCACGGGCGGAGGCCCGCGAGGCCGCTGCCGAGCAGCCTCAGGAGCCCGCGGCCGCTGACGAGTACGTCGACGAGTACGAGGTCGAGCACGCGGACGACGAGGAGGGAGCGGCCCAGGCCGGAGACCCGCAGGCCCAGCCCCCGCAGCAGCCCGACCAGCCCACCGTCCAGCTGCCCCTCCTGCCCGTCTCCGAGCGCCGCCCCGCCAAGCGACCGCCCTCCTGGGCCAAGTGACGGGATCCCCACCACCCATGGCGAACGACACCGCAGCACCGGACGGCCTCGGCACCAAGGTCCGCTCCGCGACCCGCTGGAGCCTGATCAACACCGTGGTGATGCGGCTCGGCAACTTCGCCACCGGCATCGTCCTGGTCCGCTACGTCCTCGACCCCGCCGCCTGGGGCGTCTACGGCGTCGCCCAGACCGTCCTCATGGTCCTGCTCTCCGCCAACGAGCTCGGCGTCACCCTCGCCGTCGTGCGCTGGGAGGGCGACGTGCGGCGCTTCGCGCCCACCGTCCTCACCCTCGGCGCACTGTCCAGCTCCCTGCTCTACCTGGCCCTGTTCGCCGCCGCCCCCGGCGTCGCCGCGCTGCTGGGCGCGCCCGAGGCCAGTGCCGTCCTGCGCGTGATGTGTCTCTGCCTGATCCTGGACGGCCTTTCCCAGGTGCCCGCGGGCGTGCTCACCCGCGAGTTCCGGCAGGGCCGCCGGATGGTGATCGACGCCCTCAACTTCGTCGTCAGCACCACCGTGACCCTGGTCCTCGCCCTCCAGGGCTGGGGCGCCATGAGCTTCGCCTGCGGCGCCGTCGCCGGCAACGTGGTGGCCCTGGCCGGCTGCGCGCTCGCCGCCCCCGGCATGCTCCGCTTCGGCTGGGACGGCGAGCAGGCCCGGGCGCTGCTCCGCTTCGGCCTGCCGCTCGCCGGGGCCAGTCTGCTCTCGCTCGCCGTGGTCAACGCCGACGCGATGATCGTCGGCGCGGTCCTCGGCCATGTCGCCCTCGGCTTCTACATGCTCGCCTTCAACATGGCGGGCTGGCCCGTGCGGGTCATCTCCGAGACGGCGCGGCGGGTGTCCTTCGCCGGCTTCTCCCGGCTCGCCGACACCCCCAAGGCCCTCTCCGACGGCTTCGCCCGCGCCCTCGGCGCCCTGATGACCGCCACCGTGCCCGCCTGCGTCCTGCTCGGCGCGCTCGCCGGACCCCTGGTCGAGCTGGTGTACGGGGCGAAGTGGCGGCCCGCCGCCGAGGCGCTGCCGTGGCTGATGGCCCTCGGCCTGGCGAGGATCGCCGCCGAGCTGACGTACGACTGCCTGGTCGCGATCGGCAGGCGCCGCGCGCTGCTGCTCATCCAGGGCCTGTGGCTGGTCACCCTGGTGCCGGTGCTCGTGTTCGCGGCCCGCGCCGGGGACATCGAGACGGTCGCCGCCGGCCATGTGGTCGTCGCCGGGGCCGTCGTGCTGCCCGTCTTCCTGCTCGCCCTGCGGCGCGGCGGGATCGCCGTCCGCGCGCTGGTCCGGGTGTGCGTACGGCCCGTGCTCGGCGGCCTCGTGATGGCCCTGGTCCTGGTCGTGCTGCGGCAGCGCCTGGGGGAGGGGGTGCTCGCCGTGTGCGCCACGAGTGTCATCGGCCTGGTGTGTTACGCGCTCTGCGCGCTGCCCGCCCGCACACTGGTGCGCGGCGCACGCGCCCGGCTCGGCCGGAACCGGGCGGGGCGGCCGGAGGAGGCCGCCGCCGACCCCTCCGTACCGGCACAGAAGCGGCCGGTCGCACCGGCCCGTGAACGATGAGGTGAGACCCCTGGCCCGACCCCGTCGCCGCAAGGCCCTCGGCGCGGCGCTGCTCGCCGCCGTCCTGCTGTTCGCCCTGTTCACCCTCACCGGGCTCGGACAGAAGGCGCTCTGCCTGGGCGGCGCGGCGCTGTGCGACTCCCGCGCCATCACCGCCTCCGGCGCCGACGGCGGTCCGTCCGGCACGGCCGACGACGGCAAGCCCGCCGCGCCCAAGGGCTGCGCACGGCCCCGCGACTGCGGCTACCCGGACGAGACCACCACCGGCCCCCGGACCACGACCCTGACCCCGCAGAGCACCGGCAACGCGGCGATCCGCACCGACGGCACCGTGATCCGCGGCTGGGACATCACCGGCTCCCTCGACATCTACGCCAACAACGTCACCGTCATCGACAGCCGCATCACCTCCACCAACTGGTGGGGCATCAACCTGCGTCCCGGCTTCTCCGGGCTGAAGATCATGTACACCACGATCACCGCCGTGCCCGGCAAGGGCCCCGACAACGGCGGCTCGGACTACGCGGTCTCCAACATGTCCACCAGCTCGATCGAGATCGGGTACTGCGACATCTCCGTCTTCGGCGACGCCCTCTCCATGGGCCAGGGCGAGATCCACGACAACTACGTGCACGACATCACGCCGTTCAAGAACCTGGACGGCGAGTGGCAGCACACCAACGCCGTGATCAGCAACGGCGGCGGCAAGGGCAAACTGACGATCCGTCACAACACCTTGCTCAACCCGACCCCGGTCGAGAAGGGCGCCTCCGCGGCCGTCGGCCTCTTCGCCGACAGCGCGCCCGTCACCGGCACCGTCGTGCGCGACAACTGGCTCGCGGGCGGCGCCTATACGCTCTACGCGGGCGGCAAGGACTCCTCGGGCATCGAGGTCACCGGCAACGTCTTCTCGCCGCAGTACTACCCGCACGGCGGCAAGTACGGCGCCGTCTCCTACTGGAACCCCACCGGAAAGGGCAACGTCTGGCGGGGCAACCGGATGGCCGACGGCACGCCCGTGAACCCGCCGCCGCCGAACTGAGGGTCTCCTGCGGGTCTTTCCTGCCGTCGCCCGGAAAGTGCGAGGTCACGTTCCGGGCATCGGCCTGATAAATCCCCTCATCCGGCGATACGGTGGGCCGCGACCCCACCCCGCCTTTCCCGACCCCAGGTGGTTGATGCGATGTCCGGCCTCCGCGCCCTCCGCAACCGTTTCGTCGACGCGCCCGACTCGCTCGGCGAACGCTTCCGCGCGGCCCGCTGGGAGCGGTTCCGGAACTGCTTCCCGGGCATCGAGGAGATGCGGGTGGTCGACCTCGGCGGCACCGCCGACAACTGGCTGCGCTCACCGCTCCGCCCGAAGCAGGTGCACCTGGTGAACCTGGAGGCGCACCCCGCCGAACTGCCGGACTGGATCAGCGCCGAGATCGCCGACGTCACCGCGCCCGAGATCCCGGACCGGCTCGGCACCTTCGACCTCGTGGTGTCCAACTCGACCATCGAGCACGTCGGCGGCCCGAGCCAGCGCCGCCGCTTCGTCACCGCCATCGAGAAGCTCGCCCCGCTGCACTGGGTGCAGACCCCGTACCGCTACTTCCCGGTCGAGCCCCACTTCCTCGCCCCCGGCTTCCAGTTCCTGCCGCTCGCCGCCCAGGTCAGGCTGATCCGGCACTGGCCGCTCACCCACAGCCGCCCCGGCAACCCCGACGAGGCCATGGACGCCGTCGTCAACATCGAGCTGCTCACCCGGACCGAGATGCGCCATCTCTTCCCCCGGTCCGTGATCCTCGACGAGCGGGTGGCCGGCCTCACCAAGTCCCTCACCGCCGTCCGCACCCGGGCCTGATGCGCCGGGTCCTCAGAGCCCCCTGGGAGCTGCTCAAGCGGCGCTTCGGGTGGCTCGTCCTGTACGAGCTGCGCAACAAGGTGCTGCTCGCGCCCACCGCCCGCCGGCTGCGGCGCGTCGAGGACGCCGAGACCGCCCGGCTCGCCGGGGTCCTCGGGCGCCGGCCACGGGCCGAGGTCGCCACCGTCATCGCCACCCACCGGCGCCCCGAGGCGCTGCTGCGGGCCGTGCGCTCGGCGCTCGGCCAGACCGTGCGCGACCAGATCGTCATCGTCGTCGACGACGGCGCCGGACTGCCCGAACTCCCCGACGACCCACGCCTGTTCGCGGTCTCGCTCGCCCGCAACACCGGCGTGGCGGGCGTGGTGCGCAACATCGGGATCCGGCTGACCTCCTCGGCGTACGTCGCCTTCCTCGACGACGACAACCTGTGGGAGCCCGAGCACCTGGCGGAGGCCCTCGCGGCCCTCCGGTCACCCGGCGGCCCCGACGGCGTCTACACGGCCCTGCGCCGGGTCCGTCCGGACGGCACCGACATGGACGTCCTGTCGGTGCCCTTCGACCGGCGCCGCGCCGCCCACCGGGCCTTCCTCGACACCAACGCCTTCGTCGCCCGCCGGACCCCGGCCCTGCGCTTCAGCCGGCTCCGCCGCACCCCCGAGGTGCTGCCGCGCGAGGACTGGGAGCTGATCCGCCGCTACGCGCGCCGCCACCGGGTGGTCCATCTGCCCCGGCCCACCGTGCGCTATCTGGTGAACCCGGGCAGCTTCTACACCTCGTGGAAGGACTGAGGGGCCCCGAGCAGCGCTTGTGCGGCGGCCCGCGCGGGCGCCCGGCCGAGGGCCGCCCGGGACAGTTCGCGCAGCAGCACCGCGCCGCGGAACGCGGCCGTCGCCGCCGGCCCGTGGCGCCGCCGGTAGAGCCGCACGCGGTTGACGCAGAGCAGCGACCACAGGCGCGGCGAGACCCGGGACTCCCCGCCCAGGTGGGTGGCGAGGGCGTCCGGTTCGAGCCGGGTGGCGAGCCCGTGGTCCCGGGCCCGCAGGCAGTACTCGGTCTCCTCGGAGTAGAGGAAGAAGGACTCGTCCCACGGGCCGCAGGCCGTCACGCACTCCCCGGACAGCGCCATCAGCGCGCCGGTGGCCCAGTCGGCCGTCGTACGGCCCCGGTAGGCGGCCGGGGCGGTGACCAGCTCGCTCAGGCGCGGGAAGCGCCCGGCCCGCCGGTTGCCGAGCACGGCCTCGCCGAGTGCCCGGCTCAGGCTCGACTCACGGCGCAGCGAGTGGATCAGGGCGCCGTCCTCCTCGTACAGCAACGGGACCGAGATCCCCACCCGCGAGCCGTCCGGCAGCGGGGTGCCGAGGGCCTCGACGAGCGTGGCGGCGCAGCCCTCGGCCATCCGGATGTCCGGATTGCAGATCAGCACCGCCCGGCAGTCCTCGTCCCACTCGGCGGCGGCGCGCAGGGCCGCGTTGACCCCGAAGGCGTAGCCGCCGTTGCGGCCGGTCTCCACGACGGTGGCGTCCGGCGCCAGCGCCCGGACCACACCGACCGTGTCGTCCGAGGAGGCGTTGTCGGCGACCACCAGGCGCCAGTCCAGGCCCTTCATCCCGGCCGGCAGGGATTCGAGGAAGCCGGGCAGGACGGCCGCGCTGTTCCAGGTGACGACGAGGACGGCGACGGGACCGGCGGCAGCCGGTTGCTGATGGTGCATCAAATCTCCACGAGACGAGGGGAGTCAGGGGCAGGGGAAGAACCGGTGGTACGGGCGGAGGGCGCGGACCCCGGGGCCGGCGCGGCCGGCGCGGCGGCGCGCCCGGGCATCGCCTTCGCTTCCGGCTCCGCCTTCGCCTCCGCCTCGCGCCGTACGAAGCCCAGGCAGCTGCCGCCCAGGCCGATGAGCAGGAAGAACACACCCGCGAACATCGGGAAGCTCAGGGTGTCGAAGGTCGCGCTGATCACCAGGGCCACCATGGCCGAGGCGAAGAAGGCCTGGCCCAGCTCGCGGTCCGACTCGGTGCGCGCGAGCCGCCGCACCGCCCCGCCGTTGTGCACCCCGGAAAGGCCCAGGAGCAGCAGACAGGCCACGCCCAGGGCGCCGAGCTCCGCCACGGTCAGCAGATACTGGTTGTCGGTGAAGAAGTAGCGCTCCGGAGTGAACGTGCCGAAGCCCCGGCCGAGCACCGGGTCCTGCAGGAAGTACTCGTAGATCTTCGGGTACTTGATGGTGCGGGCCTGGGTGCTGCTGTCCGCGTTGTTGAGGCTGCCGGAGAAGAGGCCGGTGATGGTGCCGATCAGCCCCGGCACCAGGACCTTGAACACCGCCACCGATCCGAGCAGGATGCCGATCGCCGTCCACCGCCGCTGCGGCTTCCACCGCGGCACCATGATCAGCACCACCACGGCGACCCCGATGATCGAGGTACGGGACACCGTGAGCGGCAGCCCGCCGCCGAGCAGCACCACCGGCGCCCAGCGCTTGAACCGGCCCAGGTGCTCGCGCGCCGGGTCGAAGGCGTGCCAGATCGCGAACGGCAGCAGGATCGCCAGCATGCCGCTGAACTCCAGGGGATGCGCGGTCAGCGAGCGCGGCCGGGTGAAGGAACCGCGGTCCATCACCTCGACGCTCGCGGTGCTGGAGCTGAGGCCGGGGATGCGCAGCAGATCGGCGATGTTGGTGCCGGTGAAGAAGTCGTACAGGCCGAGCGCCGCCACCACCGACCCCATGACCACCAGGCGCCGCAGCAGTACGTCCAGGCGCTCCCGGTCCTGGATCCCGGCCGTCGCAAGCACCACGAGCGCCACCCACACCAGGAGCACGATCAGCCCCCGGTCGGCCGCCAGGATCTCCTTCTGGGTGCTGATCCGGTCCTGGTTCGCGATGTACGACATCAGCACCGTGACCGCGAGCACCAGGACCACCAGGCGCATCGGGCGGGTGCCCGGCGCGGGCGCGATCCGGCCCAGGCACCAGGTCGCCAGGAACCAGAACAGGCCGAGCAGCGCGAACACGTTCGCCGGAGTGCCCGCGCCGCCGAGCGCCGGAAGCGCCAGATTGGACGGCAGGAACAGCGCGAGCGCCAGATAGCCGGTGAGCACCGCCGTCGCGTCCAGCGGCCGGGTCAACGCCACCCGCAGCCGCCCGGCACCGGGCCTCACCGCCGGGGCGGTGTCGTGGAAGCCCGCGAGCCCCCGGCCGCGCCGCCGCGCCGCCGAGCAGGTCTCCACCACGAACGCGAGCACGAAGGCCCCCGCCACGCCGAAGACGACGACCGCGGCGACCTTCTGGTAGCGGGACTTGGGCTGCGACACCGGCTTCTGCGGCGGCACGATCCGCGCCGACTGCACGTAGTAGCCGTCCGGCACCCGGGCCTGCTCCTGCAACTGCTGCAACTGCTCGGCCGCGTAGTCGGTGAGCCGGCGGGTCTCGTCGAGCACCCGGTCCCGGTCGTCGCCCTTGACCGTCAGGGTGAGCAGCGGCCCCTCCGCCTGCGCGGCGAACTCCACCCCGTACTCGTCGGTGATCCCGTGCCCGCGCAGCACCTCCACCGTCTCCGCGGACTGCAGCGCCCGGATCAGCACGTCGGCCGTCCCGATCAGCGAACCGCTCGCGTACGCCAGGGTGTTGCCGTAACTCGGGGCGGGCCGGGCCACCCGGCTCGAGTTGAGCAGCGCCAGCTGGCTCTGCGACTCGTACGTCACGGGGACCGTCGTGTAGAGGTAGCCGCCCGCGAGCAGGCTGAGCAGTGTCATCGGCACCATCACGTACCAACGCCGGCCCAGCACACGGAAGATCTCGGCGATGCTCACGAACCCTCCCCCGGTTCCCCTCGGTGCTGCCAGTATCGGTGCTGATGGACAGAGACGTGCTGACTCCCGAAGCGCTGGCCCGCGTGCTGCTGCGCCGCTGGTACGTGCTGCTGCTCGCCGCGCTCGTCACGGCCGCCGCCTGCTACCCGGCGCTGCGGCCGGCACCGCGCTACCAGAGCTCCGCGGTGCTCGTCGTGAAGCCGCCGCGCACCGACAACCAGCCCAACCAGCTCACCAACCTGCAGCCCTCGCTCGCGATGGTGTCCTTCGCCGTCGTCCAGCGGCTCCAGTCGCCCGCCGGGCTCGCCGAGTTGAGGGCGGCCGGGGTGCACGGCACCTACCGCCTCACCCCGCGCAACAGCGGCACCAGCGCCACCCCGTACTACTCCATCCCCACCCTGCAGATCGAGTCGGAGCAGTCCGCGCCCCAAGAGGCCGACCGCGTGGTCCAGTTGGTCATCGTGGTCTACGGACGGCACCTGAAGGCCCTCCAGGCCGAACAGAAGGTGCCGGCCGCGTCCCTGCTCACCGTCGACCTGGTCAACCGCCCCGGCACCGTCGCCCTGCCCCCCAACCGCACCCGCGCCTACGCCGGGACGGGCGCGCTCGGCACCCTCGCCGGGGTGATGTGCGCGCTGTGGACCGAGCGGTACGCGACCGGCCGGCGCCGCCGGGAGGCCGCGGCGCCATCTAGCGCCCGTCACCGTGCTCCGTGAGCCGTCCGTCCTTCTCCTCGTACAGCGCACCGGTCTCCGGGCACTCCCACAGGCCGGGCCGCTCCGGGTGCGCGGTCAGCCGGACCCCGGCCTTTCCGACCCAGCCGGCCTGCCGGGCCGGGACGCCCATCACCAGGGCGAAGTCGGGCACGTCGGCGGTCACCACGGAACCGGCCGCGACCAGCGCCCAGCGCCCGATGGTCACCGGCGCCACGCACACCGAGCGGGCGCCGACGGCGGCGCCGTCGCCGATCACCACCGCGACCGGCTCCCAGTCGCCGCCCCGCTTGAGCCTGCCGTCGGGGTCGACGGCGCGCGGGTTGTGGTCGTTGGTGAGGACCGCCGACGGGCCGACGAAGACGCCGTCGCCGAGCACCGCCGGCTCGTACACGAGGGCGTAGTTCTGCAGCTTGCAGTTGTCGCCGAGGGTCACGCCGGGGCCGACGTAGGCGCCCCGGCCGATCACGCAGTTCTCGCCGAGGCGGGCGTCCTCGCGGATCTGGGCGAGCTCCCACACGCTGGTTCCGGCGCCGACGACGGCCTTCTCGTCGACCTGGGCGGTGGGCTGGACCCGGTGGTTCACGGACGTGCCTTTCTTCGAAGGGAGGGGGGCAGACGGCTCAGATGCCGCGGCGCTTCCAGGACCGCCACCACAGCCACTCGCGGCCCCGCTCGGCCACCGCCGACAGGATGAGCGGCTGGAGGTACGGCATGGCGCGGGCGCCGATCCGGCGGCGCAGCCGCAGCGCCCGGAACTCCGGGAGCGTCTCGGCGTCCGGCCGGCACTCGCGGGCGAAGGCGACGAGCTCCTCGACCGGGACGACCTCGGTGCGGCCCCGGTCGTAGGCCCGGTAGGCGCGCCGCAGCGCCTGGCGGGCCAGGCGGGTGTCGACGAGCCCGGCGAGCCGGCGGGCCTGGGGCAGCTGATCGGCGCACTTGTCGAGGACGGCGGTGAAGGCGGCCCGGCGCTGCCGGATGTCGTCGAGCTGCCCGCCGAAGTCGGTGGTGGACATGTTGTTGCCGTGCACCCGGTAGAAGGCCTGGTCGGCGCCGCGGACATAGCCCACGTCCGCGTGCGAGGCGAGCCGCATCCACATCTCGATGTCGCCCGCGTGCGGCAGCTCCGGGTCGTAGCCGCCGACCTTCCGCTGCAGGCTGGTGCGGACCACGACCTCGGGCGAGGTGATGCAGCCGGTGCCCTCGCGGAAGCGCCGCTCCAGCCACCAGTGGCCCGGGTAGACCACGGAGCCGGTGGAGCGGGTGCGGGCCGCCGGGAGCGGCCCGCCGTGCCGGAACCTCAGTGGCCGCCCGTAGCAGAAGCCGGCCTCCGGGTGGGCGTCGAGCAGGGCCGCGGCCCGGACGAGCGCCCCGGGGACCAGCCGGTCGTCGGCGGACAGGAGCACGACGTAGTCGCCGTCCGCCCACTCGAGCAGGCCCTCGTTGTAGGTGGCGATATGGCCCTTGTTGCGTTCGTGGACCCGCACCTCGATCCTCGGGTCGGAGGCGGCCAGCTTCCTGGCCACCTCCGCCGAGTCGTCGGGGGACGCGTCGTCGATGATCAGCACCCGCACGTCGAGGCCGGGCTGTTCGTCGAGCACGCTGCGTACGCAGTCGGCCAGGAAGTGGCCGTACTTGTAGCAGGGGATCACGACGCTGACAGAGCTCATGTGGTGCGTTCCCCGATTTCGTTCGGTCGGTGGGTCAGTTGCTGGTCGTGAGGACCGGCGCGACCCAGTAGTTGGTGGAGTTGTAGGAGCTGTTCGGGAAGGCGGATGAAGCACCGTACTTGTACAGGCCGTTGGCCGTGACGCTGCCGTCCGCGAGGGCGGACAGCGGGTAGTTGAGCCGCGCTCCGGTGAAGTACTGCGGATCGGAGGCGTAGTTGCCGTTCGGCGCGTGGTACGACACCACGTAGGTGGTGTCCGCGGTGATGTCCACCGGGGTGCTGAAGGTCATCGTCTGCCAGCCGGTGGCCGTCTCGCCGGTGAAGGTGCCGGTCGCGAGCAGAGTGCCCCCGTCCGTCCACAGGCTGCCGGTGTGGGTGCCGGTGTTGGTGGCGCCCTTGTAGAAGGTGACTCCGGTGACCTTGCCGTTCAGCGCCGACCGGAAGCGGGTGCCCAGCTCCAGGGAGTTCCCGTCACCGGTCTCCGCCGCCTTCGCGGGCACGGTGTCCGCGCTCCACAGAGTGCACGGGCAGGTCACCGCAGGCGGGGTCGCGCTGGTGGTGAAGGTCCAGGTCACCGGGTCGGGCATGGCGTTGCCCCACAGGTCGGCGGCCTGCACCGACGCCGTGTACTCGGTACCGAGGGCGAGCTGGCTGCCGAGCGTGAACGCTGCGGTCTTCCCGTCGCCGTCGAGCGCGGCCGTGCCGGGGACGGTGGTGCCGCCGGGACCCTTCACCGTGAACACCAGGCTGCTCGCGTCGATGCTCTGGCTGAAGGTCGCGGACAGCGGGCTGGTGATGGACACCCCGGTCGCGCCGGGAGCGGGGGTGCGGGCGGTGACGACCGGCGGGGCGGTGGCGGCCGAGCCGGTCTCCAGGATCGCGTCCACCCAGTAGTTGCTGCCCGCCGACTGCTGCGACGGGAAGCCGCTCGTGGAGCCGTACTTGAAGACGCCGTTCCCGCCGTCCGTGCCGGACTGCAGCGCGGTCAGCGGCGCCAGGCCCGCGCCCTTGCCGGTGAAGTAGCCAGCGTCGTAGGAGTATCCGCCGTTCGGCGCGAAGTACGAGGCCACATAGGTGGTGTTGGCCTTCACCGGCACCGCGTTGGCGAACTTCAGCTCCTGCCAGCCCGAGGCGGTCTCGCCGCTGAAGGTGCCGGTGGCGAGCAGCTGCCCGGTGGCCGACCACAGGCTGCCCTTGTGGGTGCCGGTGTTGGCGGCCGACTTGTAGAAGCGGACGCCGGTGATGGTGCCGGGGACCGAGCTGCGGACCTTGACGCCCAGCTCGACGGAGCTGCCGTCACCGCCGTTGACCGTCTCCGGCGCGGCCGAGGCCGGCCACACCGTGCACGGGCACTGCTGCTCGGCCACGGTCAGCGGCACGGTGGTCACGGCGCCGATGTTGACGCTGTCGTCGACGGCACGCACCTTGAGCTGGACCGGTCCCTGGGCGATCGGGGTCCACTTGTAGCTCCAGGTGCCGGTGCCCTCGGCCGCCTTCCAGGTGGTGCCGCCGTCGGTGGAGACCTCCACGCGGGCCAGCACGCCGCCGCCGGTGTCGGCCGCGGTGCCGGTCACGGTGATCTGCCGCAGGGCCGGGACGGAGGCGTTCGGCGCGGGGCTGGTGACGGTGACGGAGGGGCCGGTGGTGTCGCTGGAGGCGGTGGCCGCGACGAGCCCGGCCTGCAGGGTCTTCGGCTGGATGCCCATGTCGGCGAGGATGTTGACCGTGGCCTGCTGCATCCGCTTGTCCTCGGTGACCACGCCGCCGTTCGGGTCGGCGGTCGGCACGTTGGTCAGGCCCCAGGACCACTGGACGGTGCCGGTGCCGAAGACGAGCGCGTGCGAGGTCGGGTCGCGGAAGGCGACCAGGCTGTGGGTCGCGGTGCCGTTGCCGTAGGTGTTGCCCCAGTCCATCAGGTACTTGCCGTCGGCGATCTCGACGGTGGTCGAGGAGAGCCGGATCTCACCGGCGGGCCGGGTCGCGTTCTCCACGTCGCTGTCCCACTCGTAGCCGAGGGTGCCGGCCGGGAAGGTCGCGACCTGGCTGCCGGTGAGCCCGGCGACCGAGGTGTTGCGCCACAGGCGCATCTTTCCGTACGCGGCCGGGACGGTGATGGCGTCGTTGCGCGAGCCGTTCACCTGGAACATCGAGCCGGTGAGGATGTTCATCGGCCGGTACGGCTCGCCCTCCTTGGTGCTGTCCGGGTCCATCCAGGTCCCGGTCCACACCGGGCTCGGGTCCGCGACGCCGTTCGGCACCGGGAACTTGAGCTTGGTCTCCTTGTAGCAGACCAGGGTCCGGTCGGGTGTGTTGCTGCCGTCGATGCTCGGTTCGAGACGCGTCTTCCAGAAGATCTCGTTGCCCGCGAAGTACGTCTGGTGCTGGCCCGCCGTGCGGGCGTTGAGCACGTTGGTGAACTGCTCCTGCGTCCAGTACTCGTCATGTCCCGAGGACATGAACATCGCGTGGTTCCCGAGGAGTTGGGCGCCCCGCGTGGCGGTGTCCAGGCCGGCGACGTAGCTGAGGTCGTAGCCGTTGCGCTCCAGCCACGCGATCATCTCGTACTCGGAGCCGTAGATGCCGTTCTCACCGCCGATGTCCATCGGCCGGTTGTAACTGACCTTGTACGCACGCCCGTCGGGCGCCGGGCCCTGCCCGTCGTAGAGGTTGGTGCCGCCCCAGTCGTTGTACGCCTGCCAGGTCTGGTCGGAGGTCTGCACCAGGACCTGGGAGTGGCTGGCGTCGTTGCGCACCACGAACGGGTACGGCATGAGGCCGTTGCCGTCCGCCTGGTCGAAGTTGGCGACGTACAGTCCGGACACGGCGTCGGCCGGCACCGTCCAGCTCGCGTTGGCGGCCCAGTTGCCGCAGTCCATCAGGCCGGTCGGGGCGTCCTTCAGACAGCTCGGACGGGTCGTCGTGTACGTGGCCGGGTAGGTCTGCGCGGACTGCGCCGGCGTCGACACCAGGCGGGCGCCGTCACCGCCGTACCAGCCGAGCCGGTAGATCTTCACATGGAACGAGGACGGCGACTGCACCTTGAACTGCAGCGTCTCACCGGCCTGGAGGCTCGCCTTCACCGGGAAACCGGCGATGTCACCCCAGGAGCTGCCGGCGAACCAGTCCGACATGGGCGTGCCCGGCTTGGAGTTCTCGCAGACGATCGGGTTGCTGCCCGTGCCGCACGGGTCGGTGACGGCGCTCGCCTGTCCGCTCGCCGGCAGGAAGAGCGCCGTCAGGGCCGCGGCCAGGGCGAACACGGCGCCTCTGGCCCGGCGGAATGGGTTCTGCATCGCTGTACCTTTCACGGGCAGTGCAGGTCCCGGCCTGAGGCCGGGGCAGTGGGGGAGCGGGCCCCTGGGGCCGGTCCTCGGGGATGCGGAGGTGGACCGGCCGTGGGCGTCACGCCCTGACGTCAGTCCAGGGCATTCACCAGCGCGTCCACGACCCGCTGCTGCTGGTCGTGGGAGATCTGCGGGAAGAGGGGCAGCGAGAGGATCTCGTCGGCCGCCCGTTCCGCGTGCGGGAAGTCCCCGCGTGCGTGACCGAGGGAGCGGTACGCGGGCGTGAGGTGCACCGGCTGCGGATAGTGCACGCCCGCCCCGATGCCGCTCGCGTTCAGCTTGCCCACCACCGCGTCCCGGTCGGCGCCCGGCACGCGCAGCACGTACAGATGCCAGACGTGGGTGTTGTCCTCGGCGGTGACCGGGCGGACCACCCGCCCGGCCTCGGCGAGCGGGGCGAGCAGCTCGTCGTAGCGGGCGGCCGCCGCCCGCCGGGCCTCGTCGCCGGCCGCGAGCCGGCGCAGCTTGGCCCGCAGCACCACGGCCTGCAGACCGTCGAGCCGGCTGTTGAACCCGGGCACGTCGTGCCGGTACTTCGCCACCCCGCCGTGGTTGGCGATCGCCCGCACCAGGGCCGCGGCCTCCGGGTCGTCGGTGAGCACCGCGCCCGCGTCGCCGTAGGCGCCGAGGTTCTTGCCCGGGTAGAAGCTGGTGGCGGCGATGCCCCCGCTGCCCGGGGTGCGCCCGGCGCGGCTCGCGCCCTGGCTCTGCGCCGCGTCCTCCACGACCCGCACCCGCTCCGGCAGGGCGGCGGTGAGCGCGGCGACGTCCGCGCACTGCCCGTACAGATGCACCGGCACCACGGCCCGGGTGGCGGCGCCGACGGCGGCGAGCGCCGCCCCGGTGTCGATCAGGAACGTGTCGGGGGCGCAGTCGACGAGGACCGGGCGCGCGCCGGTGCGGGCCACGGCCCCGGCGGTGGCGATGAAGGTGTTGGCGGGAAGGACCACCTCGTCGCCCGCGCCGACCCCGCTCGCCCGCAGCGCCAGCTCCAGCGCGTCGGTGCCGTTGGCGACGCCGACCACCTGCGCGATCCCGCCGAACTCCGCGTACTCGCGCTCGAAGGCGGCGACCTCCTCGCCGCCGATGAACGCGGTGTTCGCGAGCACCCGCTCGAAGCCGGTGCGTATCTCCGCCTCGACCTCCGCGTGCGCCGCCTTCAGGTCGACCAGGGGGATGTGGTTCATCAGCGGTTCGCTCCTCGAGCCGGTACGAGTGGGGCGGCGGCGTCCTGCGCCGCGAGCTGTTCGAGCGCCGGGGCGGACGCGGGGCGCAGCAGGCGGGCCGGCGAGCCGGCCCACACCTCGCCGGGCGGTACGTCGGAGAGGACCACGGAGCCCATGCCGACCAGGGACCAGGCGCCGATCTCGGTGCCCTCGCGGACCATCGCCCCCGCCCCGAGGTAGGCGCCGCGGCCGACCCGGACGGTGCCCCCGAGCCGTACGCCCGAGGCGAGCGTGGCGAAGTCGCCGACCTCGTCGTCGTGGGTGAGCACGGTCTGCGGCATCACCGCGACGTGCCGGCCGACCCGCACGGCCGCGGTGAGCACGGTGTGCGCGAGCAGCACCGTGCCGGGGCCGAGCACCGAGCTCGCCGAGACGACCGCGGTCGGGTGCACCACGGTGGCGTAGCGGTCGTCGGGCAGGCCGAGGCGGGCGACGATCCGGGCGCGCGAGGCGTAGTCGCGCGGGCTGCCCACGCACACCACGAACGAGGCGTCCTTCAGCTTGCGGATCCGCTCGGTGCCGCCGAGCACGGGTGCGCCGTCGACCACGCAGCCCTGCAGCGCCGGGTCGTCGTCCAGATGGCCCGCGAGCGGCAGGCCGGCGGCGCGGGCGGCCTGCGCGGTCTCCCGCGCGAAGCCGCCCGCCCCGATGATCACGAGCCGTGCGCTCACCGACGTGCCGCCGCTTCCCGCAGTGCCGCGACCACCCGGTCCTGCTGCTTCTCGGTCAGGGTGTGGAACAGCGGCAGGATCAGCGAGTCGCGGCTGATCCGCTCGGTGACCGGCAGCGGCGCGGCCGGATGGCCCTCGTACGCCGGTTCGAGATGGCTCGCCATGATGCCGCGCCGCGCCGAGATGCCCGACTCGGCGAGCCGGGTGAGGAGTTCGTCCCGGGCCACCGGGAAGTCCTCGGCGAGCAGCACCCAGTACGACTGGAAGTTCCCGGTGCCGTGCGCCGGGTCCCGCACCGGCTCAAGGCCCGGCACATCCGCGAGCAACTCGGTGTAGCGGGCGGCGAGTTCCCGGCGCCGGGCGACCAGGGCGTCCAGCTTCTCCAGCTGGGCGAGGCCGACGGCCGCCTGGATGTCGGTCATCCGGTAGTTGAAGCCGGTCTCCAGATAGCTCTCCAGGACCGGCGTCCCGCTCGCGTGCCGGTCGGCCGCCGACACGTTCATGCCGTGCTCGCGCAGCCGGCGCAGCCGCGCCGCCCAGGTGGCGTCGTCGGTGGTGACCATGCCGCCCTCGCCGGTGGTGAGCAGCTTGCGCGGGTGGAAGGACCAGGCGGCCAGCAGCGCGCCCCGGCCGACGGACGCGCCGTCGACGGTGGAGCCGATCGCGCAGGCCGCGTCCTCGACCAGGGGCAGCCCCCAGCCGTCGCAGGCGGTCCGCAGCGCCTTGACGTCGGCCGGCACCCCGGCCTGGTGGACCACGAGCACCGCCTTGGTGCGCCCCGTCCTGACCGCGTCCACGGTCGCGGCCGTGAGGTTGCCGGTGGCGAGGTCGACGTCCGCGAAGACCGGCTCGGCGCCCACGTACCGTACGGCGTTGGCGGTGGCGATGAAGGACAGCGACGGGACGATCACCTCGTCCCCCGGGCCCAGGCCGAGCGCGACGAGCGCCAGGTGCAGGGCGGTGGTGCAGGAGCTGACGGCCACGCCGTGCGCGGCGCCGACCCGCTCCGCGAAGGCCCGCTCGAAGGCGGCGACCCGCGGACCCTGCGCGACCCAGCCGGACCGCACCGCGTCGGCCGCCGCGTCGGCCTCCTCGTCGCCCAGCCACGGCACCATGACCGGGATTCGTACGGGCTCCGCGGCCGCCTTCTCCGGGGCCGCTTTCTCTGGGGCCGCCTTCTCGGCGTCCGTCGCGGTCGCGCCCTTCTCGGCCCGCCACCAGTCGACCAGGTCCTTCAGGCCCGTCCGCAGATCGATCTCGGCCTTGAAGCCCAGCCGCTCCTCGGCCAGCGTGGTGTCCGCGAGCCGCCGGGTCACCCCGTTGACCGCGCGCGCCGGGCCGTGCACCGGCTCCAGGTCCGAACCCATCACGTCGAGGAGCGCGTCCGCCAGTTCCCGCAGCGAAGTCTCCGTCGCCGAGGCCACGTTGAATACCTCATCGGTCAACCCGGGCCGCGCCGCGAGGATGTTGGCGCGGGCGATGTCGCGGACGTCCACGAAATCCATCGTCTGGGTGCCGTCGCCCAGGATCAGCGGCGGCTCGCCCGCCTCGATCCGCTCCATCCAGCGGATCAGCACCTCGGTGTACAGACCGTGGATGTCCATCCGCGGCCCGTACACGTTGAAGTAGCGCAGCGCCACGTAGTCCAGGCCGTACATCGCGTGGAAGCTGCGCAGCATGCCCTCGTTGAAGGCCTTCGCCGCCCCGTAGAACGTGTCGTTGTTGTACGGGTGATGGCGCTCGGTGGTCGGGAACGACTCGGCCAGGCCGTAGACGGAGGCCGAGGACGAGGCGATCACCTTGCCCACCCCGGCCGCCGCCGCTGCCTCCAGGACGTTGAACGTGCCGTCGACCATCACCTCGTTGGCGAGCCGCGGCTCCTCCGCGCACTGGGTGATCCGGATCGCCGCCAGGTGGTAGACGAGATCGGCGCCCTCGGTCACCCGGCGCACCGTCGCCGCGTCCCGGATGTCGCCCTCGACCAGGTCCACCCGCCCGCTCGCCATCGCCCGGGCCAGATTGGCCCGCCGGCCGCGCACGAAGTTGTCGAGCACGACCACCTCGCGCGCGCCCCCCTCGACCAGCAGGTCCGTCACATGCGAGCCGATCGTCCCGGCACCGCCGGTGACCAGGATCCGCTTGCCCTCGAAGTCGCTCATCGCCGTTCTCCCGTAGCCTCGTTCACACTCTTCAGCGACCGGTCGGCACCGGACCGGAGACCCACGACCGCGCCGCGGAACTCCAGGCTCCGCGAGGCCGCCTCCAGAATGTCCAGGACCCTCAGGCCCGCCCGCCCGTCGGTCAGCGGCGCCCGGCCCTCGGTGATCGCCGCCGCGAACTCGTCGACCATGCTCCGCAGCGCCTCCCGTTCGCCGATCGCCGGCGCGACCATGTCGCCGCTGCGGTACGAGATCAGCGCCTCGCGCCGCTCGTCCGCCCCCAGGTCCTGCGGCGTCGCCAGATCCACCCCGCGGTCGAAGACCGCGACCCGCTGCGCCGGATTCAGGTCGTCCCAGACCAGCGTGCGCTTGGCCCCGCCGACCATCGTGGTGCGCACCTTTGTCGGCGACAGCCAGTTCACGTGCACATGCGCGATGGCCCCGGTGTTCAGCTGGAGCGTGAGGTACGTGATGCAGTCCTGGCCCGCACCGATCGGGTCCGCGCCGTGCGCGGCGACCGCCACCGGCTCCACGTGCTCGGGCAGGATGAAGTCCAGGATCGACAGATCGTGCGGGGCCAGGTCCCACAGCACGTCGATGTCCTTCTGCACCAGACCCAGGTTGATCCGCACCGAGTCCACGTAGTGGATCTCGCCCAGCGCGCCCTCGTGCACCAGCTCCCGGATCTTCGCGACGGCCGGGGTGTAGCAGTAGGTGTGGTCGCACATCAGGGTCAGGCCGCGCTCCTCGGCCTCCGCGACCAGGCGCGCCCCGTCGGCGTAGGTGGTGGCCAGCGGCTTCTCGACCAGAACGTGCTTCCCGGCGCGCAGCGCGGCGAGCGCCACGTCCAGATGGGTTCCGGCCGGGGTGGAGACGGCGACGGCCGCCACCTCCGGGTCGGCGAGCACCGCCGCGTAGTCGGCGGTGGCCCGCACCGTGGAGTACCCGCCGAGGACCCGCTCGGCACGCGCGACATCGAGGTCGCACAGCCAGCGCAGCCGGAACCGCTCGCTGGCCTGGAAGTTGCGCACCAGATTGGGCCCCCAGTAGCCGGCGCCTATGACGGCGACTCCCAGCCGCTCGTCGGGTCGGTCGGCGTCGTTCAATGTGTTCCCCTCCATACAGGGACAGGGTGGGCGGATCGGGGTGTGCGGGTCTTCAGGGGAGATTCAGGGGCGGTGGGAGTGCGGCGGGGCGCGCGGGGGTCAGTAGGCGCCGGTGCCGCGGACCACGGCCGGGCCGGTGCGCAGCAGGATCTCGGCGTCCAGCCCGAGCGACCAGTTGTCCACATAGGCCAGGTCGAGCCGGACGGCCTCCTCCCACGGCAGGTCGGAACGTCCGCTGACCTGCCACAGGCCGGTCAGGCCCGGCTTCACGAGCAGCCGGCGGCGCACCTCGTGGGTGTAGCCCGCGACCTCCTCGGGCAGTGGCGGCCGCGGACCGATCAGCGACATGCGGCCGCTCAACACGTTGAAGAGCTGCGGCAGTTCGTCCAGCGAATAGCGGCGCAGGGTCGCCCCGATCCGGGTCACCCGCGGATCGTCGCGGACCTTGAACAGCAGGCCGTCGCTGTTGTGGTTGGCGTGCTCCAGCTCGGCCCGGCGGGCCTCCGCGTCCGGCCGCATGGTCCGGAACTTCAGCATCGTGAACTGCTTGCCGTGCAGACCCACCCGGACCTGCCGGAACAGCGCCGGACCCTTGCTGCCCAGCCGCACCGCGAGCGCCACCGCGCACATCAGCGGGGAGAGCAGCAGGAGCAGCACCGCGGCGACCAGCCGGTCCGCCAGCTCCTTCGGCAGCCGCGAGAGCCGCGAGAGCCGGGGCGCCCGCACGTGGATCAGCGGCACCCCGCCGACCGGCCGTACCTCCAGACGCGAGGCGGCCACGTCGCCGAAGACCGGGGCGATCAGGAAATCGCCCCCGGCGGCGGCCGTGCTCCACGCCAGCCGGCGCAGGAGAGGCGCGTCGATCTCCGCCGACGGCAGCATCACGACGGCCGTCGAGTCCCCGAACGTCCTGATGGCGCCCGGCACTTCGTCGACCCCGCCGAGCACCGGCACCTCGAAGCGGTCCAGGGCCGCCGCGTTCACCGGGTCCGTCAGGCACACCCCGGCGAGGTCCATGCCCTGGAGCACGGAGCCCGCGGGCGCGCCCGGCACCCGGTCGCGAAGCAGCACACCGAGCAGTTCGGCGACCCCGGCCGACGGGCCGACCAGGACGGCGGTGGTACGGCCCCGGCCGCGCGCCCAGTGCCCGCGCAGCCGGCGCCGCAGCGCGTACCGGGCGCCCAGCGAGAGCCCGGCCGCCGGCGGCGTCGCCAGGATCATCCTGAACATCAGGGCGGGGTCCCGGGCGAGCCCCCAGCCGAGCGCGGCCGCGAGCGCGGGCAGCACCAGCGCGCCGCGCAGCACCCGCCGGTACACCTCGGGCCCGGAGCCCAACGGGCCGCGGGCGTACCCGCCGTGGGCGTGCATCACCGCCACCCAGGCTGGCGGCAGCACCGTCACGACCGGCCACTGGCCGCCCGCGCGCAGCACGAAGAGCGCCGCCACGGCCGCCGCCGCGGTGTCCGCGGTCAGCAGGGCCATCTGGTGTCTTCTCCGCCACCACAGGCGAAGAGGAAGGTCGACATGTGTGGATTCGACACGGTGCCGCTCATGCGTGACCGGCAGGACGGTCATCCATTCCCCCCAAGGGCGCTTCCCGCGCACCCCGTTGAACCCCCGCGCCACTTCCCCCGGTCCGCCCGGCGAGCGCACGACTCGACGGGCAGGGGGAAGGACGACGACGGCCGACGAGGGTGAGCGGCTCTTCCGCCTACTGAACGATGCGGACCGAGGTCGCAAGTCTCCCCAGCCACGGCCGGGTCCGCACAGGTCGCAGAATCCGCCCGCGACGACAGGGTGTCGGACGAGCGGATCCGGCAGCGCTCAATCTAGACCCAACTGGGGCAGGCCATCCAGGAGTTGTGTGAAAGTCCTACCGAACTTGAAGAAACTGTAAGAGTGGGACTCCTTGGCCATACTGTGCATGTGCCTACCATCGTGATTCCCGCGCACAACGAGGAACGCACCCTCGGCCGACTTCTCGACCGTCTCCTGGACGGCGCCGCCGAGCGGGAGTTCGACATCCTGGTCGTGTGCAACGGCTGCACGGACGGCACCGCCGCCGTCGCCGCCGCCCGCGGCCCCGCGGTCCGCGTCGTCGAGACCCCCGTCCCGTCCAAGCACGAGGCCCTGCGCCTCGGCGACCGGCACGCCGAGGGCTTCCCGCGGCTCTACGTGGACGCCGACGTCGAACTCGGCGCCGCCGACGTACGGGCGTTGGCAGCCGCGCTCGCCGGCCCCGGCGCGGTCCTCGCCGCGGCGCCCGAGCGGGAGCTCCCGATGGGCGGCTGCTCCTGGCGCGTGCGGGCCTACTACCGGGTCTGGCAGCGGCTGCCCGCCGTACGCGAAGGGCTCTTCGGGCGCGGAGTGATCGCCATGTCCGGCGAGGGCCACGCCCGGATCGCCGCGCTTCCGCCCCTCATGGCCGACGACCTCGCCGCCTCCCTCGCCTTCGCGCCCGCCGAGCGCGCCGTCGTGGACGGGGCGAAGGTCGTCGTCCGCCCGCCCCGGACCTGGCGGGACCTGATCCGGCGCCGGATCAGGGCGGCGACCTCGACGGCCCAACTGGAGGAACAGCAGCGGGAGTCGGCGGACGGTCCGGTTCCGGCAGGCCCGGCGGGGGCCGGAGCGCCGCCCTCCGCCCGCACCGGCCTCGGCGACCTCCGCGCCCTGCTCCGCGCCGACCCCACGCTGCTGCCCGCGATGCTCGTCTTCCTGTCGGCGGCGCTCACGGCGCGCAGGGGCGCACGCAGGGCGGTCCGGGCGCGCGACTTCGACACCTGGCTCAGGGACGAGAGCAGCAGGGCGGACTGAACGCGCCGCGTGCCTCGGGCTCCGGCGCGCACGCCGGAGGAAGCCGGTATTCCGTCCCGCCGGCCCCGGGGACGGCGGCTCGCCCCGCCGGCCGGGGCCTGGTGGCCGGAACTCGCCCACGCGCTCGCCCGCGAGGCCGGGCCCGCGTCGCCGCTGCCCTGATGCCCCCACCGGCTCGCCCTCCGGCCGTGCTCCGGCCCTGGTCCGGCCGTGCCCCGGCCCAGCTCCCGCGCTGGTCCGGACCTGCAAGCGGAACGGATCCGCTCGCCCCCAGCCCTCGACGCGGGGGCGTGCCGTACGCGATGATCACGCCCGCACTACGGCGCC
Organism: Streptomyces sp. NPDC048623; assembly: GCF_040650755.1. NCBI lineage: Bacteria > Bacillati > Actinomycetota > Actinomycetes > Kitasatosporales > Streptomycetaceae > Streptomyces > Streptomyces sp. NPDC048623. Next base: position 211,847 of record NZ_JBEZHV010000004.1, read on the forward strand.
ACCCCCCACCCCCACCTCGCATCCCACACCTCTCGGGAGGACGTTGATGGCTCGCCGCACATCCCGCGGCCTGATCGCCGCGGCCACCGCCACCGTGGCGCTGATCGCCCCGGTCGGACCGGCCGCCGCCGCGGGTACCGCCCCGCAGCCCACCGGGCCCCAGGCCCGTGTCTTCATGGTCAACCCCGTGCAGTCCTCGGGCGACCAGTCGCTCACCGACGCCAAGGACTCCGCCACCGCGGTGCCCGCGTCCGCCTACACCCTGGCGGAGCTGCGCAACCTCGACGGCAGCGGCGGCCTCTCCGGCCGCTGGGCGTACGTCCGGTCCGACACCGGCGCGTCCGCCAAGGTCGCCGAGGCCGGCGGCTACGACCGGCACGACGACCAGTTCGAGCAGGTCATGGCGTACTTCTGGGTCAACCAGGCCCAGGAGTACCTCCAGGGCCTCGGCTTCGGCACCGAACTGCCCGGCGCCAACGACCGGCCGCAGCCCGTGCGGATCAACCAGTGGGGCTCCGACAACTCCTTCTTCACCGACAAGAAGGACGAGATCCGCTTCGGCAAGGGCGGCGTCGACGACGCCGAGGACGCCGAGGTGATCGTCCACGAGTACGGACACGCCGTGCACGAGGCCCAGGTGCCCGGCTTCGGCACCTCCGCCGAGGCCGGCGCGATCGGCGAGGCCTTCGGCGACTACCTCGCCGTCGAGGTCGGCGCCGACGCCGCCGCCCGCCACGGCTGGCCGGTCCGCACCGACCTCGCCTGCGCCGCCGACTGGGACTCCGTCAGCTACAGCGCCGCCCCGCACTGCCTGCGGCGCCTCGACGGCACCAAGGTCTACGCCGACCGCGTCGGCGAGGTCCACGCGGACGGTGAGATCTGGTCCCGCGCCCTCTGGGACATCCGCACCGCGCTCGGCGCCCGCACCGCCGACCGCATCATCGTGAACGCCCAGTTCGGCTTCGCGCCCGACACCTCCTTCTCCGCCGCCGCGCAGCAGACGATCGCCACGGCCCGGAGCATGTACGGGCAGTCGGCGGCGGACGCGGTCCGCGACGCGTTCCGGGCCCGCGAGATCCCCGGCGTCTGAGCCGTCGGCTCGGCCTGGGGACAGGGGCCTGTCCGGCGGATCACGGCCGGACAGGCCCCAGCCGCGTGAGCGGGACGCGCCGGAAGACGATCGACTCGTACGGGCCGCGCGCCCCGGTCTCGTACAGCACCCCGACCGTCCCCGGACCGAGCCGCACCAGGTCCGAATACGCGGCGGGGCGCGGCGAGAGCGTGAGCGCCCGGGTGAGGGTGCGGCCGCCGTCGGTGCTGGTCCACAGGGCGAGGGCGGCGCGCCGGTCCGGCGCCGAGGGCGCGGAGAACAGCAGCCGGCCGGTGCGCCCGGGCCCGCGCCCGGGCACGTAAAGCAGACTGCCCTGGACGACGGGGACGGCGGCGAGCGCGGGCTGCGGCGCGTAAGGCCGGTCGAGGGTCAGGCCGCCATCGGCCGAGCGGCTGTCGGCGCGGTTGCCGGGAGCGGTGCCGAGCTGGTCGCGGGTGCTGAAGTAGAGGCTTCCGTCGGGTAGTTCGGCCACGGTCGACTCGTTGCTGTTGACCTGTCCGTCGTACGACTCGTCGGCGTAGCCGATCCGCCAGCTGCGGCCGCCGTCGTCGCTGTAGAGCGCGTGCGCGCCGTAATGGCGGGGCTCGCGGCCGGTGTCGGCGGAGCCGGGCGGCGGTGCGGCCGAGTGGTTGGCGGGGACGACGAGCCGTCCCGCGTACCGGCCGTGGGCGAGCGCCACCGCGTGGCCGGGGCCGGTCGCGTACCAGCGCCAGTCGTCCCGCTTGGCGGAGGCGGTGATGTCCCGGGGCGCGGAGAAGGTGCGTCCGTCGTCCGTGCTGCGCTGGACGTACACCCGCCGACTGCGGGCCGCGTCGACCTTGCCCTGGAGCACGGCGCTTTCGGTCGCCGTACCGGCGTTGCCCGTGGAGAGCAGCACGATGTCGCCGCTCGCCGGGTCGACCACGGGTGCCGGATTGCCGCGGGTGTCGCCGTGCCCGGCCGCGACCACGCGCAACGGACCCCAGCTGCAGCCGCCGTCGGCCGAGCGCCGCTGCACCAGGTCGACGGCCCCGGAGTCCCCGGCGCCGTGCACCCTCCCCTCGGCGAAGGCGAGCAGGGTGCCGGCCGGGGTGCGGACGACGGCGGGGATCCGGTAGACCGCGTAGCCGCCGGTCCCGGCGCGGTACGGCACCGAGGACGCGCACCCCCCGTCCGCCGCGCCCCGTCCGGCCCCCGGCGCCCCGTCCGCCGCACCGGCCACCACCGTCAGCGCGACCACCGCCGCCACGCGTCCCCACCGCCACCCTCGCATCCGCCCACCGCACCCCGCGCCGGAGTCCGGCGGCCCAACGCCGGGGCACGGCGGGGGAGTCGGGCGGCGAAGACGAGGTGAACGCGGCCCCCACCGCCCCGGTCCCCACCGCCCCGGCCCACCTCCGCCTCACCCCGCCCGATGAGCCCCCAGGCGCGCCCCCACCGCGTCGAGCAGCAGCTCAAGCGCGAACGGGTGCCCGCTGTCCCGCATGTCCGCCGCGAGCAGCGGGTACGTCGCCGCGACATGCGGATGGGTGTCGGCTGCCAGCTTCCCGTACGCCGCGTGCCAGACCTGCTCGTCGGCCTCCCGGGCCGGCTCCGGCAGGGCCAGCGCGGCCGCGTCCAGGGCGGCGAAGGCCAGCGCCTGGTCCACGAAGGCGTGGTAGACGCGTACCGCCTCCGCGTCCGGGAAGCCGGCCGTGCGCAGCACCCCGAGGATCGACTCGACCGCCCGCGTCTCGTGCTCGCGGCCCGTGGTCCGGTGCGCGGCGAGTGCCGCGACCTGCGGGTTCGCCACGTACGCGGCGTGGATCCGGGTCGCGATGTCGCGCAGATCGGCCCGCCAGTCCCCGGTGGCCCGCCAGCCCGCCTGCGCGCGGCCGACCATCTCGTCGGCGAGCGCGAGCAGCAGGTCGTCGGTGTTGCGGAAGTAGCGGTAGACCGCGCTCGGGTCGGCGCCGAGCGCGGCCCCGAGCCGCCGCACGGACAGCGCCTCCGCGCCGTGCTGCCCCACGAGCCGCAGCGCGGTCTCCACGATCATCCGCTCGGAGAGGACGGTGCCCTGCTTGGTGGGGCGGCGCCGCTGCCGCCGGTGCTCCGGAACCACTCGTTCTGCCATGGCCGGACCCTAAACCCCTCTCGCCTTACGACAACACCCTTGACGTTGAAGTGCCCGCGCCGGTTGCATGGCGCCTCTCGTACCGGCTCGTGCGCCCTGCGCGCACGCGGCCGTACGGGTCTCGTGCCCGCTCCCGCAACCCGCTTCCGTACCGGCTCGTGCGCCCCGCGCCGGGCCCGTCAGCCTCAAGGAGGACACAGATGACCACGGCCGACCTGGTCTTCACCGGTGGTCCCGTCTTCACCGGCGACCCGGCCCGCACCCGCGCCACCTCGCTCGCCGTTACCGGCGAGCGGATCACCGCCGTCGGGCACGACGAGGTGCGCGAGCTCGTCGGCCCCGGCACCGAAGTCGTCGACCTCGCGGGCAGGTTGCTGATCCCCGGCTTCCAGGACTCCCATATCCACGCGGTGTTCGGCGGCGTGGAGCTCGCACAGTGCGACCTCAGCGGCACCACCGGTGCCGACGAGTACCTGCGGATCATCGCCGCGTACGCGGCCGCCCACCCCGGCCAGGAATGGATCACCGGCGGCGGCTGGTCCCTGGAGAGCTTCGAAGGCGGCCTGCCCACCCGGCAGTTGCTGGACTCCGTGGTCCCCGACCGGCCGGTCATCCTGGTCAACCGCGACCACCACGGCGCCTGGGCCAACTCCCGTGCCCTGGAACGCGCCGGGATCACCGCCGACACCCCCGACCCGGCCGACGGCCGGATCGAGCGCGACGCGGCCGGCGCGCCCAGCGGCGTCCTCCAGGAGGGCGCCGCCGACCTGGTGTCCCGGCTCGTCCCGCCGACCACCCGCGCCGACCGGATCGCCGGCCTGCTGCGCGCCCAGGAGCTGCTGCACTCGCTCGGTGTCACGGGCTGGCAGGACGCCCTGCTCGGCGAGTTCAGCGGCAGGCCCGACCCCTCCGACGCGTACCTCACCTGCGCCCAGGACGGCACCCTCACCGCCCGGGTCACCGGCGCCCTGTGGTGGGACCGGGCCCGCGGCGCCGAGCAGATCCCCGAACTCGTGGCGCTGCGCGCCAAGTCGAGCCACGGCCGGTTCCGGGCCGGCTCGGTGAAGATCATGCAGGACGGCATCGCCGAGAACTTCACCGCCGCTCTGACCAGCCCCTACCTCGACGCCTGTGGCTGCGCCACCGCCAACACCGGCCTCAGCTTCGTCGACCCCGAGGCGCTGCGCGGTCATGTCACCGCGCTCGACGCCCTCGGCTTCCAGGTGCACTTCCACGCGCTCGGCGACCGCGCCGTACGCGAGGCCCTGGACGCCATCGAGGCCGCCGTCGCCGCCAACGGACGGCGCGGCAACCGCCACCACCTCGCCCACCTCCAGGTTGTGCACCCCGACGACCTCACCCGCTTCGCCCGGCTCGGCGCGCTCGCGAACATCCAGCCGCTGTGGGCCGCGCACGAACCGCAGATGGACGAGCTGACCATCCCCTTCCTCGGCCCCGAACGCGCCGCCTGGCAGTACCCGTTCGGTGATCTGGTGCGGGCGGGCGCCACCCTGGTGGCGGGCAGCGACTGGCCGGTGAGTAGCCCGGACCCGCTCGCCGGCCTGCACGTCGCCGTCAACCGGGCCGAGCCCGGCGCCACCGACGGCCGCGTCTTCTACCCCGAGCAGCGCATCGACCTCACCACCGCCCTCGGCGCCTACACCGCCGGCTCGGCGTACGTGAACGGCCACGACGACGCCGGCAGCCTGCGCCCCGGCCACCTCGCGGACCTGGTCGTCCTCGACCGCGACATCCTCACCGCGCCGCCCGCGGAGATCGCCGAGGCCCGGGTCGAGCAGACCTTCGTCGGCGGCGTCCGCGTCCACGGGGCCTGAGCCCGGCCCGATGACGTGTCACGACGAGGCGCGCACCAGGAGCCGGGCGGTGAGCAGCACGCCGGGGGGCGTGCTGCCCCCGCCCTCCAGCGCCGCCACCAGCAGCGCCATCCCCTTCTCGGCGACCTCCACCGGACGCAGGCTCAGCGTGCTGACCGGCGGGTCGGCGTGCGCGGCCGACTCGTCCTCGCTCACGCACACCACCCGTACGTCCCCGGGCACGGCGCGGCCGAGCCGCCGCGCCGCGTCCATGACCAGGGGCGGGCTCGCCTCCGCGACCACGAACAGACCGTCGGGCCGCGGCTCGGCGGTCAGCGCCCGCTCGACGGCCCGCACCACCGGCCCGTTCCCCGGCTCGGGGACCAGGGTCACCAGCTCCTCGGCCCCGTGCCCCGCGCACCAGGCGCGGTACGCGGCGAGCACCTCGCGGTGGAAACGGGTGGTGCTGTCGGGCAGCACCAGCGCGGTCCGCCGGGCGCCGCCCGTCCGCAGGTGGTCGAGACAGTCCCGTACCGCCGCGTCGGCGTCCACGTCGACCCAGTGCGCGCCCGGCCGGCCCGCCACCGAGGCGTCGCTGAAGACCGGGATACGGGCCGCGAGGAAGTCCTCCACCAGCGGATCGTGCTCGACGGGATCGGCCACGATCACCGCCTCCAGGGGCAGGTCGGCCCACTCCCGCTGCAGCGTCCCCGCGGGCAGCATCACCAGGGCGTAGCCGTGCCGCAGGGCGGCGGCGGCCGTCGCGCCGGTGAGCTGCGCGAAGTAGGGCGAGTCGAGATACGTCCACGGCTCGCCGGCGAACTCGCCGACCACGTAACCGATCAGCCGGGCCCGCCCGGCCCGCAGCTGGCGCGCCGTCGCGTTGGGCCGGTAGCCCATCCGCCGCGCGGTCTCGATCGCCTGCTCGCGCACGGCGGGGGACAGGCGCCCGGTGCCGTTGAGCGCGGCGGACACGGTGGTCTTCGACAGGCCGGCCTCGCGGGCCACGTCGACGAGCCGCACCCGCGGCGCGGCCGCCCCTGCGCCGCGCCGGTCCCCGGCATGCCCCGTATCGGGTTCACGTGTGGTCACGGTCCGATGCTGCCATCTCCCTGACCTCTGCAGAACCGTTCCCGCAAAGTCTTCGGAAAGTCCCGGAAACCCTTGTGCGGGAACGTTCCCGCATCAATACTCGCTCCATTCCTCCCCCACGTACCGAAGCCCCCCGTCACTACACCCGTAAAGGGGTGGGTCTCCTTGCGCACGCCCAGACTCGGTCTCCTCCTCGCCGTCACCGCCGCCCTCGCCGTCACCACGACCGCCTGCTCCGGCGCCACCAAGCCCACCGGCACCGGACCCGGCGCCTACACCGTCACCCCGCTCTCGCCCCCGGCGAAGGGCCCGCTGCCCTCCCTCACCTGGTCGCTCTACGCCGAGCCGTACACCCTCGACTACGCCCAGGCCTTCGACTACCCGCCGAACACGGTCCTCGCCAACGTCTGCGAGCAGCTGCTCCGGGTCACCCCCGACCTGAAGATCGAGCCAGGACTCGCCGTGAAGTGGGAGAACCCCGACCCGGGGACCTGGGTCTACACCCTGCGCCCCGGCGTCACCTTCCACGACGGCACCGTCATGACCGCCGACGACGTCGTCGCCTCCCTCAAGCGGCAGATGGACCCCGCCACGGGCTCCCCGTGGGGCTCCGCCTTCAAGAACGTCAAGGCGGTCGAGAAGACCGGCCCGCTCCAGGTCACCCTGCGCCTCACCAGGCCCGACATGCTGCTCAACGAACTGATGGCCGCGTCGCCCGGCACCATCGAGAGCGCCGCGTACCTCGCGAAGGCCGGCAAGGAGTACGGCGTCCCCGGCGGCAAGGTCAACTGCACCGGCCCGTACGCCCTGGAGAAGTGGCAGCAGGGCGAGTCCATCACCCTCAGGAAGCACCCCGGCTACTGGGACAAGAAGCTCACGCCCAAGACCGACACCGTCCGCTTCACCTTCGTCGAGGACTCCGCCGCCCGCACCAACACCTTCCTCTCCGGCACCGCCGACGGCGGCTACATGGTCCCGTCCACCTCGCTCGCCCAGCTCCGCGCGAGCGGCAAGGGCACGGTCCACTTCGGCCCCAACACCGCCGCCGCCAACCTCGCCGTCCTGAACTTCCACGGCACCCTCGGCGACCTCAAGGTCCGCAAGGCCCTCTCCATGGCCCTCGACCGCAAGAACATCATCAAGGCCGCGGCCGGCGGCGTCGGCGTCCCCGCCAAGGCCCCCGCCGCCCGCGGCGCCTGGGCCCTCCTCCCCGAACGGACCGAGGGCTACTTCAAGGAACTGCCCGAGCCCGTGTACGACGTGGCTGCCGCCAAGGCCCTCGTCGAGGAGGCCGGCGCCACCGGAAAGCCCGTCACCCTCGTGACCAGCACCCTCGCCCCCGAGATCAGCGTCGTCGCCAACGCCGTCCAGGCCGCGGGCCGCCAGATCGGCCTCGACGTACGGCTCAAGGCCGTCGCCCCCGAGGCGTACAGCAGCATCTTCGTCGACCCGAACGCCCGCAAGGGACTCGACCTCGTCATCACCAACGGCTACGACAACACCCCCGACCCGCTGGAGTTCTACCAGTACCTGCGCACCGGCGACTTCGGGAACTACGGCAACTGGTCCGACCCCGTGTACGACGCCGCCTTCGACCGCGCCAACGGTGCCTACGACCCCGGCGCCCGCAGTGACCTGACCCAGGAACTCCAGAAGATCGCGGTGCGCGAACTGCCGGTCATCCCGGTCTACGAGGCGCCCTACTCCGTCTTCCTCGGCAGCCGCGTCACCGGCGCCCCCACCGGCATCGCCCAGCTCTACTACCCCTGGGCGGCGACGATCGGCGCCGCACGCTGATGAGCCGTACACCCACCATCCGCCGGCGGGCAGACCGCACAAGGCCGGGCCGCCCGCTCCCGGGCCGCACACCGACCGGCCGCCCGTTGACCGGCCGCACGCTCACGGGCCTGGGCCGCACGCTGATCGGCCGCGCACTGACGAACGGCCTCACCCGCTACGTCCTCGGACGGCTCGCCGGACTCCTCGGCGTCCTGCTCGTCACCTCCTTCGTCGTCTTCGCGAGCGTCCACCTCGCCCCCGGCGACCCCGTCTCCTTCCTGCTGCACGGCCGCCCCGCGACCCCCGAGACCGTGGCCGCGCTGCGCGCCGAGCACCACCTCGACGACCCGCTCGCCGTGCAGTACGCCGGCTGGCTCGGCGACGTCCTGCGCGGCGACTTCGGCCGCTCCGCCCAGTACCACCAGGACGTCTCCGCCCTCCTCGGCTCCCGGCTCACCGGCACCGTGCTCCTCGTCGGGTACGCGGCGCTGCTCGTCGTCCTCGGCGGCGTCACCGCCGGCGTGCTCGCCGCGCTGCGCCCCGGGCTCGTCGACCGGGTCGTGCTCATCGGCACCGGCATCGCCACCGCCACGCCGTCCTTCGTCAGCGCCATCGGCCTGGTGTCGCTGTTCTCCGTACAACTCGGCTGGTTCCCCGGGCCCGGCGGCACCCCCGTGGGCCTCGGCGAGCGCCTGTACCACCTCACCCTGCCCGCCTTCGCGCTCGCCACCACCTTCGCCGGCCTCCTCGCCCGCGTGACCCGCTCCGCGATGCTCGACGAACTCGGCCGCGAACACGTCGAGGTGGCCCGCGCCCGCGGCGTCGCGGGCCGGACCGTGGTCCGCCGGCACGTGCTGCGCAACAGCCTCGGCCCCGTCGTCACCGTCGGCGGCACCATGCTCGCCGGACTCCTCGTCACCACCTCGGTCGTGGAGACCGCCTTCGACGTCCCCGGCCTCGGCTCGCTCCTCGTCCAGTCGGTCACGGCCAAGGACTTCGCCGTGGTCCAGGCGATCACGCTGCTGAGCGTGGCGGCCTTCGTGCTGACCAATCTGGCCGTGGACCTGCTCGCGCCGCTGATCGACCCGCGGCTCGGCCTGCTCGGCCAGGGGGCAGGCGCCACGTGAACCGCACCGCTCCCGCCAGGGCCGTCGGCCTCCTCGCGCCCCTCACCGACCTCACGCCCGCCATCTACGTCCCTTACGGGGAAGGCGTCTCATGACCCTCACCGCACCCACCGGGGCCGCCGACCCCACGGCCGCCCTGCGCAGACGCCCCGGCCTGCGCCGGCTGCGCGCCCTCGGCGGACAGGGCCCGCTGTTCGCCACGGCCGTGCTGCTGCTCGCCGTACTCGTCCTCGTCGCCGTCCTCGCCCCGGTGCTCGCGCCGTACGACCCCGAGGCCATGGACCTGTCCGCCAGCCTCGTCGGCACCAGCGGCGACCACCTCCTCGGCACCGACCAGTCCGGCCGCGACATCCTGTCCCGGCTGCTGCACGGCGCCCGTACCGGACTCCTCGGCCCACTCCTCGTCGTCGCCGTCTCCACCGTCCTCGGTCTCGTCCTCGGCGTGATCGCGGGCTGGCGCGGCGGCTGGGCCGACTCCCTCCTCTCCCGCTCCATGGACCTGGTCTTCGCCGTCCCCGGACTGCTCCTCGCGATCATGCTGGTCGCGGTCGTCGGCTCCGGCATGACCGCGCCCGTCGCCGCCATGGCCGTCGCCTACACCCCGTACGTCGGACGGCTGGTGCGCGGCATCGCCCGCCAGGAGAAGGCCCGCCCGTACATCGAGTCGTACGTCGTCCAGGGCTGGTCCGGCTGGACCATCTGCCTGCGCCATCTGCTGCCCAACATCGCGCCCACCGTCCTCGCCCAGTCCGCGATGAACTTCGGCTACGCGCTGATGGATCTGGCGGCCCTCTCCTTCCTCGGCTTCGGCGTGCAGCCGCCCACGGCCGACTGGGGCGCCATGATCAACGACGGCCAGTCGGCGATCCAGCAGGGTGCGCTGCTGCCCGCGCTCGCGCCGTCGTTCTGCATCGTCCTCGCCGTCGTGGCGTTCGGCATCGTCGGCGAGGGGCTCGCCGACCGGATCGCGAAGCGGGAGCGCTGAGCACACTCATGACCGACCATCAGAACTCTCAGCGGGCCGTCGGGCGGGGTCCGGGCCCGGACTGCGGACCGACGCCGGGCCCGGACTCCGGACCGACCCCGGGACCGGACTCCGCGCCGAACCCAGCGGCGACGTCTTCGTCGGACTGCGGGCCGAACTCCGGGCCGATCCCCGCTCCCGCGCACTCCAGCCGCCTGTCCCCGCGGTCCGATGGCGCGCCGGTCCCGCCGGCCACGCCCGCCCTGGAGATCGACGGACTCACCCTCCGGCTTCCCGAAGGGCGGGCCGCCCGCCCCCTCCTCGACGGCGTGTCCCTCACCGTCGCGCCCGGCGAGACCGTGGGCCTCGTCGGCGAGTCCGGCTCCGGCAAGTCCGTCGCCTGCCGCAGCGTGCTCGGCCTGCTGCCCGCGCGTGCCCGCGTCACCGGCGAGGTGCGCGTCGCCGGCCGCGACGTCCTCACCCTGGACCGTGCCTCGCTCGCCTCCCTCCGCGCCCGCGAGGTCGCCATGGTCTTCCAGGACCCGCGCGCCTCCGTCAACCCGCTGCGCCGCGTCGGCGACTTCGTCACCGAGGGCCTGCGGGCCACCGGCGTCCCGGCCGCCAAGGCCGCGGTCCGCGCCGAGGAACTCCTCGCCGCCGTCGGCATCCGCGACCCGCGCGGCGCGCTGCGCCGTCACCCGCACGAGTTCTCCGGGGGCATGCTCCAGCGCGTCGTCATCGCCGCCGCGCTCGCCGCCGACCCGGCCCTCGTCGTCGCCGACGAACCCACCACCGCGCTCGACGTCACCACCCAGGCCGAGATCATCGCGATCCTCACCCGGCTCCAGGCCGAACGCGGCACCGGACTCCTCTTCGTCACCCACGACCTCGAACTCGCCGCGGCCATCTGCGACCGGGTGTACGTCATGTACGCCGGCCGCATCGTCGAGACCGGCCGCACCGGCGCGCTCTTCGACCGCCCCCGTCACCCCTACACCGCGGGCCTGCTCTCCTGCACCCCACGCCTCGACCCCGGCGCGCCCGCACCCCGGCCCGTCGCGGGCCGCCCGGTCTCGGTCGCCGAGGCCCCGCCGGGCTGCGCCTTCGCCGCCCGCTGCCCGTACGCGGTGGCGCGCTGCACGGACGAGGTGCCCGCCCTGGCGGCGCACGGCGAGGGGCTCGCCGCCTGCCACCGCGCCGACGAAGGGATACTGCTGTGACCTCCGACCCGACCGCGGCCGCGACCTCCGCCCAGGGGCTGGTGGTCCGTGGGCTGTGCAAGACGTACGGCGACCACGCCGCCGTGGACGACGTGTCGTTCGCCCTCGCCCCCGGTTCCTCCCTCGGCATCGTCGGAGAGTCGGGAAGCGGCAAGACCACCACCGTCCGCATGCTGGTCGGCCTCGAACGCGCCGACGCCGGTACGGTCACCCTCGACGGCCGCGACCGCTCCGCCCGCCCGCGCGGCCGGACCGAACGGCTGGCCCGCGCCCGGGAGATCCAGATGGTCTTCCAGGACCCCTACCTCTCGCTCGACCCCCGGATCACCGTCGGCGGCTGCGTCGACGAGGTCCTGCGCCTGCACTTCCGTCTCACCCCGGCGGCCCGTCGCGCCCGCGTCGCCGACCTCCTCGACCAGGTCGGCCTCGGCCCCCGCGAGTCCGCCGCCCTGCCCCGCGCCCTCTCCGGCGGCCAGCGCCAACGCGTCGCCATCGCCCGCGCCCTGGCCGCCGAACCCCGCGTCCTCGTCCTCGACGAGGCGGTCGCCGCGCTCGACGTCTCCATCCAGGCCCAGATCCTCGAACTCCTCACCCACATCCGGAGCGAGGCCGGTGTCGGCTACCTCTTCGTCACCCACGACCTGGGCGTCGTCCGCCACGTCACCGACGAGATCGTGGTCCTCCGCCACGGCCGCATCGTCGAATCGGGCCCGACGCCTCACGTCCTCACCACCCCCGAACACCCCTACACCCGCCTGCTGCTGGACTCCGTCCCACACCGGGGCTGGGACCCGGCCCGGATCGCGGAGGCGCGGTCGGCGGTGGGGTGAGGGACGGGGGGCGCGGCCCGTGGCCGTCAGGCGGGCAGGGCCACCGCCCGTCCCGCCCGCAGTTCCAGGCGGCTTCCGCCGAACGCCTCCCGGAAGCGTGCGTCGTGGGAGACCGCCACGACCGGGCCCGGGAAGCCGGTGAGTGCCGCCTCCAGCTCCTCGATGAGGGACAGGGCCAGGTGGTTCGTGGGCTCGTCGAGGATCAGGAGGTCCAGGGGGCGGGTCACGAGGCGGGCGAGCTCCAGGCGGCGGCGCTGACCCACCGAGAGGGATCGCACCGGGACGTGGAGGTCGTCCGAACGGAACAGGCCGAGCGCGAGGAGCTCGTCCGCGTGGTCCTCGGGCAGGCCGGGGCGGCCGTGGGCGTACGCGGACAGCAGGGGCAACGGCGAGGCCACATCCGGGAGTTCCTGGGTGAGGTGACCGACGCGGGCGGGAAGCCGCACCGTGCCCTGGTCCGGGGCGAGTTCGCCGGCGAGGACCCGCAACAGGGTCGTCTTCCCCGCGCCGTTGGGGCCGGAGACGAGCAGGCGGTCGCCGGGACCGAGACGCAGCGCGTCGACCGACAGGCGGTCGCCGACCGTGACGTCGGCCAGTTCGAGCCCGGCCCCCGGGCGGTCGCCGTCGCCGTCATCGGTGCTGCCGCCGAAGTGCGCCCGGAAGCACAGCGGTTCGGGCGGCGCCGGTACGGGACGGGCCCGGAGCTCCTCCAGGCGCGTGCGGGCGGCCCGCACCTGGCCGGAGAGCTTGGTCTCGCTGGAGCGGCGGTGCTTGCCGAAGCCCTGGCGCGGATCACGGCCGGTCGCGGCGAGCCGCTGTCCCGCCGCGGCCACCAGTTCCTCCGTCCGGGCGAGTTCGTCGCACCACTCCTGGTGCTCCTGCGCCTGGCGGCGCCGGGCCGCCGCCTTGGCCGTACGGTATCCGGCCCAGCCGTCCCCGTACCGCGTGACGCCACGGCTGTCCCGGTCGACCTCCAGGATCGTGGTGGCGGTCGCCTCCAGGAACGCCCGGTCGTGGGTGACCGTGACGACCGTGCCGCGATGGGCACGCAGCCGCTCCCGCAGCCAGGCGACGGCGTCGCGGTCCAGGTGGTTGGTCGGCTCGTCGAGCAGGAGCAGCTCGGCCCCGGAGGAGAGGACGCAGGCCAGCGCGAGGCGGGACTGCTCGCCGCCGGACAGCGTGCCGATCCGGCGCTCGTACGGGAGGTGTCCGAGGCCCAGCCCGTCGAGCGCGGCGGCCAGCTGAGCGTCGGCCCGGTAGCCGCCGCGCTCCTCGAAACGTTCGAGCAACTCCCCGTACGCGGCGAGCTGTTCGGCGTCCGCGTCGCCGAGGGTCCGCTCCGCCTCCCGCAACCGCGCTTCGAGCGTACGGAGTTCGGCGAGCGCCGCGTCGATCGTGTCCCGGACGGTGTGCCCGGGCCCGACGGGGTAGGTCGCGCCGAGCGTCTGGGCGAGCCGGGCGGTCCCGCCGGGGAAACGGACGGTGACCTCCCCGGAGTCCGGCGCCTCGGCTCCGGCGGCCAGACGGAGGAGCGTGGACTTGCCGGAGCCGTTCTCGCCGACGACGGCGGCCCGTTCGCCGGGGCGAACGGTGAAGGAGACGTCCTCCAGGACCTGACGGTCGCCGTAGGACATGGAGACATGGAGCAGCGTGAGCTGAGCGCGATCGCGCATGGTGGGATTCCCTGGGAATGGGTTCGACTGATCCGGGCGGGGCGCCGTGCAGGCGCACGCGGACGCGGCGGCCTCCCGCGGGACGCGGATGCGCGTCAGCGGTTCACGCCGTGTCCGTGTTCTGGATCAGCGAAAGAAGTAGTACGCGTACGAACCCATGGCCCCACCGCAACAGCGCACCCCGAAACGCCGCCCCGGATTTCCCGACGGAGGCCGGGCCGGCCAGGCAGTCGGGCGGCCGGGCGCGGTAGCCGGGCCCGCGACAGGGAGACGTCAGAAGGAACGCGGCGCCGGCGCCACCGGAATCAGGTCCGGGCGCTTGGCCGTGCGGCCGTCGCCGGACGAGCGGCCGCGCAGGCGGCGGCCGAGCCAGGGGCCCAGGAAGGTCGCGGCCCAGGCCAGCTCCGTGCCGACCGCGCGCAGGGCGGTGGCCGGGCGGGTGGCGAGGGGCGGCAGGGGGTGGTTCCAGGAGGAGTCGCTGCCCGGGAGGCCGAGGGTGTCGGCGAAGGCGGCGGCGATACGGGCGTGGCCGAGCGGGGAGGCGTGCAGGCGGTCGCGGCTCCACAGACGCGGGTCCGTGACGACCGGGTGGCCGGCGGTCTCCAAGAGGATGACGCCGTGCGTACGGGCCGCCTCCCGGATGCGCGCGTTGAGCGCGGTGATGCGGGGCGCGACCGGCCGGGCCGCCGGGATCAGGCGGGTGAGGTCGGGAAAGGTGAGGGTCGCGACCCGGGCCCCGCCCGCGCCGAGCGCCGCGAACATCGCCGCCAGGTGCCCCGCGACCTCGTCGGCGTCGAAGCGCGGCCGCAGCAGGTCGTTCACCCCGGCGACGACGGTCGCCAGGTCCGGCTCCAGGGCCAGCGCGGGCGCGAGCTGCTCGTCCCGCACCTGCCCGGCGAGCCGGCCGCGGACGGCGAGGTTGGCGTAGCGCAGCTCCGGGTTCGAGCGCGCGGCCAGCTCGGCGAGGCGGTCGGCCCAGCCGCGCAGCCCGGTGGTGTCGTCGCCGTCCCCGACGCCCTCCGTCTGGCTGTCGCCGAGGGCCACGTACCGCAGGTAGTACGGAGCCTCGGGCGCGGCCACCTCAGCCACCTGCTGCTCGCGCCGTTCATTATTCATATTGTTGAGTATAGGGACGAGGTCCATCCAGGCGCCCGGGCGCCTTCGGTCAGCCCACGTGCACGCGCGGGCGGCGGGACCGGTCCGGCTCGGCCTCGCGCAGCACCTCACGGGTGACCGGGGCGATCTCGCCCTGCCCGAAGAGGAAGAAGCGGAGGAAGTTGGCGAAGGGGTTGCCCTCGGTCCACTCGAAGTAGATGTGCGGGCGGACCCCGGTGATGTCGCGGGCGTGGAGCAGCAGGGCCGCGAGGCCGTTGGGGATGGAGGAGCTCTCCACGGTCAGCACCCGGTAGCGGTCGTGCAGGACCTCACCGCGGACGGTCAGACCGGCCTCGAACTCCGACGGGTCGGTGATCTTCACCTCGACGAAGACGAAGTCCTCGGTGCCGGGGATGTCGTTGTCGGCGCGGATCTGGTCCTTCTTCGCCCGGTACTGGTCGGCGTCGCGGCTTCCCGGCTCGTTGGCGATGAAGCGAGGGGTGCGCTTGGAGATGTCGCGGATGAACCGCTCGGCGATGTCGTCCAGCTCGACATGGGTGACGCGCAGCTCGAAGGCGCGGCCGAGCCGGGAGAGCAGGGAGATGAGGATGATGCCGGCGATGAAGCAGGCACCGATCTTCACGCCGTCCGGGCGCTCGATGATGTTGATGACCGTGGTGTAGAGGAAGACGGCCGAGATGATGCCGAAGGCGATCGCCCCGCCACGCTGGCCGGCCTTGCGGCACGCGATGGTGACGGCGATGGCCGCCGAGCTCATCAGGACGAGGACACCGGTCGCGTACGCGCCGCCCTGGGCGTCGACGTCGGCGTCGAAGATCCACGTCACGAGGAAGGCGACCAGGGTGAAGACGATCACCATGGGGCGCACGGCCCGGGCCCAGTGCGGGGCCATGCCGTACTTGGGCAGGTAGCGCGGCATCAGGTTGAGCAGACCGGCCATCGCGGACGCGCCCGCGAACCACAGGATCGCGATCGTGGAGATGTCGTAGATCGTGCCGAAGGTGTTGCCGAGGTACTCGTGCGCGAGATAGGCGAGCGCGCGGCCGTTGGCCTTGCCGCCGGACTCGAACTCGTCCTGCGGGATGAGGACGGTGGTGATGAAGCTGGTCGTGATCAGGAAGGCGCTCATGATGAGCGCGGCCGTGGTGAGCAGCTTCTTGGTGCCCCGGATCCGCCCGGCGGGCTTGGCCTCGGTGTCGTCCGGAGCGCCCTGGACGTGCGGCATCACGGCCACGCCGGTCTCGAAGCCGGACATGCCGAGGGCCAGCTTGGGGAAGATGACCAGGGCGACGCCGATCATGACGAAGATGTTGCCGTGCTCGGCGGTCAGTGCGGTGGTCCAGTCGGTGACGACGTGACCGTTGGTCATGACCTCCCACAGGCCCGTGATCACGACGATCAGGTTGAGGGCGAGGTAGACGCCGACGAGGGCGACGGCGACGCCGATCGCCTCCAGGAAGCCCTTGAGGAACACCGCGCCGAGCAGTGCCACCAGGATCAACGTGATCAGGACCTGCTTGTCCTGCAGCGCCGATTCCAGGTGCGGGTTCTCCACCAGGTGGGTGGAGGCGTCGGCGGCCGACAGGGTGATGGTGATGAGGAAGTCGGTCGCGGCGAAGCCCAGCAGGGTCAGGACGAAGAGCTTGCCCTTCCAGAAGGACAGCAGGCGCGCCAGCATCGCGATCGAGCCCTCGCCGTGCGGGCTCTCCTCCGCGACGCGACGGTAGACCGGCAGTGCGCCGGCCAGCGTCACGATCACCAGGACGATCGTCGCGACGGGGGAGAGCAGGCCGGCCGCGAGGGCGGCGATGCCGGGCTGATAGCCGAGGGTGGAGAAGTAGTCCACACCGGTGAGGCACATGACGCGCCACCAGGGCTGCCCCTTGTGTCCGGCGTCCGGAGCGGATTCCTTGGGTCGGGACGGCCGCCCCTTGCCCATGTCGGACAGGCCTTCCAGCATCCATGCCCGTAGGCGACTGGAACGGGTGGCGGTGGGCGTGGCCATCGAGGACTCCTGCTGTCCGGTACGGCGGAAGGGTCGGTTTTCGGCCATCGGTCGGACGGCGGCCGAGCCACTGTACGCAAAGGACGCGTACGGAACCGGGCGGAGCGCGTATGGAAGCCGTCAAGATCCCCCCGCTGGGCGTTGCCCTCGTCACAACGGACCCGGCCCGAGGGTGCGTCGCGGGCCCGTTCGCCCCGCCGGACACGCCGACCTGGAGCCCGCCGGCAGACCTCTACGGCCCGCCGTCCCCGTGGCCGGGCGACACCGCCGGTCCAGCCACCGCCGATCGCGATTCGGAGCGCACCCCTCCGGACAGCTTGAAGATCATTTTGGACCGGCACACCTTGTGACCCCCTACGCGCCCGCCCTACCGTGCCGGATGCCGCGCCGACCAGTACGACCATCACGACCATCACGACCAGCGTCGTCGGCGCCGGCTCACACCGACTCGCATCGATTCAGGGGGAATCCATGTCCGCAACCGCAGCGCAGCCAGGCCCGCCGGCCCGCTCCGGCGCAGCCACCGCCATCGGCTGGGTGCTCACCATCGGCCTCAACGTGGTGGCCCCGATCGTCACGTACGGGGCACTGACCGACCACGGCTGGAGCGACTTCTCCGCACTCCTGGTGAGTGGCGCCTGGCCGGTCCTCGACACCGTCGTGCACCTGCTCTGGCACCGCAAGCTGGACGAGTTCGCGATCGTCACGATCTTCTTCCTCGTCCTCACCGCCGTCGTCTCGCTCGTCGGGACCCACTCCACCCGCGCGCTGCTCGTCAAGGACTCGGCCGTCACCGGCCTCTTCGGCGTCCTCTGCCTCGCGACCCTCTTCGCGCCCCGGCCGCTGATGTTCTACTTCGGCCGCCGCTTCTCCACGGACGGCACCCCGGAGAGCCACGCCTGGTGGAACGGCCTGTGGCAGTTCGAGGGCTTCCGCGGTGTGATGCGGACGATGACGATCGTCTGGGGCGTCGGGTACCTCGTCGAGGCCGCCGCCCGCGTCGTCCTGTCGTACGTGCTGTCCACCGACGCCATGGTCGTCGTCAACCCGGTCCTCATCTACGGCACCCTCGGCCTCCTCGTCCTCTACACCATCCGCACCGCCAAGCGCTCCCGCGCGGAGGGCGCGGCCCGCGCGGCAGCGGCCGCGGAGGCCGCGGAGGCGGCCGCGACGGCGGCCTGATCCGCGACATGTGCCGGACCGACAGGTCCGGGGAGGGGGCGGGGCGCTGATCTGTGCGCCCCGCCCCCCGACGTACCGTCAGTTCATCCGGTATCCACAGCTATCGAACTCGCATGCGAATGCGGCTATGATCACTCACAGCAAGGCCGTAGCGCAGAGGTCGTCGCGCCCACGCATCGAGCTGGAGGACGTCGGTTCGAATCCGACCGGTCTTGCGCCTACTTGATGCCGACGACGCCGGCATCGCAGATGAGTCGACGATGTCCAGGTCGAAGCGGAACGCCGGTCCCCGGCGACAGACCGGTGGAGTGGTGATGGCCCAGCCGACAACGCCCGTACGCTGCCCGGCGATCGAGCACCCCGACCTGCCCCTGGCCGACCCCGCGCGCCTCGTGCCCCTGCTCGACCGCCTCGCGGACCCACGCGCGCTCACCGGGGACGAGACCTTCCCGCTCGGCACCCTGCGCGCCGACGGGCGCGTCGACCTGTGCAAGCAGGGCCTCGGCCCCGGCGGCGCCGCCCGCCTCGTCCCCGTGGCGGTCGCCTCCCCGCACGCCGCGCATCTGCTCCTCGGCACCGACTCCCTCGGCGACGAGGGCGTACGTTCCCTCGCCGAAGCCCTCACCGAGGCACGCCGCACCGGCAGCGACACCGGCACCGGCGCCGGCCACGGGGTGCGCACCCTCTACCTCGGCTGCAACCGCATCGGCCCGGCCGGTGTGGCCACCCTCGCCGAGGCACTCGCCGACGACACGACCGTCCGCGCCCTGTGGCTCAAGCGGAACCCCGTCGGCGCGGCCGGCGCCCGTACCCTCGCCGGCCTGCTGCGGCGCAACACCACGCTGCGCACCCTCGACCTGGTCAACACCGGGGCCGGAGCGGAGGGCGTACGGGTCCTGCTCGACGCGCTCCTCGACCGCGAGGCCCCGCTCGAACGCCTCTTCCTCGGCGGCAACGGCCTGACCGCCGCCGACGCCCCGCTGCTCGCCGCGCTCGTCCGCGACGCCGGAGTCCGCGAGCTCTACGTCCCGGCCAACCACCTCGGCGACGCGGGCATCGCGATCCTGGCCGCCGCGGCCGACCCCGCCCGCCCCGTCCGGCTCGGCCTCGGTGGCAACGGCATCGGCCCGGCCGGCGCCGCGGCCCTCGCCGACGCCCTCGACGGCATCGACGCCCTCGACCTCGGCCGCACCATGTCCGAACGCAGCCTCGGCGCCCCCGGCAACACCACCGGCGACGCCGGCGCCCACGCGCTCGCCGCGGCCCTCCCCGGCAGCCCGCTGCGCCGCCTCGAACTGCGCCACACCGGCCTCACCGGCCGCGGCGCCAAGACACTGCTCGCGGCCCTCGACGACGCCCACCGCCTCGAATACGTGGGTCTCGGGCCCGGACTGCCCCGCCGGGTCAAGCGCTCGTTCACCGAACGGCTCCGCCCGGTCCGCCCCTCCCACCCCGACCTGCGCGCGATCGGCAGCCTCTACCGATGAGCCGGCCCACGACACCGCCGCCCGGGGCCCTCTCGCCCGCCGACGCCTCCGCCTGGGCCCGTATCCGCCGCTTCGCCGTCCCCGCCTGGATGATCGAGCGCGCCACCGAGGCCCGCCTCGCGGGCGACTGGCGGGAGGCCTGCGCCGCGGCCGCCGTCGACGTTCCGGACGAGCTCGACCCCGAGCGTGTCGCCGACCGCCACGGCCCGGACGTGGCCGCCCGACTGGCCGACGACCTGCGCCACTTCGCACCCGACCTGCTGCGCTGGCACCTGCCGCGCGCCCTGGGCGGCCACACCACCCTCGCCGTCTGCCGCCGGACCGTCCTCGCCGTCTACGGCACCGCAGGGCCGGTCCTCTCCGTCACCAGTCTGCCGATGCTAGAAGGCCCGCAGCGGCTGCGTCTGCACCTCGGCCCCGCTGTGCCTCCGGGCACGCGCGACAGGCTCCACGGCATGGGGTACGCCGTGGAGGACTGGACCTGTGCCCGCCGCTTCTGGGACGCCCGCCACACCGGCGAACTGCGCCTCAGCGCGGGTCCCGTGGCCACCGGCCGCCTGCCCTTCCTGCACCCCGACGGCACCCCGCTCACCCCGGACGAACTGCCCGACACGGACCCTGGTGCGAGCGCCGACCCGGCCACCCGCGCCGAATGGATCGCCGTGCTGCGCTCCCGCGGCGCGCACGTCGAGGCCTACGCCGCCGCCGGAGTCGACCTCGACCTCACGCCACCGGATCCGCAGGCCCAGGGCGGCAGGTACGCCTACCCGCGGATCACGGACGTCGCCGACCTCGTCGCGCACGACGCCCTGGACCTGATCCGCCTCGCCCCCGAACTCCGCCTGCTGTGGAACGCCGGACGGGGTACGCGCTTCCGCGTGCCCGTGAACTGGCGCGGCCTGCTCCGGGCCACCCTCGACGTCACCGACACCGACGCTCCGGTCGTACGGGTCGCGGGCATCGAGCGCCGCCAGGACGAGGACGTCCCGGTGCTGCCCTTGTACGCCCGGCAACTCCTCCCCGACATCGCCCTGCTGCGCGCGGACCGGATCCGGCCCGAGCACCTGCACCCACTGGTCTCCGCCGCCCTGTTCCCGCAGGCCCCGCCCGCCACCGGCCCGGTCGGTTCGTGCGCATCAGTCGAACCGGTACGGGTCCGCTGCGGCGGTGCCTGGCACGAGGTCGTTGTCAGGAGCGGCACCCTGGACATCCCGCACACGCAGCAGGAGCAGCAGCGCGAACACGCCCTGCGTGCCTTCGGCGGCACCATCTCCGGCTGTTTCGCCACCCAGTCGGCCTGGACGACGGGTGAGGGGCGGCTGCCCAGGGCCCTGCAGGCGCAGCGGCGCCGGCTGTTCGAGCACGTCCAGCACGGCGACACCCCCGCGGTCACGGCGCTCCTCGACGCCGGCTGGGACCCGCACGCCCGCGACGCCCGGGGGCGCGGCCTGCTGCACCTCCTGCACCTGCTGGACCACCGGGAGCTGCTGCCGCGGCTGCTCGCCGCCGGGCTCGACCTGGAGGCACGGGACAAGGCCGGCTCCACCCCCCTTCAACTGGCCGTCGCCCAGCAGGGATCGGCCGACCTGGTGCGGGACCTCCTCGACGCCGGGGCCCGTATCGACGTCTTCGACGAGATGGAACTCTCACTCGACCAGGTGATCCGCCGCTACCGGCGGACCGACCTGATGTTCCTGCGCCGCCTCGTACGGAAGGAGCATCCGGGCATCGGCGCCGAGTGGTACGACGACTACCTGGACGAGCGGAACGAGAACGAGGGCTGGGACGAGGAGCCGGACTGGGACGCGGAACCCGCGCCGGATCCCCTCGACGGCCCGTCCGGACCCGACGGACCCGACGGACCCGAATCCTCCCGTGAAGCCGACCCGTTCGGCGACACCGACCCCTTCGACACACCCCGGTCCGCCGCGCCGACGGACAAGGACGACGACGAGATCGAGATCGAGAACGAGGACGAGGACGCCTCCGTATGACCACCACTCCCGCCGCGCCCCGCACCGCCGCCGTCCCCGCGCCCCTCGCGGCGGCCGACGCGCTCAACGCCCGCCTGCGCGCCACCCGCACCGAGACCTCCGCCAACCCGCAACTGGAGGCCCTCGCCCTGGCAGTGACGGCCAACCAGCCCGTCCTGCTGTGGGGCGAGCCCGGCATCGGCAAGTCCGCCGGCATGCAGCAGCTCGCCGACGCCCTCGGTGTCGAGCTCGAGACCGTCGTCGCCAGCGTCCACGAGCCCTCCGACTTCGCCGGCCTGCCGATCGTCGGCGACGACCCGGCCACCACCGGCGTGCCGATGGCCCCGCCGGACTGGGCCGTCCGGCTCGCCCGCACCGGCCACGGCCTGCTGTTCTTCGACGAGTTGTCCTCGGCCCCGCCCGCCGTGCAGGCCGCCCTGCTGCGGGTCGTGCTCGAACGCCGCGTCGGCAGCCTCACCCTCCCCGAGTCGGTACGGATCGTCGCCGCCGCCAACCCGCCCTCCAGCGCCGCCGACGGCTGGCACCTCAGCCCGCCGCTCGCCAACCGCTTCGTCCACCTCGACTGGACCCACGACCCGCGCACCGTCGCCCGCGGCATGGCCGGCACCTGGCCCGAGACCGCCCTGCCGACCGTCGACCCCGCCCGCGTCTCCGGCGCCGTCGCCCGCGCCCGCGGTGTGATCTCCGGCTTCCTCACCGCCCGCCCCGGCCTGGTCCACCACCTGCCCAAGGAGGCCGAGGGCCGAGGCCGCGCCTGGCCGTCCCCGCGCTCCTGGGAGGCGGCGCTGCGGCTGCTCGCCACCGGTTACGCCTCCGGTGCCGGGCAGCAGGCGACGGCGGCCGCCGTCATCGGCGCCGTGGGCGAGGCCGCCGGCATCGAGCTGCTCTCCTACCTGGAGAACCTCGACCTGCCGGACCCCGACCGCGTGCTCGCCGACCCGTCGGCCTTCGCCCTGCCCGAACGCGGCGACCGCCAGCTGGCGTTCCTCGTCGCCGTCGTCGCCGCCGTGCAGAGCGAACCCACCCGCCCGCGCTGGGAGGCGGGCTGGGAGGTCCTCGCCAAGGCCGTCGACGCCGGAGTCCCCGACGTCGCCGCCCGTGCCGCCCGCGACCTCGCCGTCATGCGCGAACCCGACTGGCCCATCCCGTCCGGCATCGACGCCTTCCTGGAACTCCTCCAGCTCGCCGGCGCCCTGCCCGGCGCACGCTGACCGGCGCCGACGACGTGACCGCCACCCGTGGGGGCGAAACCGTGCCGGACGAAGCCGCACCGGGCGAAGCCGTACCTGACGAAGCCGTGCCGGACCGCGACACGGCGCCGCCGCCGGACCTCGACCGCGCCAAGCTGCTCGCCGCGCGCTACAAGGCCACCGAGGCGCGCCCGTACCTCGCCTCCGCCCTCTACGCCCTGACGATCGTGCCCTCCCGCCAGGTGCGCACCATGGCCGTCGACCGCCACTGGCGCTGCTACGTCGCACCCGCCTTCGTCACGGCCACCGCCATCGAGGAACTGGCCGGCGCGTGGATCCACGAGGCGGCCCACCTCCTGCGCGACCACCACGGCCGGGCGGAGCGGCTGCCCGCGGCCGACCAGCGCGACCGGCTGCGGATCAACATCGCGCAGGACTGCGAGATCAACGACGACCTGCTCGCCGACGGACTGCGCCTGCCCGAGGGCCGCATGGTGCCCGGCCTGTTCGGTCTGCCCGACGGCGGACTCTTCGAGGAGTACGTGCCCGGCATCCCGGCCACCCCGCCGCACGCGCTCGACTGCGGCTCCGGCGCCCACGGCGTCCCGGCCCCCTGGGACCTGGGCCAGGGCGGCGCCGACGCCACGAGCGGCCTCAGCCCGGTCGAGGCCGAGGCCCTGCGGCGCCAGACCGCCGAGGCGATCCGGGCCCACCAGCGCTCCCGCGGCTCGGTCCCGGGCGGCTGGCGCCGCTGGGCCGACCAGACCCTCGAACCCGTCGTCGACTGGCGCAAGGCGCTCACCGGCGCCGTCCGCGAGGCCGCCGCCTGGGCGGGCGGCGCCGTCGACTACACGTATCGGCGCCCCTCACGCCGTACTCCCGCGCTCGGTGGCCGGGTCGTGCTGCCCAGCCTGCGCCGCCCGCTGCCCCGGGTGGCCGTCGTCGTCGACACCTCCGGCTCGATGGGCGACGACGACCTCGCCGCGGCCCTCGCCGAGATCTCCGGCGTGCTGCGCGAGGTCGGCATCGGCGGCAACCGGGTCGCCGTCCTCGCCTGCGACGCCGACGTCCAGGCCGTCGCCCGGGTCACCGCCGTCGACCAGGTCGAACTCGCCGGAGGCGGCGGCACCGACATGAGTGTGGGCATCCGGGCCGCGCTCGCCGCACCCGAACCCCCGCAGATCGTCGTCGTCCTCACCGACGGCTACACCCCCTGGCCCGCGGAACCGGTCACCTGCCGCCTGATCGTCGCCCTGATCGGAGCGGACGCGCCGCAGCCCCCGGCGTGGGCGGAGACCGTACGGATCACCTGAACGCGCCCCGCGATCGCACCCGGCACGGAGAACGACGGAAGGGGACAAACGCGAAGCTGGGAGCCGCGGAACCATGCGGGCGGCCGAACCGAAGAGCGCTCGCCCCTTATGTCTCGGATAGGGTGATTCGGTAGGAATCGAGGATTACGCCCCTCGGGGCCCGGCCGATGCGTAGGTCGATGCGTTGGACACTCACCAGTCGCCGAGCAGGGTCCCGCAGCCGCCCCGGGCGGCCGTCGGGTACGCGGGCGTGCTCAACGACCTGCTGCCCATCGCCCTCTGGCGCGAGGACGCCCGCGGGCGGATCGTCGAGTGGTCGCTCGCCGCCCAGGACCTGCTCGGATTCCGTCCCGAGGACGTCATCGGCCGCTTCGCCACCCCCCTCCTGGTGCCCGACGCCAACCGCGAGCTCGCCGCCCGGCTCACCGACCAGGTGCACGCCGGCGAGACCGTGGTGGGCACCCTGCCCGTACGCCACCGCGACGGGCACTCGGTCGCCATGGAGATGTGGATCGTGCCCGCCGCCGACCCCGACGGCCGGCCCGGTGCCATGCTCATCGCCTTCGAGACCTCCCAGGTCCTGCGCATGCGCGACAGCCTCGCCGCCCTGGAATCGCTCTTCACCCAGTCACCCATCGGCCTCGCCACCCTCGGCCCCGACCTGCGCTTCGTGCGCGTCAACGACGCCCTCGCCCGCATGAACGGCGTGCCCGCCGCCCAGCACGTCGGCCACCGGCTCACCGAGGTCGTCCCCGGCGTCAACGCCGGCGCCCTGGAGGCCCTGATGCGCCAGGTCCTCGACACCGGCACCGCCGTCGTCGACGCCCGCCGGGCCGGCCGTACCCCCGCCGACCCCGACCACGACCACATCTGGTCCAACTCCTACGCCCCGCTCCTCGACCACGGCGGCAACCCGCTCGGCGTCATCGCCTCCCTCATCGACATCACCGAGAGCCAGCAGGCCCACATCGAGGTCGAACGCGCCCGCCACCGCTTCGCCCTGCTCGCCGAGGCCGGCGGCCGTATCGGCACCACCCTCGACCTGAGACAGACCGCCGAGGAGGTGGTCGACTTCCTCGTCCCGCAGCTCGCCGACTCCGCCGACGTCCAGCTCCTCGAATCCGTCCTCGAACCCGACGAGTCCACCGCCGCCACCCGCGGCATCCTGCGCCGGCTCGCCGCCCGCTTCCCCGACCCGAGCGCCCCGACCGCCCTGCTCGCCCCCGGGCAGACCTTCCAGATCCCGCTCGACTCCGTCTACGAGTCCGTCATCACCGACGCCACCCCCATGAACCTACGCGTCGACGACATCCCCGCCCTCCTGCGCGACCCGCGGCTCGAAGCCCTGCGCCGCTATCTCGCCACCCGCATCGGCTCCGCCCGCCTCATCCCCCTCGTCGCCCGCGGCAAGGTGCTCGGCACGGTCTCCGTGACCCGGCTGCGCAGCCGCGAACCGTTCGACGAGGAGGACCGGGTGCTGATGGACGAGGTCGTCGCCCGCGCCGCCACCAACATCGACAACGCCCGGCTCTACACCACCCAGCGACAGGCCGCCCTCACCCTCCAGCGCAGCCTCACCAACAACGCCCTCCCCGACGTCCCCGGCCTCGAACTCACCGGCCGCTACCTGCCCGCCAGCGACCACGACGTCGGCGGCGACTGGTTCGACGTCGTCCCGCTGCCCGACGGCCGCACCGCGCTCGTCATAGGCGACGTGATGGGCCACGGTATCCACGCGGCGGCCGTCATGGGCCAGCTCCGCACCGCCGTGCGCACCCTCGCCCGCCACGACATACCGCCTGCCCGGATGCTGAGCTCGCTCGACGCGGTCGTCGCCGACCTCGGCGAGGACGAGATGGCCACCTGCGTGTACGCGGTGTACGACCCCGCCGCCGACCGCTGGACCATCGCCCGGGCCGGCCATCCGCCACCGGCCGCCGTCACCCCCGACGGCGCCGTCACCTTCCTCGACGGCCCGCCCGGCACCCCGCTCGGCACCGGCGCGCACGCGTTCTGCGCCCAGGAGGTCACCCTCCCGGCCGGCAGCCTCCTGGTGCTCTACACCGACGGCCTCGTCGAGGCCCGCGACCGGGACCTCGACGAGGGCATGACCCGCGTCGCCGACGCGCTGCGCGACGCGGACCGCCCGCTGGACGCGCTGTGCGAGGACCTCCTGTCCGGCCTGCCGGAGGGCCCGGCGCAGGACGACGTGGCGCTGCTGCTCGCCCGTACGACCGCGAGCTGAGAGGCGGCGTACGGGTACGGGCGGCGGGCGCCGTCACGGGTGAGAGCGCGGCCGGTCAGCCGGGGCCGCGCTCCAGGATGTCCTTCAGCGTCGCCTCGTCGCGCGGCATCTCCTTGCGCGCGGCGGGTTTGACGACGAGCGGCACCAGAGCGCGGCCGATGCCGTGCCCCTCGAAGTCGAGGGACAGGGTGAGCCGCGAACGGGTGCCCTGGTCCAGCGGCTCGATGCTGCCCTGGACGTCACCACGGACCGGCCCGTCCACCCCGTGGATGTGCCAGCTGTGCGGCGGATCGAGGTCCATGACCTGCATGGTCATGTCGAAGTTCCGGGCGCCCATGTGCCGGGTGACGGCGACCTGCGAACCGACCGCGCCGGGGGTACCGCTCCGCGGTGTCACCTTGACCGCGCTCGCCTGCCACTCGGGCAGGTGGGAGGGGTCGGTGATGTAGGCGAAGACCTCTTCGGGTGTCCGGGAGATGTCGACGGAGGCGTTGATCCTGGACATGTCGCCTCCTTCGCTTGCGCGAGGATGGATCCCTCCCATCGTCCCACGCGGAACGGCCCCCGGGTCGGCCCCGGCCCCGCGTCAGCCCTGGGCTCGGACCCGGTACAGATCCCTGAGCAGGGCGATCTCGGCGCCGTGGGCGAGGAGCTCCTGGTTCATCCACCAGACGACCTCCACGAGCGGGTCCTCGGGGTCGCTGCCGTGCGGATAGCTGCTGAAGCCGACCGTGTCGAGGTCCGCGTCGGTGAGCGTCAGCAGCATCGCGTGCCAGCCCGCCATTCCCCGCTCCAGGTCGGCGAGCGCCGTGGCCGCGTCCCCGCGGCTGTGGAAGTCGTCCCGGGTGAGCGTGCGCCCGCCCGCGGTGTGGTCGGTGCGCAACGTGAACATCTCCGCGAGATGACTCATCCGCCACGCGATCGTGGTGAACGGCGCCGGCTCCGGATGCGGCGCCGGCGTCGCGTCCCGCCCCCACTCCCCGCCCCCGGCAAGGACGGTGGCCCGCTCCCCGGGCCCGTCCTCCCGCCGCCGCACCGACCAGCAGCCCGTCACCGGCTCCCACAGGTATTCGGCGTCGGTCATCGGCGCCACGGAGACCTCGGAGCCGTTGCCGCTGTCCATCACCGGCCCGCGCAGCCGGTTCACCAGCCGGTCGCGGGCGAACGCGAACTGCTGGAGGAGGGGGACGAGACGGGGCGGCGTCGCCATGGAACGCTCCGAGGTGCGGGTGCGGGTGCGGGTGCGGGTGCGGGTGCGGGTGCGGGGGTGGGGCCGGGCACCCGGCACGGTGGCACAGAACTGCGGCCCCGGCCATGGGATTTCGACGTGGGGGAGGGGTGGGGTTGGCCCCGCGGCCCGTCACAGCGTGACGACCGTGACCTCCGTCGCCTTGACGCCCGTCCAGACCGGCGCGCCGTCCGTCAGGCTCAGGTCGGCCGCGGCCTGGGGGGTGATCTCCGCGACGAGCGGGGGGACCCGGTCCGAGGTGATGAGGACGCGCAAGCGGCTGCCGCTCGCCGTGATCTCCCGTACGGTGCCCGGCCAGGCGTTGCGGGGGCTGCCGCCGGGGCGGTCGCGGTGGACGGCGACCGCCTCGGGCGGGATGATCGCGAGGACCTCCGTGCCCGCCGGTACCGGGTCCGCCGCCACCAGCGTGCCGCCGTCGGCGAGGGCGAGCCCGCCGCCGTCGCCGGTCGCCGTGGCCGGCCAGGCGTTGCGGCCCAGCATGCGCGCGACCCAGGGCGAGCGCGGATGGCGCGAGACCTCGGCGGGGGCGGCGTCCTGGAGCGCGCGCCCGTCCTCCAGGACGAGGACCCGGTCGGCCAGGGACACCGCCTCGACCGGGTCGTGGGTGACGATCAGACAGACCCCGCCGAAGCCCGCGAGGTGGCTGCGCAGGGTGTGCCGTACCTGGGCGCGGGTGGTCTGGTCGAGCGCGGCGAGCGGCTCGTCGAGCAGCAGCAGCCGGGGGCGGGCGGCGAGCGCGCGGGCCAGGGCGACCCGTTGGGCCTGACCGCCCGAGAGCTGGGCCGGCCGGCGCCGGGCGAGAGGGCCGACGCCGAGCCGGTCGAGCCAGAGCTGCGCGGCCCGCCGCGCCTCGGCCCGCGGCACGCCCCGGGCCCGTAGACCGTACGCGGTGTTCGCGAGTGCCGACAGATGCGGGAACAGCGCCCCGTCCTGCGGCACCCACGCGACCTGACGGCGGTGCGGCGCGAGGTCGGTGACCTCGGCGTCGCCGAGGGTGAGGCGGGCGTGGGCCCGCGGAGTGAGCCCGAGCAGCGCCCGCAGCAGGGTGGTCTTGCCGGACCCATTGGGGCCGACGACGGCGATCGTCGTGCCGGGCTCTGCGTCAAGGGTCAGCTGATCGAAGCCGGTGACCTCGGCGTGCAGCGCCCAGCGCGCCCCGCCCTCGTCCACAGCGGCCGGCTCGACCAGCCCGACCGGCCCGACCGGCTCGACCGGCTCCGACGCTCCGGGCCCGGGCTCCGAGTCCGTCGGCACGGCCGCGGCCGCCCGCTCGCGCCGCCGCCCGCCCCCCGGCGCCCCCGTCCAGCGCCCGCGCAGCGCGATCAGCACGCCCATCGCGATCACCAGAAGCAGCAGCGAGACGGAGGTCGCGGCCTCAGGGTCGTCCTGGAGCAGCAGGTACACCTCAAGGGGCAGGGTCTGCGTCGTGCCCGGCAGATTGCCCGCGAAGGTGATCGTCGCACCGAACTCGCCCAGCGCCCGCGCCCAGGTGAGCGCCGCGCCCGCGACCAGGCCCGGGGCGACCATCGGCAGCGTGACGGTGAGGAAGACCCGGAGCGGCGAGGCGCCGAGGGACGCCGCCGTCTCCTCGTAACGCGGCCGGAGCCCGCCGAGCGCACCCTCCAGGCTGATGACGAGGAACGGCATGGCGACGAAGGTCGCCGCGACGACCGCGCCCGAGGTGTGGAAGGGCAGCGTGATGCCGAAGGTGTCCTCCAGCCACGGCCCGAGCAGCCCGCGCCGCCCGAAGGCGAGGAGCAGCGCGACACCGCCCACGGTCGGCGGCAGGACCATGGGCAGCAGCACGAGCGAGCGGACGAAGGCCTTGCCGGGGAAGGACACCCGGGCGAGCAGCCAGGCGAGCGGCACGCCGAGCAGCAGCGAGAGGCCGAGGGCCCAGAAGGAGACGAGCAGCGAGAGCCTGAGGGCCTGGACGGTCCCGGGGTCGGTCAGGTGCGTGCCGAGTTCGCTCCACTCGGTGCGCACCAGGATGCCGAGCAGCGGCAGCAGCAGGAACGCGATCGCGAGGAGGGCGGGGACCGCGAGGGCGATCGGGGTGCGGGACCGTTTCATCGGTGCTCGTGCTCGTGCTCGTACTCGGGTGCTCAGACGCGGTCGATGTGCACGTTGGTCGACTTGACCCGGGCGGTGGCCTGCATGCCGACCTCCAGGCCCAGCTCCTCCACCGCCTCCCGGGTGAGCAGCGAGACCAGCCGGTGCGGACCCGCCTGGATCTCGACCTGCGCGGCGACATCGCCGAGCTTGACGGCGGTCACGATGCCGGGGAAGGCGTTGCGGGCCGAGGTGTACGGCTCGTCCTCGTCGCCCGGGCCGCTCTGGGCGAGCTCCACGGAGAACGCGGCCAGATCGCGCCCGTCGATGAGCCGGCGCCCGCCCTCGTCCCGATGGGTGGTGACCCGGCCGGCGTCGGCCCAGCGGCGCGCTGTGTCCGGGCTGACGCCGAGGAGACGCGCGGCCTGGCCGATGGTGTAGGACTGCATGTGCGTCACCCTAGGCGGGGGCCGATCTCATCTGCAATCGCCTGTGGGAGATCCTCCTGGCACCTGCCGTGCTTCCTGGAGGAAGCTCCGAGCCGGCCTCAGACCTGGCTCCGCCCCACCGACTCCACCAGTGGCAGCAGCCGGTGCGCCACCCGCTCGCGCAGCGCGATCTCGGTGCGCGTGCGCACCACCCCCGGCAGCTGGATCAGCCGCTGGATCACGTCCTCCAGGTGCCCGGCGTCCCGCGCCACCACCCGGGTGAGCAGATCGCCGCCGCCCGTGATCGAGAAGGCCTCCACGATCTCCGGCACGCCCGCCAGCGCGTCCCCGACCTCGTCCAGATGCCCCTGGGTGACCTCGATGTGCACGAAGGCGAGCACCGGGTGCCCCAGCGCCGCCGGGGACAGCACGGGCCCGGTGGCCGTGATCACCCCGTCCCGTTCGAGGCGGTCGATCCGGGCCTGCACGGTGCCTCGGGCCACGCCCAGGATCCGCGCGTACTCGCGCACGCTGGTGCGCGGCTGCTCGATGAGGAGCCGCAGGATGCGGGTGTCGAGCTCGTCCACCGCCATGGTCCGTTGGCCCCCTTCTGGTCGAGGTGCAGACGCTCCGACTGTACCAATGGCCCACCTGTGCGAGGCTCGGTTGAGCCAGTGGGCCACCGGATGCTTTCCTTCCGGGGAGAGACGACTGATGGCGCCGCGCACGCGCCGGACCGGCGAGGACGCCGGACCCCGGACCCGCGGCGCCTTCGTCATGTGCAGGTACGTGTGGCGTGAAGAGGGTGTGTGTACGACAGCGGGGGCGGAACGACCGTCGTGAAGAAGGACCCGGCGAAGGGCCTGGCGAACGGCCCGGCGAAGGACCTGGCGAACGGTCTGGCGAAGGGCCTGGAGAGGGGCCTCGCGGCCACCGGCGGGCTGCTGCGCACCATGTGCGTGGCGCCCGACCCCGGCCGGGTCCGGCTGCGCGTCGCGAGCCGCGCCGTGCTCGGCGTCGGCCTCTCCGTCGCCGTCGCCGAACTGGCCGGGCTCTCCCTGACCGCGTCCATCACCGCGGGCCTCGCCGCGCTCCTCGCCCTCTTCACGGTCGCCGACCCCACCGTCCGCAGGCAGGCCGTCACCACCGCGCTGCTCCCGCTCGCGGGCTTCCCCGTGCTCGCGCTCGCCACGCTGCTGCACGGCGCACCGCCGCTGCGTGACCTCGCGTGGCTGCTCGTGATCTTCGCCGGCGTGTACGCGCGCCGCTGGGGGCCGCGCGGGCACGCGCTCGGGATCTTCGCGTTCATGCAGTTCTTCGTGACCCAGTTCCTGCACGCGGTGCCCGCGCAGCTGCCGGAGCTCTTCGGTGCGGTGCTGCTCGCGCTCGGTACGGCCGGTGCGGTCCGCTTCGGCGCCTGGTGCATCGAGCGGCACGTACCGCCGCCGGCCGCGCCCGCGCCGCTGCCCGGCACCGGTCTCGCCCGGCCCAGCACCCGGCAGGCCTTCCAGGCCACCGCCGCCTGCGCCGTGGCGCTCGCGGCCGGTCAGCTGCTCTCGCAGGAGCGCTGGTACTGGGCCGTCGGCACCGCCTGGTGGATCTTCGTCAACACCGCCTCGCGCGGCGAGACCCTGGTCCGCGGCTTCCGCCGGGTCGTCGGCACGGTCACCGGCATCGCCGCCGGCCTGCTCGTGGCGATCCCGCTGGGCGGCTCGCCCGCGCCGACGGCCGCGCTCGTGGCGGTCTGCGTCTTCGGGATCTTCTACACCGCGCCGCTCTCGTACAGCTGGATGATGTTCTTCGTGACCGTCATGGCCGGCCTCCTGTACGGCCTGATGGGCGTCCTGCACCCCGGGCTGCTGCTGCTCCGCTTCGAGGAGACCGCGGTCGGCGCACTCGGCGCGGCGATCGGCGTCGCGCTCCTGCCGGTCACCACCCACGCGGCCACGACCGCCTGGATCCAGCGCGCGGTGAGCTGTGTGCACGCCTGCACCACGGCCGCGGCCCGCCGCCTGGCCGGCGACCCGCACGCCGACCCGGCCGCCCACGCCCACGAGCTCGACCTGCTGCTCGCCCGCGCCCGCCTCACCCTGGCGCCGCTGGTCCACCCGCTGAGCCCGCTGCGTGCCCGCAAGGCCCGTGCCCGGCACGTTCTCGACCTGCTCGACGCCTGTGCCCGCGCGAGCCGTGGCCTGGCCGCCGTGGCCGCCGATCCCGACGCCTCGCACGACGCCCGCCTCGCGGCCGCCGCCTGGCGCGTCGAGTCCGCCGTCCACGCGCTGCTCCCGGCCGTGCCGCCGAGGCGCTCGCAGACCGCCGCCGAGGCCGCCCTCCCCGCCCACCACCCCGGTGCGGAAGCCGCTCTGACCCACTTCCACGCCCTGGAGCACGCCCTCACGGCCCTGGCGACCCCGCTGAGCACCTCTCCGCGCTCGCCGCTCGTCCCGGCGGCCTGACCGCTCCTCTCCCCGGTCCCCGCTGCTCTCCCCGGCCCCCGCTCCTCTCCCCGGCCACCCTCCTTTGACTCCTTTGGCCCTCCTTTGGTCTAGACCGCCTGCTAGCGTCACCCGCAACGGCGGCCGGCAAGTCGTGGCCGGCCCCAGGGACAGGGGAGGCGCCGTGGGTGACACGCGGACAGGGCAGGCGGGCGCGCGGCGCCCGGGGCGGGCGTACATCGGCTCGTTCACGTCGGCCGGCGGGCGGGGGGTCCTCGCCGCCGACGTGGATCCGGAGACGGGCGCTCTCGACATCACCGGTGCGAGCGACGCGGTCGCCGATCCGTCGTTCCTCGCGCTCGACGGAGGCGTGCTCTACGCCGTCTCCGAGACCGAGGACGGCGCCGCGGCGGCCTTCGGCATCGGCGGACCGGCGCCGCGCCCGCTCGGGCGGCCCACGTCCGTCGAGGGCGCGGGACCCACGCACCTCGCCGTGACCGGCGGGCACGTGCTCACCGCGAACTACGCCTCCGGCAGCGTCACCGTGCTGCCCCGCACCGCCGACGGCACCCTGGAGCCGGCCACCGGCCAGGTGCGCCACGAGGGCGGCGGGCCGGTGGCGGACCGGCAGGAAGGGCCGCACGCGCACCAGGTCCTGCCCGACCCCAGCGGGCGCTGGATCCTCGCCGTGGACCTCGGGACCGACTCCGTGTACGTCACCGCCCTCGACCCCGCCACGGGCGCGCTCCGGCCGCACGGCAGCACCGCGCTGCGCCCCGGTACCGGCCCCCGCCACCTCGCGTTCCACCCGGGCGGCGACCACGCCTATGTCCTGAACGAGCTGGAGCCCAGCGTCACCGTGTGCCGCTGGGACGCCGGCGCGGGCGTGCTCACGCCGCTCGGCGAGACCTCCGTCGTCCCCGAGGGCGCCGCCGGGCCCAGCCACCCCTCCGAGGTCGTCGTCGCCCCCGACGGGCGCTTCCTGTGGGCCGCCGTACGCGGCGACGACACCATCGCCGTACTCGCGCTGGACGAGGACGGCGAGAGCGCCCGCCTGGTCGCCTCCGTGCCCTGCGGCGGCCACTGGCCCCGCGACCTGACCCTCGCGCCCTCCGGCCGGCACCTGTACGCGGCGAACGAGCGCTCCGGCGACGTCACCTGGTTCGCGGTCGACCCGGACACCGGCCTGCCCGAGCGGGCCGGGGCGATCCCGGCGCCGGCCGCCTCCTGCGTGGTCTTCGCCTGACGGCCGGCCGCGGGTACGAGAAGGGCCCGCACCGGATCTCTCCGGTGCGGGCCCTCCCCGTCACGGTCGTCGGGTCGTTCCGGCCACGGCG
This sequence comes from Streptomyces sp. NPDC048623, assembly GCF_040650755.1. Lineage (NCBI taxonomy): Bacteria > Bacillati > Actinomycetota > Actinomycetes > Kitasatosporales > Streptomycetaceae > Streptomyces > Streptomyces sp. NPDC048623. The sequence continues at coordinate 245,582 of NZ_JBEZHV010000004.1, forward strand.
CGTCCGGCGCGCCGGCCGCGGTCAGTGCACCGGCGCACCCGGCTGCGGGGCGATGCCGAGGGCCGACATGAACTGCGAGAGCACCAGCCGGCCGATCGCCGGGTACGCGCCCAGCGGCTCGGCCACCGCGCAGCCCGCCTCCTTGGCGGCCGCGTCGAGCAGGCCCTCGGGCAGCTCGGGGCCGATCAGGTACGGGGCGAGCGCCAGCTGCTCCGAACCGGCGCCGCGCAGCTGCTCGGCGATCGAGGAGATCGAACCCTCCTGGTCGAGCGCCGCCGCCATCACCGGCACCGCGAGGCGGGCCGCGAGCAGCATGCCGGTGATCCCGGCGGCCTGCACGGCCTCCTCGCCGCCGACGGTGGCCAGGATGATGCCGTCGGCCGCCGTGGCGACCGTGAACAGCCGCGCGCGGTCGGCACGGGCCAGGCCGGCCTCGGAGAGCCGCACGTGCAGCGCCTCGGCGAGCAGCGGGTGCGGGCCGAGCACGTCGGTCAGTTCGGCCTTGTTGCCGGCGTCCATGACGGACTGGCGGATCCGGCGGGTCAGCGCGCTGTCGGGGCCCGCGAGCAGCGGCACCACGACCGCGGACGGACCTTCGGGGGCGGCGACCTCGCGGCCGGCGGCCACGGCGATCTCGTAACGCTCGGTGCGCAGGGCGGAGACCTGGGTGAGGACCGCGCCCAGGGTCGGGTACTCGGTGTCGTCGCCGTCCAGGTAGCCGATCACGGCCTCCAGGCCGGGCAGCTCCGAGCGGGCGATGCTCACGACCTCCTCGGCCAGCGAGCGTATGGCGGCCGACGGCGCGCCGGGGACGGCGAGCACCAGGGTCGGAGCGCCCTCGGGCGCCGCCACGGGTTCAGGGCGACGGTGCCGCCCGGACTGGCGGGGTCGCGGCATTCGTACGGGAAGCCCGGGAGTGGGCCCAGTGGGGGAGCTCATGGCGCCGCATGCTACTGGTTTCACGCGCCGCCCGGCTCGCTGAGGTGCGGTCGGGCGACTTCTGCCCCGCTATGTCCGAACTGGCTGGGAACCGCCGTTTACCTGGCGAGTTGGAGCATGCGAACGCCCACCGGACAGGCCCTGGCGGACCCTCGGCGCCGGTCCGCCGAGTGCGGCGCGCGGCGGCCCGAGCGACAGCTCGCCCGTCCTGGACAACCCGCCGCTGAAGGCGACTTCACCCTCCGCCCCGGCGGGAAGCGCGGCGGCCTGGGCGAGGATCCGGGCCGCGACCGGCTCGCCGGCCGCCGCGACGGCTCGGTGAGGGCGCCGGGGAGTCGGGCCCGCAGCCGGTCGCCGGGCGTCGCCATCCCGGCAGCGCAGACGGCGACCGCGAGGACCGCCCCGCCGCCGGCCCGGGCCGCCGGAGCCCACCCCGGCGACGTATCCCGCGCACCGGGGCGGCGGCCGTCACGGCAGCTGCCAGTCCACCGGCTGGGCGTCCTGACGGAGCAGCAGCTCGTTGGTGCGGCTGAACGGCTTGGAGCCGAAGAAGCCGCGGTCGGCCGACATCGGCGAGGGGTGTGAGGACTCGATGGCCGGCAGACTGCCGAGCAGCGGGCGCAGATTGCGCGCGTCCCGCCCCCACAGCACCGACACCAGCGGCTTCCCGCGCGCGGCCAGCGCCCGGATGGCCTGCTCGGTGACGGCCTCCCAGCCCTTGTCCCGGTGCGCGCCCGGACGGCGCGGGGCCGTCGTGAGCGCCCTGTTGAGCAACAGGACGCCCTGCCGGGTCCACGGCGTCAGGTCGCCGTTCGAGGGCCGGGGGAGCCCCAGGTCGTGGTGCATCTCCCGGAAGATGTTCTCCAGGCTCGGCGGCAGCGGGTGCACGTCCGGAGCGACGGAGAAGCTGAGGCCCACGGCATGGCCGGGGGTCGGATAGGGGTCCTGGCCGACGATGAGGACCCGCACCTCGTCGAAGGGCTGCTGGAACGCCCTCAGGACGTTCGCCCCCGACGGGAGGTAGGTCCGCCCGGCGGCGATCTCCTGACGGAGGAAGTCACCCATCCCGGCGATGCGTTCGGCCACCGGCGCGAGCGCGTGCGCCCACCCGGCCTCGACGATTTCGTTCAACGGTCGTGCTGCCACGGCGTCACTCTACTGGCGCACACCGACAACACCCCCGGCCCGGCCGCACGAGGACGGCCCGAGGGCCGCTACACGGCGGTCGTGAAGTGCGCGGCGGCGTCCACGACTCCGGGCACCGCGCGGGCCAGTTGGAGCGCGAGGTCCTCCGGCACGGATTTCGGCAGGGACCCGGTGAGTGTCACCGCGCCGTCCAGGACCCGGACGGTGAGCAGGGCGTTGCCCTCGGGGATCAGGTGCGCGAGGAGTTCGTGGCGTACGTCCTCGGCGAGTTCGGCGTCGGAGCGCAGATAGACCTTGAGCAGGTCGCCCCGGCTGACGACACCGACCGGGCAGCCGTCCTCGTCCACCACCGGCAGCCGCTTGAGGTGTCCGCGCCCCATGAGCCGGGCCGCTCCGGCGATCGTGGTGCCGCGCGGCACGGTGACGGGCGGGGCGGACATCAGAGCGCGGGCCGTCACGGCATGCGCGCCGTCCTCGGTGTCGCCCGGGACCTTGGCGAGCATGTCCGCCTCCGACACCACGCCGACCACCCGCCCCTCGGGCGACAGGACCGGCACCGCGTTCACGCCCCAGCGGCGCAAGGTGCGGACGATCTCCTGGACCGGGGCATCGAGCCGCACGGAGATCACCGCGTGGGTCATCACGTCGTCGACAGTGCGTGGATGCTTCATGGCGGGCCTCCGTCGCTCCTACGCCCAGGGTCCCAACGATCCGAGGGTGCCGTCGCCGTTTCCCGTACGACAAGGGCCGAACGGGGGCCGTCGGGGCCCGGACGGCCCTGGCAGGAGCCGTCGGCGCGTGATTTCCTGAAGGGGAGGAGAGGTCCTCCTGGAAGGACGCGGAGGAACGGCTTCGGGCCGCGCACCGCGCAATCAGGATCCGCGAGAAGTGGATGGGCCCCTCCTCCCGCCGCGCCGGGGGCCGTGAGCGAACCCGACGCGTGCGGGTGCGTCCGTCCTGGCCGGGTGCCAGTCTGGTAGGGCGTGTGCCTCCGCTCACGGCCCGCGCATCCCTACGGGTCCCGGCTCGTATCGTGAGACGCACGGGGCGAACCCCCTCTTCTCGCCCCTGGCATTCGGGTCGTCCACAGGCACGGAGGCGTCCTGGGAAGGGGAGAGAACAGTGGGAGCTCTGATCACCCCTGTCGCCCGGCCTCAGGGGCTCTACGACCGTGAGGCCGAGTGGGACCGGCTGGTCGCACTCGTCGGCGACCCGCGTCCCAGGCCCGTGATCGGTGTCGTCACCGGTCCACGGGGGCACGGCAAGTCGTTTCTGCTCAAGGCACTGGCCCATGCGACGGGCGGGCTCTACTTCTGCGGTCAGGAGGCCGCTCAGGCCGAGACCCTGCGCGCACTCGCCCGGCAGTACGCGCGCCATGCCGGTCTCGCCCAGGCACCTCGATGGACGGGATGGAAGGACGCGCTGCTCGCGCTGGCGGACACGGCACGAGGATCGGCCCTGGTGGTCGTCATCGACGGATTTCCCGAGGTCGTACGGGAGAGCCCAGGGCTCCCGGCCGTCATCAGCGAGGTGTGTCATCGGCTGGGTGACGGCCCGGGCGGTTCCTCCCGGCTGCGGCTGCTGCTCTGCGGCAGCACGACACCGGTGATGAGCCGGCTGCTGAGCGGATCGGCCGCCTGGGTGGACCAGGTCGTGGAGATGGCCCCCCTCGACTACAGACAGGCGCGACGCCTGTGGGCGATCGACGAGCCCGCGCTCGCGCTGCGCGTGCACGCCGTCGTCGGGGGCAGCACCGCCTTCCGCTTCGATCCCGCGGGCGACCGGCCTCCCGGCGGTTTCGCCGACTTCGACCGGTGGATACAAGAACGTGTGCTCAGCCCGCGGTTGCCGCTGTTCTGGAAGGCCGGACACCTCCTGGACACGGTGCCGGATTCCTGGGACGTCGCCGTGTGCCACAGCACCGTGGCCGCGCTCGCCACCGGCCGCACCACCCCCGGAGAGATCGCGGACTTCCTCGACCGGCCGGCGACGGACGTGCCGCACATCCTGTCCCACCTCGAAGGACGCGGCCTGGTCCGCGGCGAGCCCGACGCCTTCCAGCCCGGGCTGATCCACTACCGCATCACCGAACCGCTGCTGGCCTTCGACCACGCCGTCATCCGCCCCCACCGCTCCGAGCTCCTGGACGCGGATGCGGATGCGGATGCGGACGCGGACGGCACGAGGACCGGCGCGGTCTGGCGGCAGGCCCGGTCCGTGTTCGAAACGGACGTCGCGGGCCCGCACTTCGCTCAGATCTGCCGGGAGTGGGCGGCCCGGTTCGCCCCGGCGGCGCTCTTCGCAGACGCGCCGGAATCCGCGGTGTCGGGGTCCCTGCCCCACACGGACAGCGAGCCGGTCGTCATTGACGTCGTGGTGCGCGGCCGGCAGGCCCGCCTCCCCGGTCCGCTGCTGTCGATCGGCCTGGTCTCCTGGGCGCACCCCATGGACACGCCCCACCTCGAACGGCTGCGCGGCCATCTGCCGCACCTCGCCGCCCTCGGCGAGGACACCGGCCGGACCCGCCTCGTCTGCTACTCGGCCGCCGGGTTCGGCCCGGGACTCCGGGAAGCCGAGGCGAACGGGGACGTGCTTCTCGTATCACCCGAGCAGCTGTACGGCGACGGACCGTGGCCGTACGCGACGGAGGAAGGAGGACGCCCGTGACCGACTCGACGCAGCCGTCCCGCACGGGGGAGACCCGGGGCAAGGTCCGCTCCGGCCGACGGGAGATCCCGAGCGACGTGCTCCCCGCGCCGAACGCGGCGGCGCATCTCCAGGTGAAGGGGTTCAGGGCACGTCCCGGGCGCCCCGTGCACACCGTGCGCGTGAGCGCCGTCTTCCTCTGACGTCCCGGCACGACGCCGGAAGCAGTGCCCGACCACCGTCCATGACAAGGGGGGGCGGAAGGAAAAGGAGGAGGCGGCCATGACGACCGCACGCGAGATCATGCACGCCGGTGCCGTCTGTGTGCAGGAGAACGAGACGCTCGTGGACGCCGCGCGCCGCATGAGCGACCTCGGCGTCGGCGCCCTGCCCATCTGCGGGCCCGACAACCGGCTGCACGGAATGATCACCGACCGCGACATCGTGGTGAAGTGCCTCGCCAAGGACAAGGACCCCCGCGACATGACGGCGGGCCACCTCGCCCAGGGCAAGCCGATCACCGTCGACGCGGACACCGACAGCGAACAGGTGCTTCGGACGATGGAAGAGCACCGCATCCGCCGGGTCCCCGTGATCGACGACCACCGGCTCGTCGGAATGATCAGCGAGGCCGACCTGGCCAGGCACCTCGACGAGCAGCAGGTCGGGAAGTTCGTCGAGGCCGTCTGCGCCTGACCGGACCACGGCAGCGGCACGCCGGCCGAGGCGGTCGCACGGGCCGGGACCGCGGCGCGGCCCGAGGCGACAGCGCGGGTGGGCGTGGCGAGACTGGAAGAGAGACGAGAGTGAGGAGGTCGCCGGATGCGACTTCGGTCCTTCCTCGCCCGGTTCCGCTTCATGGGCGCGCCTGGTGCGGCCGTGGCCGCCGTGCCCACCGACCGGACGGGCGATCCCGCCGCCGAACTCGCCCCGGTGCTCACCCGGCTCATGGACGTGCAGGAGGAGGCGGCGGAGATCCGCGCCAGAGCCGCGGAGGAGGCAGCCGCCATCATGCGGCGGGCGGCCCGGCGGGCCGCCGAGATGGCGGCCGACGCGGAGGGCCGGGCACGCCGGGCGCGGGAGGAAGCCATGGCGGCCGCGCTCACCGAGGCCCGGACGGAGGAGGCCGCCCTTCTCGCGGCCGGCCGGAGCGCGGCGGAGCGGGTGCGCAGACGGGCCGGCGAGCGGATCCCCGGTCTTGCCGACCGCGTGGCCGAGGACGCCCTCGGCCGTCTTGAGGGCGGTCGCCTCGACGGCGGTCGCCTCCACGGTGGTCGCCTCGACGGTGAGGGGGGAACCGCGTGGGCGCCGGGTGGGTCGCCGGAGTGATCAGGGCCAGAGCTCTGACATCCCAGCGACTGGGGGCCGCGGCCGCCCGGGAGCTGGCGTCGAGCACGTCTCTCGCGCAGGCGCTGCGCGGCCTGACCGACTCGCCCTATCGAGGAGCCGCCGCGGACGCTGCCACCGCCGCAGGCGCGGACGCCTCGCTCGCCGACGCACAGCGCGGGGTCGCGGAGGCACTGCTGTGGAATCTGCGAGTGCTCGCGGGGTGGCTGCCACCCGGCGGCACGCGCCTGCTCCGGCCGCTTGCCGCGGGCTTCGAGATCGCCAACGTCGAGGCGCTCCTGAGCTCCTTCTCCGGAGCGTCGCCCCCTCCGCGGGCCTACCGGCTCGGTGTGCTCGGCACGGCATGGCGGCGTCTGGAACGGGCCGGTTCCGCAGGCGCTGTCCGCCGGACACTCGCCGCTTCGCCCTGGGGCGATCCCGGTGCCGGAACCCCCTGGGCCGTGTCCGTCGGCATGCGCATGGCCGCCGCCGCCCGGACCGCGGCGGTGGCGCCCGCCCGCTCCTGGGCCGAGGGCAGGGCGGCCCTCCTGACCGCCCGCGAGATGTACGTCCATGGCCGCGTCCTGCCGGAGGCGGTACGGCTCCGCGCGGCGGACGTCCTGGGGGAACGGGCCCTGAGGGCGTCCGGCTTCCGTGACTTCCGCGACCGGCTCCCCGCCGGAGCCCGCTGGGCAATGGAGGGCGTCGACGACCCGGCGGACCTGTGGCGGGCGGAGGCCCGCTGGTGGACGGTCCTCGGCAGGGACGCGGAGGACATGCTGCACGGCGACGGCCCCGCGTACGGCCCCGTCACGGTGGTGGGCGCGGTGGGCGCGTTGTCCGTGGACGCGTGGCGCGTGCGGGCGGCACTCGAACTCGCGGCGCACGGCGGAGGACCGAGGGAGGTGTTCGATGACCTGGTCGGCTGAGCACCTTCTGCCGGTACGGATGCGGCGGGTGGCCCTCGTCGCCCCGACGGCCGCGCTGCGGGACACCCTCGTCCGCGTCGCCGACGCGGGCTGCGTCGAACTGGACCGGGTGGAGCCGGAACAGATGGAGCCGGTCCGGATCGAGAGCGGAGCTGCTCCCGGAGCGGCCACGCCGTCGCCAGGACCCCCGTCCGGCACCGGCCCGTCCGGCACCGGCCCGTCCGGCACCGGCCCGTTTGGCCCGGGCGCCGGAGCGGTCCTCGCACCGGCCGCCCCCGACCTCGACGCGCTGCGGCGGGAACGCCGCGAGGACCTGCTGGCCGGTGAGGCGCAGCTGGCGGCCTTCGACCGGAGCGCCGTCCGGCGCGGCGAGGTCGCGGCGCTGACGGGCTGGTGCCCGGCGACGGACGTGCGGCGGCTCTCGGAGAGGCTGGCTGCCGTGGGCGCGTCGGTGGTCGTGCTCCCGGCGCCACGGGACGTCGAGCCGCCGACGCTCCTGCGGGGCTCGCGTACACCGAAGGGTTCGTTCACCGACCTGGTGACCACCTACGGCGCGGTGCCCTACCGGGACGTGGACCCCTCCTGGCCCTCCGGCGTCGTCTTCGTCGTGATGTTCGGCGTCATGTTCGGAGACGTCGGCTACGGCCTGCTGCTGCTCCTGCTCGCCCTCGCGCTGCGGCGCGGTGTCCCCGCCCTCCTCGCGCGATACCGCCGGCTCTGGCCCTTCCTGGCCGGGGCCGGGACCGCCACCGTCCTGGCCGGCATCGCCTACGGGGAGTTCTTCGGGCCGACCGGGATCCTGCCCGTCCTGTGGCTGGATCCCCTCGACGCGCCGGAGCGGCTGCTGACCGCCTCGATCGTGTTCGGCGGGCTGCTCCTCGCCCTCGCCTACGTGGCGGGCACGGTCAACCGATGGCGCGAGGGCGGCCCGGTGCGTGCCGTGTACGCGCCGTCCGGCTGCGCCGGTTTCGCCGTGTACACGTCCCTCGCTCTCCTGGGTGCCGGGCTGTATCTGGACCAGCGGGCGTACGTCGTCGCGGGCGCCGCTCTGGCCCCGGTCGGGCTGCTCCTCTCGGGCGCGGGGTTCTTCGCCGCGACACCCGGCGGTGCGGCGGGCGCGGCCGAGACCGGGGTGCGCCTCTTCGAGGTCGTCGTGCGGGCCGGCACGAACACCGTGTCCTTCGCCCGCCTCGCGGCGTTCGGCCTCACGCACGCGGCCCTGGCGGACGTCATCTGGACGGGGACCACCGGGCTCGCCCGGCAGGGGCCCGTGCCGTTCGCGGCGGCCGTCGTCCTCTTCACCGTCGCCACCGCCGCCGCGTTCGCCCTTGAGGCACTCGTCGCCGGCGTCCAGGCGCTCAGGCTGGAGTTCTACGAGCTGTTCTCACGCGTCTTCGAGGCGCAAGGACACCCGTTCCGTCCCTGGCACGTGCCCATCGCCGACTCGGAGGTGACCACATGATCGCCTGGTTGCTCGCACTGCCCTTCCTGGCCGGCGGCTTCTGGGTCTTCCGCACGCTCGCCCGGCGCGACGGGAGGCGCTCCGTCCGATGGCTCCTGGTGTCCAACCTGCTGATGCTGGTGGGATCCCTGGCCGTGCTCGTCCTGGGCCTCTCCGGGGTCGCGCTGGGCGCGCCCGCCCAGGCCGCCGCGGCCGAGCCGAACGGCACCGCGCTGATCGCCGCGGCCATCGCGGTGGCCGGGGCGTCGCTCGGCGCGGCCGTGGCCGTCGCCTACACCGGCGCCGCGGCGCTGGCCGCCCTCAGCGAACGGCCGGAGCTCTTCGGACGGGCGATGGTCATCGTGGGGCTCGCCGAGGGCATCGCCGTCTACGGCCTGGTGGTCGCGATCCTTCTGATCGGAAAGGCCTGAGGGATGGGGACCGTCGCGGCCGTCGGTGAGCACATGCGGGTGCGCGGCTTCGTCCTGGCCGGAGTCGACGTCTTCCCGGCGGAGCACGCGGAGGAGGTACGCGAGGCATGGCGGTCGCTGCCGGACCAGGTGTCCCTCGTGATCGTCACCTCTGCGGCGGCCGAGGCACTGGGGCCGGAACTGGAGGACGCCCGCTTCCTCACGGTGGTGATGCCGCGATGAGCCCGCGACGGGACCGGGCGGCACGGCAGGACCGGTGGGACTGGCGGGACCGGCGGGAAACCGCCGGCGGGGAGCTCGACCCGGTGCGCGACGCGCTGCTCCGCGCGGCACGCGCCGACGCCGAAGCCGCCCTGGCGCAGGCCGCCCGCGAGGCCGAGGAGCTCCTGGCCGCGGCCCGTGACGAGTGCGCCGCGCTCGTGGAGCGGGCCCGGCGCCAAGGACAGGCGGACGGAGCGGCGGCCGCGAGGGAGCGCCGCGCCGCCGCCCTGAGGGCCGCCAGAGGCCTCGAACTGGCGGCTGAGGCCGAGGCGTACGCCGAGCTGCGCGCCCGGGTACGTGAGCGGGTCCGCCGGGCGACCGCCGACCGGACCGCCCGCGCCCGCCTGCGGCGGCACGCCCTCGCGCTGCTCGGGCCCCGGGCCGCGACGGCCCCCGGCCCGGAGGGCGGGCTCACGATGGTGGCCCCGGGCCGCCGGGTCGACCTCACCCCCGACACCCTGAGCGACCGGGCCCTTGAGCGGTTCGGCGCGGAGGCGGAGGCCCTGTGGACGCCGTGACCCCGCCGCCCCGGGTGCGGCGGGTGGCCGGCCCCCTGGTGGAGATCGACTACACCGACGGCCTGGCCATGGGGGAGCTGGTCCTGCTGGGCGAGGCCGGGCTCACCGCGGAAGTGGTGGCGATCAAGGGCGAGGCGGCCACCCTCCAGGCGTACGAGTACACCGGCGGTCTGGCCCCCGGCCACCCGGCCCGGCGCCTGCGCAAGCCGCTCTCGGTGCGGCTGAGCCCCGGCCTGCTCGGCGGAGTGTTCGACGGTCTGCTCAGGCCCCTCGGCGGCGCGGGCGAACGCCTGTCACCAGGAGCCTCCGCGGCCCCGCCCGACGAAGGCGGAAGGACCTGGGCCTTCACCCCACGCTCGACCGCCGGACAGCATCTGACGGAGGGCGGGCTGCTCGGCGACCTCGGGGATCTGGGCGACCTCGGCGACCCCCGGGACCTCGGCGGCGGGGCGACGCGCACGGTCCCCCTCCGCCTCCTGGTGCCGCCCGGCTGCACGGGACCCGTCGAGCGCATCGCGCCGGAGGGCCGGTACGGACCGGACGAGGTGCTCGCGGTGGTCGCCGGCACCGAGGTCCGCATCGCGTCCGAGTGGCCGGTGCGCGTACCCCGCCCCGTACGCGAACGCCTCGCCGCCCGCGATCCGCTCACCACCGGACAGCGGGTGATCGATCTGCTCTTCCCTGTGGCCCGGGGGAGCACGGTCGCCGTTCCCGGCGGCTTCGGCACCGGGAAGACCCTGCTGCTCCAGCAGATCGCCAAGTGGTGCGACGCCGACGTCATCGTCTACGTGGGCTGCGGAGAACGCGGCAACGAGATGGCCGACGTGATCGACGAGCTGGCGCAGCTGGAGGACCCGCGCACCGGCGGCCGGCTCTCCGACCGCACCGTGACCATCGCCAACACCTCGAACATGCCGATGATGGCGCGCGAGGCGAGCGTCCACACCGGGGCCACGGTCGCCGAGTACTTCCGGGACATGGGGCTCGACACCGTGGTGATCGCCGACTCCACCTCCCGCTGGGCGGAGGCGCTGCGGGAGTTCGCCGCCCGCATGGGCCGGCTGCCGGCCGAGGAGGGCTACCCGGCCGACCTGGCCTCCGAACTGGCCGCGTTCTACGAACGGGCCGCCGCCGTACGCACCCTCGGCGACACCCGGGGTTCCGTCACCGTCATCGGAGCGGTCTCGCCGCCCGGCGGAGACCTGACCGAACCCGTCACCGCGCACACGGAGCGCTTCGTACGGTGCCTGTGGTCCCTCGACCGCGACCTCGCCTACGCCCGTCACTACCCCGCCGTCTCCTGGCCCGACTCGTTCTCCCGGGACACCGCCGTCTCGGCGGAGGGAGAGCCCGAGGCGGCGACCGAGCGGCGTGCCCGGGTCGCGGCGCGCCTGGCCGAGGCCGACCGGCTCGCCGGCCTGGTCGAACTCCTCGGCCTGACCGCCCTGCCGCCGGGCGAGCGTGTCAGCGTGCTCGGCGGCCGGCTGATCCGCGAGGGCGTTCTCCAGCAGAGCGCGCTCTCGCCCCGGGACGCCTACTGCACCCCGCGGAAGACAGCCGCTCTCGCGGACGCGGTCCTGACCGTGATCGACCGCTGTGCCGTCCTCGTCGACGCCGGCACGGACGTGGAGAGCGTCGAGGCCGTCGACTTCACGCCGGTGCTGCGCGCCCGCGACGCGGCGGGGCCCGAGGACACGGCCGCCGTCACCACGGCCCGTGACACGGTGCTCGCGCGACTGGCGGAGCGGGCGGGGGAGCGGTCGGCAGAGCCGGCGGGGGAGCAGGCGGCGGAGCACTCGGCATGAGCGGCGGCTACGAGGTCGAGTACACCGCCGTACGGGAGCTGCACGGCCCGCTCGTGGTGGTCGAAGGTGTCACGGGCGTGGGCTGGGACGCGTACGTCCGGATCACCCTCGACTCCGGCGAACAGCGCCACGGACTGGTCCTGGAGGTCGACGGGGACCTGGCCGTGGTCGAGGTCTTCGAGGACACCGCCGGGATGAGCCCGGACACCACGCGGGTCGCGTTCGCGGGGACACCCCTGCACGTGCCGGTCGGCGACGGCTGGCTGGGCCGGGTGTGCAACGGGCGGGGCGATCCCGTCGACGGCGGACCGCCGGTCCTGGGCCGGGTCCGGGCGGCGATCGGCGGCACCCCGATCAACCCGGCGCACAGAGAGCCGCCGACGGAGCCGGTACTGACCGGCGTGGCCGCCGTCGACGTGCTCACCACCCTGGTACGCGGCCAGAAGCTGCCCGTCTTCTCCGTCGCCGGCCTGCCCCACCTCGAACTCGCGATCCAGATCGCCGCCCAGTCCTCGTGCGGGGACGAGCCCTTCAGCGTCGTCTTCGCCGGGATGGGGCTCACCCACGCCGACGCCGTGCTCGTCCGCGACGGGCTCGCGGACCGCTCCGCCGACGGCGATCTCGTCCTGCTGCTGAACACTGCGGACGACCCGGTGATCGAACGACTCCTGACGCCACGCCTCGCCCTCACGGTCGCCGAGGACCTGGCGTTCCGCGGCGGCCGTCATGTCCTCGTCGTCATGAGCGACATGACGGCCTACGCGGAAGCGCTGCGCGAGGTCTCCGCCGCCCGCGGGGAGATCCCCGCGCGGCGCGCCTACCCCGGCTATCTGTACAGCGACCTGGCCTCGCTGTACGAACGCTGCGGCCGGATCCGCGGCCGGCCGGGATCGGTCACCGTCCTCCCGGTGCTCACCATGCCGGCCGGGGACATCACCCATCCCGTCCCCGACCTGACCGGATACATCACCGAGGGCCAGATCGTGCTGTCGAACGAGATCCACGCCCAGGGCGTCTACCCTCCGGTCGACGCGCTCGCCTCGCTGTCCAGGCTCATGCGCAAGGGCGCGGGGGAGGGACGGACACGCGAGGACCACCTTCCGGTCGCCGCGCAGCTGATCGCCGCCCTCGCCAGGGCGCGGCAGGTGCGGGAGTTCGCCGATCTGATCGGAGAGCAGGCGCTGAGCCCCGTGGACCGCCGGTACCTGGACCTGCGACAGGCCTACCTGCGGCGCTTCCTCGCGCAGCGGCCCGGCGAGCCGCGCCCCCTGAGCGGGGCACTCGACGAGGCGTGGCACGTGCTGCTGACGCTGCCCGAGGGCGAGCTCGGGATGCTGCCGGAGGCCCTGCTCCGGGCCAGGACGGAGGCGGCCGAGGTGGCAGAGGGCGTGGCACAAGGCGTGGCGGAGGCCGTGACGGGGGCCGTGGCGGAGGACCAGGAGGAGGGCTCATGAGCGGGCGGCGGATTCCGCCGGGCCGGGCGGGCCGGCTGCGCGTGCGCCGGCAGCTCGACACGGCGCTGCGGGGAGCCGGCGTACTGGAACGCAAGCTGATGTTCCTGCTGGACCGGGAACGCGTGCTGCGGGAGGCCGAGGAGGCCGCGGCCCGGCTCTGGTCGTCCCGGCTCCGCGAGGCCGAGACCTGGCTGGTGCGCGGCATGCTGCTGAGCGGGGAAGCGGCCCTCGCCCCAGGGGCCGCGGCCGGCCGGGCGACGGTCACGTTCGCGTACACGACCGCCATGGGCGTACGGCACCCCTCCGGCGTGACGTGCGCACCCGCCGTCCGGTCGCCGGACGACCCGCCCCCGCGCAACACCGCCCTCACCCAGGCAGAGGCTGCCTATCGCGACCTGGTCGAGGCGGCCGCCGAGTACGCCGCCGCGCACGAGGCGTCCCGCCTCGTGGCCGCCGAGGTCCGCAGGACACGGCAGCGCGTCCGCGCGCTGCGCCACCACTGGATCCCGCGCCTCGGCGGAGAACTGGCCGCCGCAGAACAGAGCCTGGAGCAGGCGGAGCACGAGGAATCCGTCCGCAGACAGTGGGCATCCGCACCGACAGGAGCGACGGGCGCGCGTCCGTCGTCCATCTGACTCGGGAGTGCACCATGCGGCCGACGTTCGTTCTGGGGCGTGTCGCGGGGATCCGGATCGGGGTCCACTGGAGCGTTCTGCTGATCTTCGCCGTGATCACCCTCGGGCTCGCGGAGGGCCGCCTTCCCGAGGCCCACCCGGGTCATGGGTGGCCGGCCTACTGGGCGGTCGGGCTCCTCGCCGCCCTGGTCTTCTTCGCCTCGCTGCTCGCGCACGAGCTGGCACACGCGATCCTGGCCCGGCGCAACGGGGTCGAGGTGGACGACATCGTGCTGTGGCTGCTCGGCGGCGCGGCCCGGCTCAAGGCGGAGGCGCCGAACCCGGCCGCGGAGCTGCGGATCGCGGGGGTCGGCCCCCTGGTCAGCCTTCTCCTGGGTGGTCTCTTCACCCTCGCCGCGTGGCTGCTCGACCTGACGTCCGCGCCGGGCCTGGTCGTCGAGGCGGCGGTCTGGCTCGCCGTGATCAACATCCTGCTCGCGGTCTTCAACGCCATCCCGGCCGCGCCGCTCGACGGCGGGCGCCTGCTGCGCGCCTTCCTGTGGTGGCGTACGGGAGACCGGCTGCGCGCGACCGCGGGGGCGACCGCGACCGGACGCGCCTTCGGGTGGCTGCTGATGGTGGTGGGCCTGCTGCTGTTCGTGCGTGGGGATGTCGGGGGCGGACTGTGGCTGGCGATGATCGGCTGGTTCCTGTCCACGGCCGCCACCGTGGAGGGACAGCAGGCGCAGCTGCGTGGGCTGCTCGCCGGGATTCCGGTACGGCAGGCCATGACGCCGGACCCGGTGACGGTGCCGGCCGGCCTCACGGTCGCCGGATTCCTGGCGGGCTCCCGGTACCGCTACCGCCATTCGGCGTTCCCGGTGACCGGAGACGACGGAGGGGGAGGCGGAGAAGGTGACGGATACGGACACGGGGACGGAGTCGGCGCCGTGCCCCTCGGCCTGATGACGCTCGACTCGGCCAGGAAGGTGCCGGAGGACCGGCGCCACACGGTGACCATGGAACAGATCATGGTGCCGCTGTCCCAGGTCACCGTCGCCGGCGCGGACGACCCGCTGGCCGACCTGCTGCCCCGCGTCCAGCCGGGCGCGGAGCACCGCGTCCTCGTGCTCCACGAGGGCAGGCTGGTCGGCATCGTCTCCGCGTCGGACGTCAGCCGCACGGTCACCTGGCTGATGTCGACGACTCCGCGCCCGCGCGGCGGCCGCCGGGGCGCGTAGTGCCCCCATGACGGCATACGGTCGGTGGGACGGGACACGGGAGCGAGGCGGGGCCATGCCGGGACCGGCGAGCGGCGGCGGTGGCGGTGGCGTTGGCGGTGGCGGTGGACGCGGCGGATATCGCGGCGTCCCGCACACGGCGGACCTGCGGGTGGAGGCGTGGGGTCGCACGCGCGAGGAGTGCCTGGCGCAGGCGGTCCGCGGGGTCTGCGCCTCGTTCCTCGACCTGACGAAGGCGGTCGGTGACCGGCGCCGGGACATCGAGGTGAAGGCGGGCAGCGACGAGGACGTGCTCGTCGCCCTGCTCGACGAGGTCGTCTACCGGCTCGACACCGACGGCGAGGTCCCGGTCGACGTGGAGCTGGCCCCGGCCGACGGCGGCGTGCGGGGCGTCCTGTGGACGGCCGACGCCGGGGCGCTGCCCGTGACGGGTGCCGCTCCGAAGGCCGTCACGCTGAACGATCTGACCATGACCGGCGGCCCGGACGGCTGGACCTGCGCGGTGACCCTCGACGTATGACTCCCGCCCGCCCCCCGTGCCTCGCGAGCCCCTCCGCGCGCGGAACCGTGCTCCGGACGGTGTACTGGAAGGGCACCGGGACCGCCCGCCCCGCGATCACCGCACCGCACCGCACCTCGCCCGTACCGCGGAGAGAAGGTGACGGGCATGGCCACCACTCTGGTGGAGGAGACGCCGTACCGGTTCCGTATCGAGCGGCAGGCGCCCATGCGCGTGCCCGGGGTCGTCTTCGCGACCCGCGAGCTGCTGCCGCAAGGGGCGGGGGACCAGGCGCTGGAGCAGGTCAGGAACGTGGCGAGCCTGCCGGGCATCGTCCGCGCCTCGTACGCCATGCCCGACGTGCACTGGGGATACGGCTTCCCGATCGGTGGCGTGGCGGCCACGGACATCGACGCCGGCGGGGTGATCTCGCCCGGCGGCGTGGGGTTCGACATCTCCTGCGGGGTCCGGCTGCTCGCCGCGGACCTCGACCGTGGCGCGCTGGCCCCGTCGACGCGGCGGTTGATGGACATCCTCGGCGACACGGTCCCGCGCGGCCTGGGACCCGGCGGGCTGTGGAAGCTGTCCGGGCGCCCCCAGCTGGAGGAACTCATGGTCGCCGGTGCCGCCTACGCGGTCGAGCGCGGCCGGGGCGTGCCCCGTGACCTGGAGCGCTGCGAGGACCGTGGGACGCTGGCGGGGGCCGATCCCTCGCAGGTCGGCCAGCGGGCGGTGGACCGGGGGCTGCGGCAGGTGGGCAGCCTGGGGTCGGCCAACCACTTCCTGGAGGTGCAGGCCGTGGACCGGGTGTACGACGAGACCGCCGCGACCGCCTTCGGGCTGCACGCCGGCCAGGTGTGCGTCATGATCCACTGCGGGTCGCGCGGTCTGGGGCACCAGGTGTGCAGTGACCACGTCCGCGTCATGGACCAGTCCCTGCGCTCCTTCGGCATCCAGCTGCCGGACCGGCAGCTGGCCTGCGCGCCCGCCGTCTCCACGCCGGGCCGCGCCTACCTGGGAGCGATGGCGGCGGCCGCCAACTACGGGCGCGCCAACCGGCAGTTGCTCACCGAGGCCGCACGCCACGCCTTCGCCGTCGCCACCGGGGCGCAGCTGGACCTGGTCTACGACGTCTCCCACAACATGGCGAAGATCGAGACCCACGAGGTGGACGGTGTACGGCGTCGGCTGTGCGTCCACCGCAAGGGCGCCACCCGCGCCCTGCCGCCCGGGCACCCGGACCTGCCGGACGACCTCGCCCGGTCCGGGCAGCCCGTCCTGGTGCCCGGCACGATGGGGACGGCCTCGTACGTGATGGCCGGCACCCGTGGCAACGAGGCCTTCTGGTCCTCCGCCCACGGTGCCGGACGCGTCTGGAGCCGCCACCAGGCGCTGCGCCATGTCCGCGGTGAGGAGCTGCACGAGGAGCTGGAGTCGCACGGCATCGCGGTCCGGCCGAAGTCCTGGCGGGCGCTCGCCGAGGAGGCGCCCGACGCCTACAAGGACGTCGACGCCGTGGCCGCCGTCACGGAGAGCGCGGGGCTCGCCTCGCTGGTCGCGCGGCTGGTGCCGCTCGGGGTCGTCAAGGGATGACCGGCGCGGATCGGCGTGAGGACGTCGGCGGGCCGGCGGGCGGGGCCGACAGGGTCCCGGCGGGCGGGGCCGCTCAGGTCCCTCGGGTCCCTCGTGGACCAGGGCCCGCCGAGGGCGGCCCGGACGGTTCCTCCAGGACGCTCCAGGCGACCGGGCCGAGCAGGTCGGCCAGCCGCATGAAGACGTCCATGAGCATGTCGTCGACGGTCAGGACGCCCACGACCCGGCGGCCGTCGAGCACGGGCAGGCGCCGGAACCCGGATCTGCGGAAGGTCCGGTAGGCCACGTGGATGTCGTCGGTGACGTTCACCGTCACCACGGGCGAGGTCATCACCGCCTCCACCCGTTCGTCCGCGTCCAGGCCACGGGCGAGTACGCGCACCGCGAGGTCCCGGTCGGTGACGATGCCGCGCAGCGTGCCGCCCTCCGTGACAAGGACGGAGCCGACGTCGTACTCGGCCATCCGCCGGGCGACCTGTCCCAGGAGCGTCCCTGCCGGAACGGACACCGCCGGACGGCTCATCGACTCCGACACACGCATCGGCGGGCTCCTCCGCTAGTCCGGTTCCAGGTACGGGCGGCGGAAGACCAGGGGCCCCGTGCCGTACGGGCGTACGAGCGACAGTGCCCGCGTCACGGCGGCCTCCAGCGAGCCGCTGGTGTCGATCGCGACGGCCTCCGCCCACGGCGGCTCCCGATCCGCCATGGCGAGCGCCACGTCGGGCCCGGCGTCGGACGGCCCGGCGGTACGGGCTTCCAGACGGGCCGCCGTCATCTCGTCCGGGACCCGGCAGCGCAGGGCCACGAGGTCGGCGCTGGTGCGCTCGGCGACCCGCGCGGCGGCCTCACGCTGCCGGGCGTGGGACCAGGTGGCGTCCAGGACGACGGACTCGCCCCGGGACAACAGGGCGGACGCGCGTGCGAGCAGGGCCGCATAGGTCCGGTCGGTCCACTCGGGCGTGTACAGGCCCTCGCCGTAGGGGGCGGGGGCGGGCTGGTCCGCCGGGATGCCCGCGAGTTCCTTGCGCAGACGGTCACTGCTGAGCAGGGTGACGCCCAGGCGGTCGGCCAGCGCGCCGGAGAGCGTGGACTTCCCGCTGCCGGGAAGCCCGCCCACGAGCGTCAGACCGACCGCGGCCGTGCGCAGGTGGCGCAGGGTCGTCGTGACCAGCCGCCGTGCCGCGAGGTCCGCGCCGGGCGCACCCTGACGGGCCTGGATCAGGGAGACCTTGGCGCGGACGAACGCCCGGTACGCGACGTAGTGATGGCTCAGGGAAGGGGGCGCGGGGTCTCCGGAGTACTCGCCGTACCGGCTGAGGAAGAACGCCGCCGACTCCGGCGCGTCGAGCCGTTCGAGGTCCATGGCCAGGAACGCGGCGTCGTCGAGACCGTCGACGTAGCGCAGGCGGTCGTCGAACTCCAGGCAGTCGAGCACCCGCGGGCCGTCGTCGAGACAGAAGACGTCCTCGGCGAGCAGGTCGCCGTGCCCGTCGACGATCCGGCCCTGCTGGACCCGCATGTCGAACAGCGGTTCGCGGCCGGCGAGATAGCGGCGGACCAGCTCCTCTGTCTCCGCCACCCCCTCGGGTACGGGGTCCCCTTCGGCCAGAGCCCGGACCTGCGCGAAACTCGCCTCCCAGCGCCCGGACAGGGCGTCCCGGGTGCCCTGCGCGTCCACCTCCGGCGTGCGAAGGGCGCTCGCGTGGTGGGCCGCGAGCAGTCGGGCGACGGCCCGCAGGGCGTCGTCGACGACCACCCCGTCCCGCACCAGCCGGGACAGGCGGCGCTCCGCCGGCATACGGCGCATCACGACGAGGGGCTCGGGCGCCGTCGCGTCAGGTGCGCGGAACTCGCCCGTACCCAGGTAGACATCGGGTGCGAAGCGCCGGTTGAGCGACACCTCCCGCTCGCACGCGGCCCGGCGGGCCTCCACGGTGGTGTAGTCCACGAACGTGAGGTCGACCGGCTTCTTCAGCTTGTAGGCGCGGTCGCCGACGAAGAAGACGACCGCGGTGTGGGTCTCGCACACCTCCGCCCGCGGGAGCGCGCCGGCTTCGGAGGCGGCGCCCGGGCGGAGCGCGGCCGCGGGCGACTCCCTCGGGTGACCCGGCTCGGTCATGCGGGTCCCCCCGCCACGCATGCGGGCGGGGGAGGACGTGACGCCCCGCGTCACGGCCGGCCACCGCCTGTCGAGACGTCGTCCTTCTCGTACAGGAGCCGGGTGCAGGAGACCGAGACCACCCCGTCGACCGTCGCGCACATCCGCTCGATCGCCGGAATCATGCCCCGGAACGCCACCGTGCCGCCGAGTTCCACCCGGCCGTCGTGCACCTCGACGGACAGGGCGGCCGGATCGAGGCCGAGGGTGCTGCCGAGGACGTCCTCGGAGATCTCGCGGCGGATGTCGTCGTCCTCGCGCAGGAAGATCCCCAGCAGGTCCCGGCGGCTCACGATGCCGACCAGCCGGTCCCCTTCGTCGACGACGGCAAGGCGCTTGACGCCCTGTATCTCCATGAGACGCGCCGCCTCCACCACGGTCCACTCGGGACGTGCGCACACCGGAGGCGCGGACATCAGTTCCTCCGCGCGTGTTCCCTCGGCCTTCACGCGCTCCCACGCCTTGAGCCCCGGCATGGGCGGGAGGTCTCCCGGGGCGTCGGCCTGGTCGGCGGTCTTGCGCAGCAGATCGCCCTCCGAGACGACACCGATCACCCGGTTCCCGGCGTCCACCACGGGCAGCGCGGTGACCTGGTGCCGCGTCAGCAGCTGCACGATCTCCTTGAACGGTGCGTCGCCGCGTACGCTCACGACCTCACGGGTCATCAGCTGGCCGATCCTGCGATGCCGCATCACCGGCTCCTTCCCTGCACGGACGCACCGGCTCCGGCCACCAGGCGAGCGGCGCAGCCGTCCCAGGTGACGAGGACCGGGTAGTCGTCCTCCGTGAGCTCCGTTCCGCTGAGTTCGGCGAGTGCCTCGACGAACTCCAGGAAGTCCAGCGAGTCCATCTCGAACGTGTCCCGCAGGGACGCGCCGGGGTCGAGCCCGGTGAAGTCCGCGTCGGGGACGACGCGTCGGACGGCCTGCCGGACGCACGTCCTTGCCTCGTCGTGGTTCACAGTTCCTCCGGGTGCTGCAGGAGTCGGTCCAGGGCGGTCAGCAGTCGGGCGCCGGTGGCACCGTCGGCCGCGCGGTGGTCGGCGGAGAGCGTCGCGGTCACCAGGGGGCGCACGCCCAGGAGGCCGTCGACGGCGACAGGGCGCTCGACGATCCGGCCGAGGCCGACGAGGGCGACCTGCGGCGGGTAGACGACGCCGAACACGGCCTCGACGCCCTGGTCGCCGAGATTGGTGACGGTGATACTGGGGTCTGCGGTCTCCGAGGACCGCAGACGGCCACGACGTGCCCGCGCCACCAGGTCCTTGACCGCGGCCATCACCTCGGCCACGGAGAGCGTGTCGGCGTGGGCGAGCGCGGGGGCGACAAGGCCGCCGTCCCGCAGGGAGACCGCGATTCCGAGGCGGACCTCGTCCGCCGGGGCGAAGGCGTCGTCGATCCAGTGCCCGTTGAGGTCGGGCACCTCGCGCGCGGCCAGCGCGACCGCCTTGAACATGAGCGCCGCCGGCACCAGGCGGGCGGACAACGGCAGTTCACGGTTGCGGGCGTGCATCCAGTCCAGGGCGGCCGTCATGTCCACGGTCGTGGAGAGGTAGAAGTGCGGGATCTCCCGCTTCGAGCGGGACATCAGACGGGCGGTCGCCGCCCGTGCCGCGTTCGGGAGCGCAGGAGGGGGCTGCGTGGCCCGGGCGGCCTGCGCGACCTGGGAGGGCCGCCTGGCCGGGGAAGCGGTGGCCCTGACGTCGTCCGCCCGTACGGTGCCGTCCCGGCCCGTACCGGTCACCTCCGCGAGATCGACACCGAGCTCGGCGGCGAGCCTCCTCGCCAGCGGCGACGCCTTCACCCGCGCCGCCGGCCCGCCCGCGCTCGGCGCGGACGCCGGCTGCCGTCCCGGCGCCGTCGCCTTCGAACCCGGCGTGGGCGTACGCCGTGCTTCCGGGCCCTCCACATCCGCCCGGGTGATCCGTCCGCCCGGGCCCGAGCCGTGGACCGCCGTCAGGTCGACGTGCCGGTCCTCGGCGATGCGGCGCACCAAGGGGGTCGTGACCGGGGTCGTGACGGGCGCGGTGTCAGGCGTCGTGACAGGCGTCGTGTCAGGCGCCGTGACGGGGGCCGTGCGGGGACGCTCGTCGGCGGACGCGGCGATCACGGCCAGCGGAGTGCCCACCGGCACGCTCGTGCCCTCTTCGACGAGGAGCGCGTCGATCCTCCCGCTGTCGAAGCACTCCACCTCGATCGCGGACTTGGCCGTCTCGACGATCGCGACGATGTCGCCCCGCGTGACCTTGTCGCCAGGATGCACGAGCCACTGCGCCAGCGTGCCCTCGTCCATGTCCGCCCCGAGGGACGGCATCCTGAACTCGGACATCTCAGCCCACCGCCCGGTGCGCCGCCGCCACGATGCCGGCCGGCTGGGGGAGCGCCGCCTCCTCCAGCCGGCGGGCGTACGGGATGGGCACCTCCGCGCTGCAGACCCGCTCGACAGGGGCGTCCAGGTCGAAGAACGCCTGCTCGCAGATGCGGGACTCGATCTCGGCCGACAGGCTGCCGCTGCGCCAGCCCTCGTCGACCACGACGGCCCGGTGGGTGCGTCGCACCGACGCGACGATCGTGGCGTCGTCGAGCGGCCGCAGGGCGCGCAGGTCGAGCACCTCGGCGCTGATCCCCTCGCCCGCCAGCCGCTCCGCCGCTTCGAGGGCCTTGGGCAGGCTGCCGCCGTAGGCGATGACCGTGACGTCGGTCCCCGCGCGGCGGATCGCGGCGCTGTGCAGGTCGACTCCGGTGACCGCCGGATCGAGGGTCCCGGCCGCGTTGTACAGGCTGCCGTGCTCGAAGACGAGCACCGGGTCCGGGTCGGCGAGCGCGGCCGCCAGGAGGTGGCGGGCGTCGTCGAGCGTGGCGGGTGCCAGCACGCGCAGACCCGGGATGTGGGCGTACCAGCCTTCGAGACTGTGGGAGTGCTGGGCCGCCAGCTGCCGTCCCGCGCCCGTCGTCATCCGGATCACCAGCGGCACCCCGAGCTGTCCGCCCGACATGTGCCGCAGGGTGGCGGCGTTGTTCAGGATCTGGTCGAGGGCCAGCAGACTGAAGTTGACGGTCATGATCTCCACGACGGGCCGCATCCCGGCGAGGGCGGCGCCGATACCGGACCCGACGAACGCGGACTCGGAGAGCGGGGTGTCCCGGACCCGGTCGGGGCCGAACTGCTCCAGGAGCCCGAGGCTCACCCCGAAGCAGCCCCCGTAGCGGCCCACGTCCTCGCCCATCAGGAAGACCCGCTCGTCCGAGGCGAGTGCCTCCCGCAACGCTTCCCGCAGGGCCTCCCGGTAGGTGGTGGTTCCGCCGTCCGGGTGCGCGCCGGGTCGGGTGCGAGCGCTCATGACGGAGCCTCCTCGCTCTCGCCGGTGACATGGAGCAGCAGCGTCTCCGCCGGTTCCTCGGGAGCCTGTTCGGCGGCCCGCACCGCGCGGTCGATCACCTCGGTGACCTCGCGTTCCAGGGCGTCCAGGGCCGCCGCGTCGGCCAGGCCGGCGTTCTTCAGACCCGTGGTGAAGCCCGTGATCGGGTCGCGCCGCTTCCACTCCTCGATCTCTTCCTTGGGGCGGTACCGGTCCGGGTCGTACATCGAGTGCGCGCGGAACCGGTAGGTCCGCGCCTCCAGGAAGTGCGGTCCGTTGCCGGCGCGGATGGACTCGACGGCCCCGCACGCCGCCTTCTCCACGGCGTGCACGTCCATGCCGTCGACGGCCCAGGCCGCCATGCCGTACGACGCGGCGCGCATCGCCAGGTCGGTCTGGGCGTGCTCGCGGGCGAGGGCCGTCCCCATCGCGTAGAGGTTGTTCTCGCACACGAAGAGCACGGGCAGTCCCCAGAGCGCGGCCAGGTTGGCGGTCTCGTGGAACTCGCCCTCGGCGAAGGCCCCGTCGCCGAAGAAGCAGCACGTCACCCGGGACTCGCCGCGCATCCGGTCGGCCAGGGCCAGACCGGCCGCGAGCGGCAGTCCGCCGCCGACGATCGCGTTCCCGCCGTAGAAGCGGCGGGCGGAGTCGAAGAGATGCATGGAGCCGCCACGGCCGTGGCTGCAGCCCGTGGTCTTTCCGTACATCTCCGCCATGACGGCCTCGGCGGGCACGCCGCGGGCGAGGGCGTGGCCGTGTTCGCGGTACGTCGAGACCACCGCGTCCTGCTCGGAGAGCGCCTGGTGGACGCCGACGGCCACGGCCTCCTCGCCGATGTACAGGTGGACGAAACCCCGGATCGCGGCCGAACTGTAGAGCTCGACGCACCGCTCCTCGAAGCGGCGGATCAGCAGCATCTGCCGCAGCAGGTCCAGTTCGTGGGCCGATTCCGGGGCGGGAGACGGCGCGGGGGCGGACGCGGGGGCGGATGCCGCGCGGGTACGGGCGCGGCGGGGCCGCTTGGTGTCCGAGGTCCTGGCGGACGTGCCGCCGTGTGCGGTGCCCATCACGGCTCCTTCCCCGAAAGGCCGGGTGCCCCGGCCGTGCCCGCCGTCTCCGGTGTCTCCGGTGTCCCAGGTGTCTCCGGCGTCTCCAGTGTCGACACGTCGCCCTCGGGCAGGCCCAGTTCACGGGCCCGCAGCAGCCGGCGCATCACCTTGCCGCTGCGGGTGTGCGGCAGGTCGTCGACGAACTCGATCTCCCGGGGTGCCACGGCCGGGCCGAGGCGCCGGCGAGCGAACGCCACGAGGTCGCGCCGCAGTTCGTCACCGGCGGGATACTCGGGGCGCAGCAGGACGAAGGCCTTGACGATCGCACCCACCAGCGGATCCGGACGCCCGATGACCCCGGCCTCGGCGACCGCGGGGTGCTCCATGAGCGCGCTCTCCACTTCGAAGGGTCCGATGAGATGCCCGGCGGACTTGATGACGTCGTCCGCGCGGCCCACGAACCAGAACCAGCCGTCGGCGTCGCGGCTGACCAGGTCGCCCGTCAGGTACCAGTCGTCGGCGAAGCACTCCTCGTAGAGCCGTGGTTCGTGCAGGTAGCCGCGGAACATCGACGGCCAGCCCGCCCGGAGCGCGAGCTCCCCCTGCGTGCCGGGCTCCGTCAGGACCCGGACGTGTCCCGCGTCGTCGACCGCGGCCCGGCCGTCCTCACCGCAGGCGAGGACGGCGGCCTCGACGCCGGGGACCGGCCGCCCCATCGAGCCGGGCCGCACGGGATCGGCCGCGAAGCCGGCGATCATGATGGCGCCGGTCTCGGTCTGCCACCAGGTGTCGTGGACGGGCAGCCCGAGCGCCTCCCTGCCCCAGTGGACGGCCTCCGGGTTGAGCGGTTCGCCGACGCTCGCGACGAACCGGAGCGACGAGAGGTCGTGCCGCGCGGAGGGCGGGGTGCCGTCGCGCGGTGCGGCCCGCATGAGCATCCGCAGCGCCGTGGGCGCGGTGTACCAGACGGTCACGTGCTGGCCGGCGAGGATGTCGTACCAACGGCCGGGCGCGAAGTCGCCCTCGTCGACGACGGTCGTCACGCCGAGGGTGAGCGGGGCGATGATGCCGTACGACATGCCGGTGACCCAGCCCGGGTCGGCGGTGCACCAGAACACGTCTCCTTCGTGCAGGTCGAGCGCGCGGGCGGCGGTCGCGCGGTGGGCAAGCACCGCCTCGTGCGCGTGCATCGCGCCCTTGGGGGTGCCCGTGGTGCCGCTGGTGAAATGCAGGAGCGCCAGGTCCTCGGGAGCGGTCGGTCCCACGGTGTACGCGTCGGGGGCGGCGTCCGTCAGGGCGAGGAGGGAGAGGGTGTCCGGTGGCGGATCGTCGCCGGGGTCGAGGAGCAGGACGTGCCGCAGGTGCGGGAGCCGCGACCGTACCGGCGCCACCTTCCGCTCGTACAGCTCCCGGGTCGTCACCAGGGCCCTGGCGCCGCCCAGCTCCATGCGCAGGGCGACGGGTTCGGGGCCGAAGGCGGTGAACAGGGGACAGACGACCCGCCGGGCGCGCAGGGCACCGAGGACGGTGGCGTACAGCTCGGGGCGGCGCCCGAGCAGCGTGAAGACGCGCTCGCCGCGTCCGACGCCGAGCGATTCGAGGACATGGGCGAAGCGGGAGCTGTCGGCCGCGAGCCGGGCGTAGGTCACCGCCCGCACCTGCCCGTCGCGGCCCACGCAGCGCAGTGCGACCCGCTCGCCGTGCCCCTCGCCCAGATGGCGGTCGACGGCCTCGTACCCGATGTTGACGCCACCGCCCGGCAGCCCGGCGAGCCGCGAGAACTCGTGCCGCCACGAGAACGTGGCCCGGGCGCTCTCGTAATCGGGCATGACCGGCGCCACCCAGAGCATGTTCATCGCGGTGGCTCCACGTCGAGAGCGAGATTGTCGTAGGCGTACTCGATCGACTCGTGCAGGGCGACCACCCCGTCGACCGAACGGCACAGCCGCACGATCACCGGGATGTCCGCCCGCTCGTCGACGCGGCCCGCCAGGGTCACGACCCCGTCCGTCACGGTCGCCCGGATCGTGCCGGGCGCGAGCCGCAGGGTGCGATCGAGCACGTCGTGCTCGATCTCGTCGAGGATGGCGGAGTCGCCGCGCAGGAAGGGCCGCAGCAGATCGGTGCGGCTGATGATGCCGACGAGCCGTCCGGTCTCGTCGATCACGGGAAGACGCTTCACGTTCTTGCGGTGCATGGTCCGGGCGGTCTCGACGAGGTTCCAGCCGGGGCGGGCCACGACGGCGGGCGAGCTCATCAGATCGGACGCGGTCTCCGCGTCGGGCAGTCCGCGCTCCAGGGACAGCAGCCGTACGCCCGCCGAGCGGCCCTCCAGATCGGGGAGCTCGGCGGTGGCCCGGAGCAGGTCGGCCTCGGAGACGACGCCGAGCAGGCGCCGGTCCTCGTCGACGACGGGGACGGCGGAGACGTCGTGCTCGGCGAGGAGGCGGGCGATCTCCTTGAACAGGGTGGCGGGAGCGACGGTGACCACGTCGTGCGTCATCACCTCGAAGACGGTGCGATGCTCCATGACACCCTCCTCCACACGATGAGGGGCTCCAGGCTTCCTTCTCACTGTGGCGCCCCGGCATCGTCGGCAGCAGTGCCGAACGGTCCCCTTCCGGGACTGTTGGCCCTATGCGGCCGCCCGGCCTCCACGTGTGGCGGGGACCCGGCCGCCGGCTGCGGCGCGCGCTGCCGGCGACGGATCAGGCACCCTGAGTGCTGATGCCGGGAGGCGAGAGCCATGGCCGCCCACACCGACAACGCCCCCGGCCCCCGATGCCGTGGCTCAGCCGATCACCGCCGCCCGTACGCACAGCACGTCCGGCAGGTGCTCGGCGAGCAGCTGCCAGCTGTCCCCGTCGTCGGCGCTCGCGTACACCTCGCCGTTGCGGTTGCCGAAGTAGATTCCCGCCGGGTCGGCGTCGTCGGTGCACAGGGCGTCGCGCAGCACCGTGCCGTAGTGGTCGCCCGCCGGCAGACCCTCGGTCAGCGGTTCCCAGCTCGCGCCCGCGTCGGTCGTCCGGTAGACCCGGCAGCGCCGGCCGGCCGGGACGCGGTCCGCGTCGGCGTTGATGGGGAACACATAGGCGGTGTCCGGGCGGTGGGGATGGGCGGCCACGGCGAAGCCGAAGTCGGACGGGAGCCCGTCGCCGATGTCGGTCCACCGCGTGCCGCCGTCGTCACTGCGGAACACGCCCCAGTGGTTCTGCAGATACAGCCGGTCCAGATCCCCCGCGTCCTGGGCGATCTTGTGCACGCACTGCCCGAACTCGGGGTGCGGGTCGGGCAGGAAGACCGCCGACACCCCGTCGTTGGACGGGTCCCAGCTCGCACCGCCGTCACGGGAACGGAACACCCCGGCGGTCGACACGGCCACCGTCACCGCCTCCGGGTCCCGCGCGTCGGTGACCACCGTGTGCACCGCCTCGCCGCCCCCGCCCGGCACCCAGCGGTCCCGGGTCGGGTGCTCCCAGAGCGGGCGCACCAGCTCGAAGGACTCGCCGCCGTCGGCGGATCTGAAGAGCGCGGCCGGCTCCGTCCCGGCGTACACGACGCCGGGGGAGTGCGCGGGCGCGGGGTGCAGCTGCCACACCCGCTCCAGCGAAGCCCCGGTGTCCTGAGGGAACCTGACCGCCGGCCGGGGCGGCTCGGTCCAGCTCGCACCGAGGTCGTCGGAGTGGAAGACGGAGGGGCCCCAGTGGGAACTGTCCCCGCCGACCAGGATTCTGGGGCGGTCACCCCGTGTGTCGATCCCGATCGAATAGATCGCCTGCGCGTTGAAGTGAGGGGGCTCGAACTCCCATCGGCCGTCTCGCCCGCGGCCGATGAAGAGCCCCTTGCGGGTGCCCACGGTCAGTAGCACGTCGGTCATGCCGACACCTCCAGGACGCCGTTGTCACGGATACGGGCCAGTCTGCACCCCGCCACTGACAACGACCCCTGGAGCCTGCTCAGCCCCTGGTCAAGGGCGTGTTGCCGGGCTCAGATCGCCCAGGCGTAGGGGGCGGGCGCGGAGATCTCGGCGCCGAGCTCGCGGGCCGCGCGGCGCGGCCAGGACGCGTCGCGCAGCAGCTCGCGGCCGAGCAGCACGGCGTCCGCCTCGCCGTTGGCGACGATCTTCTCGGCCTGCTCGCTCTCCGTGATCAGACCCACGGCCGCGACCGGCAGTCCGGTCTCCGCCCTCACCCGGGCGGCGAAGGGCACCTGGTAGCCGGGGCCGACCGGGATCCTGGCCGGGCCGCCGTTGCCGCCGGTGGACACGTCGAGCAGGTCGACCCCGTGCTCGCGCAGCAGCGCGGCGAGGCGCACGGTCTCGTCCGCCGTCCAGCCCTGCTCCTCCAGCCAGTCGGTGGCCGAGATCCGGAAGAACAGCGGCAGTTCCCCGGGCCAGACGGCGCGCACGGCGTCGACGACCTCCAGAGCGAGCCGGGTGCGGTTCTCGAAGGAGCCGCCGTAGGCGTCGGTGCGCCGGTTGCTGTGCGGGGAGAGGAACTCGCCGATCAGATAGCCGTGGGCGCCGTGCAGCTCCAGGACCTGGAAGCCGGCGGCCAGGGCGCGGCGCGCCGCGGCCACGAACCGGTCGGTGATCCCGTGGATCTGCTCGACCGTCAGCTCGGTCGGCACCTGGTGGTCGTCGGCGAAGGCGACGGGGCTCGGGGCGACCGGCTGCCAGCCCAGGCCGCCGGCGGGGTCGACCGGCCCCCGGCCCACCCACGGCTGCTGGGTGGCGGCCTTGCGGCCGGCGTGCCCGATCTGGATGCCGGGGACGGTCCCTTGTTCGGTGAGGAACGCGGCGATCCGGCGCAGGCCCTCGATCTGGGCGTCGTCCCAGATGCCGAGGTCGTACGGGCTGATCCGGCCCTCGGGCGCGACGGCGGTCGCCTCCAGGAGGATCAGACCGGCGCCGCCGGTGGCCCGGGCCGCGTAGTGCGCGAAGTGCCAGTCGCCCGCGATGCCCGCCTCCGGGCCCGTCGGCGCCGCCGAGTACTGGCACATCGGGGCCATCCAGACCCGGTTCGGGACGGTGACGGACCGCAGGGTGAAGGGCTCGAACAGGGCGGCGCTCATGACGGACTCCTCGTCGGCGTGACGGATGCTGCCTCGGGCTGACCCTCGTACGATACTCATCGTAGTACGGCACCTGTCAAACTACGAGGATTCTCGTACAATGAAGTCCCCCGTTCCCGAGAGCCGTGGAGCCCCAGCCGTGACCACCGCGACGACCAACCCCCGGGTCCTGGCGCACCCCGCACGCGAGGAGATCCGCCTCGAAGGCGTGCTCCACGCCCTCTCCGACGCGGTCCGACTCCAGATCGTCCGCGACATGGTGCGGGGTGAGGGCCAGGAGTTCGCCTGCTCCGCCTTCGTCCTGCCGGTCACCAAGTCGACGACCACCCACCACTTCCGCGTCCTGCGCGAGAGCGGTGTCGTCCGGCAGCTCTACCGGGGCACGACCAAGCTCAACATCCTGCGCCGCGACGACCTCGACGCCCTCTTCCCCGGCCTCCTGGACAGCATCCTCGCGGCCACCGAGGCCCAGTCGGCCCGCCTGGGCGAGCCGTAGGACCCTACAGCGACCGCATCCGGTCGATCTCGGCCGACTGCTGAGCGATCACATCGCTCGCCATCTCCTCCACGAGCACGTTGTTGCCCTGGCTCAGCACGTCCGCCGCCATCGTGATCGCGCCCTCGTGGTGGGTGATCATCAGCTTGACGAAGAGGGTGTCGAAGGCCGGGCCCCTGGCCGCCCGCAGCTGCGCGAGCTGGGCCTCGGTCGCCATTCCCGGCATGGCGTGGTGGTCGTGGCCCGCCATGGGCCGCGGGCCGCCGTTGTTCTTCAGCCAGCCCTCCATCGCCCCGATCTCCGGTCCCTGTGCCGCCGAGATGCGCTCGGCGACCTTGCGGACCTGCGGGTTGCCGGCGCGACTCGGGGCGAGCGCGGTCATGGTGAGGGCCTGGCGATGGTGCTCGATCATCATCTGCACATAGCCGTAGTCGGCGCCGTTGGGACGCTCGTCCGGCATCAGCCGCGCCGCCTCGTCGGGGGAGACCCGCTTGGCGGGCTCACCCGGCTTGCCCGGTGCCACGATTCCCGGACTCTTCGCCGAACCCCCGCCCGCGGGAGTCGACTTGGTGGCATCTGGCGCCGACTCGCAGGCGCCCAGGGCGAGTACGGCGGAGAGGGTGAGCAGAACGGCGACGGCACCACGGACGCGACGGACACGACTGAGACGACGGACACGACGGTTCGACAACACGACCTCCACGGGCACTTGGGCGACTTCGGTCACGTGAGCGACTCCGGTCACGCGGTCAACGGCGGCGGTTCGAGGAAATTTCATTACTTCTCTGTTGCCATCTGTTGAGATGTGCACGCAAAGGAAGATACTGCCGGGGTCCATCCGTCGTTCAACTGCGAACGAAATCCAGAGAGGACGGAGTGACTTCGTGCGTACCACGAGTACCCCGCGTGCACGGATCAGAGGGCTGGGTGCGGCGACCGCCGTGGCAGGTCTGCTGATCGGACTGTTCACCGCAGGACCCGCGGCCGCCACACCCGACCCGGGCGACACGACGCCCGTACGGAACGACGTCACCGCGGCGCA
This sequence comes from Streptomyces sp. NPDC048623, assembly GCF_040650755.1. Lineage (NCBI taxonomy): Bacteria > Bacillati > Actinomycetota > Actinomycetes > Kitasatosporales > Streptomycetaceae > Streptomyces > Streptomyces sp. NPDC048623. The sequence goes on from NZ_JBEZHV010000004.1 coordinate 275,601, forward strand.
GGCGGCCGATGCCCGCGCCGCCATCGCGAGCGGTGAGATACCCGGCGTGGACGAGATCGTCCACAGCCCCAACATCGAACACCTCGTCAACATCCCCAAGGACGCCCTCAAGGGCACCAACTCGGACCTGGCGTTCCAGGGGAAGTACGCCTTCGCCGGCAACTACGACGGCTTCCGGGTCTTCGACATCAGCGACCCGGCGAACCCGAAGACCGTCACCCAGGTGCTCTGCCCCGGATCCCAGAACGACGTGTCCGTCTCGGGCGACCTGCTCTTCCTGTCCACCGACTCCTCCCGGAGCGACAACTCCTGCGCCAGCACCTCGCAGCCCGCCTCGGTGAAGGAATCCTGGGAGGGCATGAAGATCTTCGACATCAGCGACGTCGCCAACCCGAAGTACGTCGCCGCCGTCGAGACCTTCTGCGGTTCGCACACCCACACCCTGGTGCCGGAGCGCGACAACGTCTACGTGTACGTCTCGTCGTACGGGCCCAACGCCGCCTTCCCCGACTGCCGGCCGCCGCACGACGGCATCTCGGTGATCAAGGTCCCGCGTGACGCGCCCGAGCAGGCCAGGGTGGTCGGCTTCCCGGTGCTCTTCCCGGGCGAGGGCCCGGACGGCGGCGGCAACCCCGGCGCGCCCACCAACCCGGGCGTCAGCAAGACCAGCGGCTGCCACGACATCACCGTGCTCCCGGGCAAGGACCTGGCCGCCGGCGCCTGCATGGGCGACGGCATCCTCTTCGACATCAAGAACCCCGAGAACCCGCGGGTGATCGACCGGGTCCAGGACAACGTCAACTTCGCGTTCTGGCACTCCGCGACCTTCAACCAGAAGGCCGACAAGGTCGTCTTCACCGACGAGCTGGGCGGCGGCGGGGCGGCCACCTGCAACGCGACCATCGGCCCGAACCGGGGTGCCGACGGCATCTACGACATCGTCGGCAAGGGCGACGACCGCAAGCTGGTCTTCCGCAGCTACTACAAGATCCCGCGCCACCAGGCCGACACCGAGAACTGCGTCGCCCACAACGGCTCGCTGATCCCGGTCAAGGGCAAGGACCTGATGGTCCAGGCCTGGTACCAGGGCGGAATCTCCGTCTGGGACTTCACCGACTCCCGCCGCCCGAAGGAGATCGCCTACTTCGAGCGCGGCCCGATCTCCGCCACCACCCTGGTCGGCGGCGGCTCCTGGTCCGCCTACTACTACAACGGCTTCATCTACTCCAACGACCTCGTCAAGGGCTTCGACGTGCTGAAGCTCAGCGACAAGCGCACCGACAAGGCGGCGCGGATCCGGATGGACGAGCTCAACGTCCAGACCCAGCCGGACTACTTCGCGGACTTCGGCGACAAGGACTGACGCGGAACCAGGTCGGACCCCTCCGGTCCGGCCTGCCCCTCCGGTCCCGCCTGCCCGGCCGTTCGGGCCGGGCCGATCAGCCGCGTGCCGTCGGGCGGACCCCCGTCCGGCGGCACGCCCTGCTCCCAGTCGAGCCCGTACCGCTGGAACAGCTCGGCCCGCAGCCGGGCCCCCGGCATCGGCGCCCCCGGCAGCAGCTCCGCGAACACCGCGCCCATGAGCAGCGCCCGCAGCAGCGGGTACTCGGTGTCCACGTCCTCGGCGCCGTAGCGGGCGACCGTGTCCCGCAGCAGCGCCGCGAGCCGCTGCTGCTCGGGGCACTGCACGAAGCCCTCGGCCTGGAGGATGCCCGCCATGTGCGTGCGCATGAGCACCGGCCGCTCCTCGCCGAGACCCAGGATCGCGTCGATCGCCCGGGCGAGCCGCTCCCGGCCGTCCTCGGTGCGGGGCTCGCGCTCCAGGGCCGCCTCCAGGGTGCGGTGCATCAGCCGGTGCACCGCGGACTGCAGCAGCTGGCGCTTGCCCGGGAAGTAGTACGAGACGAGGCCGCGGGCCGATCCGGCGCGCTCGGCGATGTCGCCCAGGGTGGTCGCCTCGTACCCGCGCTCCGAGACGAGGTCCACGGTGGCCGCAAGGATCCGGTCACGGGACCGCCGCCGAAGCTCTTCATTGACCGATGCGCTACGCGGGGACATGCTGGACTCCTGCGTTGACTGGCTCCGAGCCAATATACTCAGCGCGTCCTGCCGTCGCGCCCTCGTGGCCGGAGGCGGGACCTGCCGTCTGTTCTGGGCGACGCGGGGGATCGTCCAGAACAGGCGGGCTCATCGTGTGTCTTCCATTCTGCTCCCGGCCCCGGTGTCCGCCGAGGGCGTTCTACGCGCCGCCACCAGCCGGTACGTGACGATCGTCACCGCCACGCAGCACCAGCCGAACAGCCAGCCGGCCAGCACGTCCGAGGGCCAGTGGACACCCAGATAGACCCGGGTCCAGCCGACGCCCGCCACGGACACGAGGGCCGCCCCGGCGAGCGTGCCCCAGCCCCGCCGGCCCTCCCGCCAGTGCAGCGCGAGCGCCCACAGCAGCAGCCCGCAGGCCACCGTCGCCGCCATCGCGTGGCCGGAGGGGAAGGCTCCGTACGGCGCCGAGTCGACCGGATCCGGCCATTGCGGTCGCTCGCGGCCCACCGCCGCCTTCAGGCCCGCCTGCAGCAGCCAGGCGACCAGGGTGCCGCCCGTGATCCACAGCGCGAGCAGCCGCTCGCGCCGGATCAGCAGCCACACCACCGCGAGCAGGGTCAGGGCGCGCATGGTCCACGGGTCCCAGACCCAGTCGGTGAGGATCCGGTTGAGGTGGGTGAAACCGGGGTGGGCGAGCGCACTGCGGTGCAGCGCCTCGGCGACGTCCCGGTCGAACGACAGCAACGGGGACCACCCCACGGCCACGAGCACGAGGAGCAGCACGCCCAGGGCGCCGGTCACGACGGCGGAGATGCGCATGGCCGCATCCTGCCCGACACCGCCCCGGCGCCGTACGCGGGCCCCGCCCCGTGTCTCGCGCCCCGCGCCCGGGCCCGCCGCATTCGGACCCTGGCCGTGCCTGAGCCTGCGCCTGCGGGGGCGGGGGCAGGGGGCGTGCCCTCCGTGGCGCTTCTCCTCGGCCTCGGCGGGCCCGGGAAGGCCGAGCCTCTCGGCGCAGAGGGCCTGGGGAGACCCCAGGCGCCGTGGCTGCCCGGCCTGATCCAAGGCACACGGCCGCCCGGCCGCGTCCGCTCGCGGCGTAGTCCGAGCGGCCTCGCCCTGCGCTCTCAGCGCGCAGGGTGCGAGCGCCGCGAGGACTGGGAGCGTCGGACGACCGCCGGGGCGAGCGCCGCCGCAGCCGCCCCCGCCGTCAGCCCAGCGCCCTCAGTGCCGGGACCAGGGCCACGAGGATCGGGAGGGCCGGGACGAGGGCCGCTGCGGCGGTGAGTCGGAGGCGGCGGCCTGCGGTCAGGCGGGGGGTGGCGCTCAGGAGGCGGTTCACCCGGCCCGGGAGGCCCGTGTCGGCGGGCTGGTGGGGGCCGAACACACCGCGGTCCTCGTTGAGTTCCACGAGCGCGAGCGCGATCGTGAGGCGTCCGAAGCGGCGCGAGGCCACGTCGTCCGCCGCCAGCTCCACGAGCCGGTGCATCTCGGCGCGGAAGGCCGCGAAGACCGGCACGCCCGGGAAACCGTCCGCGAGCGCCGCCGAGCAGTGCAGCAGCCAGTCGTGTCGTGCCCGGGCGTGCCCCTGCTCGTGGGCGAGCACCGCGTCCAGCTGCCGCCCCTTGAGCCGGCTCAGCGCCGCCGTGGTGATGACGAGCTGCGGCGTCCCGCCGGGCAGCCACCAGGCGCCGGCCCGCTCGCCCTCCAGGACCACGAGCCGGGCGTTTCCCGCGGGCTCCTCGCCGGGCAACAGCGGCGCCCGCACCAGGAGTTCGGTACGGCGCTGCTTGCGGCGGGCGCGTGCCTGCCCGATCTCCCGGCCCAGCATCGCCCCGGTCCAGAGCCCGCCCGCCGCGAGCACCACGGCGAGCACCGCCGACCACGGCCCGTGCGTCCCCAGCTCGTACGCCTCGACGACCGCGCGCGGCGCGGGCGCGAAGACCTGCCCGCGCACCGCCTTCCAGGCCGCCGCCGCGCTGAACGTCATCGACAGCGCGAAACTCAGCAGCGCCTCGGCCACCACGCACTGCCACACCCACAGCGCCACCACGGGTTCCCGGTCCACCCAGTCGGCCCGCGCGAGCAGCCGCGGGGCGACGACAGCGGTCAGGACGCCGAGCGCGAGCAGCGCGAGGGATACCGACATGCCGTCAGCCTATGAGTGCGGTAACAAGCGGGATACGCCCTTGCCGGGCAAGTGACGTACGCCACGGTTTGGCAGCGCCCCACCGGCCCCACCGACCACCGCCGCCCCGCCCCGCCGCGCTCACAGCGCGAGCAGCATCGCCAGCATGGCGAGCCCCATCGACAGCCGGCACACCAGCGTCAGTTCCGCGCCACCCGCGCCCCCCGCCCGTATCCCCGCGGCCCCCGCCGCCGGCACCAGGCGCGCGCCCGAACGCAGCACGTACACCCCGTAATAGGCGAGCAGCAGGCCGGTCAGCACGGGTATCCCGCCGGTCGCGGCGACCGCGCCGTGCCCGCCGTGCCCCGCGTGCCCGCCCTGTGCCCCGGGCGCCGCGGCCATCGCGAGCGCCATGTAGACCATGGCGAGCGAGCCCACCAGATGATGCAGATGGTGCCCGCCGTGCCGCACCGCGGAGACCAGCCCGTGCAGGGCCGCGAGGCCGAACACCCCGGCGTACAGCACCCAGCTCCACTCCGGCGGGCTGAGCACCGCGGCCGGCAGCGCCATCGCCGCCATGCCGAAGCCCATCACCGCCTCGCTCCCGGCCGAGCCGCGCTCCGCCGCGCCGGCCGCCCGCATGCGCAGCAGGCAGTACGCCCCGCTGGCCGCGCACAGCACCACCAGCAACCACCCGGACAACGCCGGTCCGTGCACGCCGCACACCCCCCTTCTCGCGGCTCCGTCTCCGAGGGCATGCCCGGCGGCCGGCGCGGCCACGCGGGCGCTCGGGCGCGCACGGGTGTACGAGGGGGGAGTGCGGGGGCGCGTGAGACGCCCGGTCATGATCCGCAAGGCATGCCCTAGGCTCGGACCGATCGCGTCCGCCGATCAGCCGCGCCCGAGGGGAGACCGCACACCATGGACACCGCCGCGCCCCGGCAGACCGCCTCCATCACCTACCGCGACGCCGTCCTGGACGACGTCCCCGTGCTCGTCCCGCTGGTCGAGTCGGCCTACCGGGGCGACTCCAGCCGGGCCGGCTGGACCACCGAGGCGGACATCCTGCAGGGCCAGCGCACCGACGCGGAGGGCGTCGAGGCGGTCATCACCACGCCCGGCAGCCGGCTGATGGTGGTCGAGCAGGACGGCGAGGTCGTCGCCTGCTGCCAGCTGGAACACCGCGGCGAGGCCGCCTACTTCGGCATGTTCGCGGTCCGCCCGGAGCTCCAGGGCGCCGGGCTCGGCCGCCGGATCATCACCGAGGCCGAGCGCCGGGTGCGCGAGCTGTGGGACGTGCGCGAGATGCACATGACGGTGATCTCGGTGCGCGAGGAGCTGGTCGCCTGGTACGAGCGCCGGGGCTACCGCCGTACGGGCCGGATGACGCCCTTCCCGTACGGCGACGAGCGCTTCGGCGTGCCGCAGCGGGACGACCTGCAGTTCGAGCTCCTGGTCAAGCCGCTCGTCTGAGCCGTACCCACGCCCTGCCCGGAGGCCCGGAGGCCCGCAGGCCCGGAGGCCCGCAGACCCCGGCCGCTCGGGCGGCTCAGGCCGTGAAGCGGCCGGTACGGCGGATCTCCGGGCGGTCCGTGGTGGCCCCGTCCAGGCCCAGGGCGCGCGCGAGCCGCAGCTCGTCCTGGGTGTTCACCACCCAGCCGATCACCCGCAGTCCCGCCCGGTGCGCCTTGTCGACGGTGTGCAGGGTCAGATGGCGGATGTTGAGGACGAGCGCCGCCGCGCCCACCGCGAGCGCGCGCTCCACCACCTCGCCCTGACCCCGGTCCGCGACGAGCGCCGTGCGCACCCCGGGGACCAGGCCGCGGATCTCCGCGAGTGCCTCGTCGTGGAAGGACAGCACCTCCACCCGCCCGGTCAGGTTCTGCTCGGTGAGCACCTCAGCCAGCGCCCGCGCCGCCGTGACGTCCTTGATCTCTGCCTGGAGCGGCGCCCTGACCGCCGTCAGGACCTCCTCGAAGACGGGCACCCGCTCCCCGCCGCCCGCGTCGAGCGCCTTCAGCTCCGCGAGCGTCTTGCCGGCGATCGGCCCGGTGCCGTCCGTGGTCCGGTCGACCTCGGCGTCGTGCATGACGACGAGCGCGCCGTCCGCGCTCAGGTGGAGGTCGAGTTCGATGACGTCCATGCCGGCCTGCTCGGCGCGGACGAAGGAGAGCAGCGTGTTCTCGGGCGCGACGCCCATGACTCCACGGTGACCGATGGTGAGGAAACTCAAGATCTTCTCGCTTCCGTCGGGGTCCGGCCCCGGCCGCGCCGGGCGCCGATCGGCTCCTCGCGCAGCCTAACGGCTGGGGACGAAACGGGAAGCGGGCGCGCGGAACCCCTCTTTTCTCGACCCTGCACCCCATCGGACAGGAAAATCAGCGGTGACAAGGGGGGTCTGACAGGAGAATTTTTCCCTCCCCCTCTTGTGGGGGAGATCCGGACGCGGTTACCGTTGCTTGACGCAAGGTTCTCCTGTGGAGGAAGAGAAATGACGGAAATTCTTGTGCAGGACGTGACCCGTGAGGGCATAGCCACCGACACCGCGGTGACCGATCACCCCGCCTGGGCCGAGCTCAAGAATGCCGTGGAGGAGCTCCGCCCCTGGCAGAGCAAGGACGGCTCCATCGACTTCGACGCCGAGGGCGCCCCGGCTCGTGCCCACGCCGAGCAGACCGTCGAGCGCATCGCCGTCGCGGTCGAGCAGCTCTCCCCGCTGCTCCCGCACGACGCCGCCTACCACCGCGCCCTCGCCGCCGACCTGCGCAAGTGGTCCGCGGCCGGCTTCGAGGTCCCGGACTTCCTGGACTCCCTCATGGAGTTCCACCCGGCCGCCGAGCGTGCCGACGGCACCCCGCACCTCGTGCTCTTCCCGATGTACACCCAGAACGGCAACCCGGACCGCAACCTCGAAGCCGTCGTGCTCCGCATGGTGTGGCCCGAGTGGCTGGCCGAGCTCGAGGCCACCCGCTTCGACAACCCCGGCTACTGCGGCATCACCTTCGAGGACTTCACGTCCGGCTACGACACCAACTCGGCCGTGCTCTTCCCCGAGACCGTCGCCGTGCGCGAGGTGCCGGAGAGCTTCTCCTGGGGCGCCATCTTCTGCGACCGCGAGGCCGCGCGCTTCCGCAAGGTGACCGAGGCCGCCGTCGACATCCTCGGCGTCGAACTGCCCGAGGACATCGCCACCCTGCTCGGCGACCAGAAGCGCTGCGAGGAGACCTTCGCCCTCTGGGACCTGATCCACGACCGCGCCCACAGCCGCGGTGACCTCCCCTTCGACCCCTTCATGATCAAGCAGCGCCAGCCGTTCTGGATGTACGGCCTGGAGGAGCTGCGCTGCGACCTGACCTCCTTCAAGGAGGCGGTGCAGCTGGAGGCCGAGGGCAACGAGCACGGCCGTGACGTGCAGTACGCCGTGCTGTTCGACCGGATGTTCCGCTTCCCGCTCACCGGCGACCGCAACCGCAACTACGACGGCCTCGGCGGCCAGCTGCTCTTCGCGTACCTGCACCGGCACGACGTGGTGCGCTGGACCGACAACAAGCTGACCATCGACTGGGACCGGGCCCCCGAGGTCACCAACCAGCTCTGCGCCGAGATCGAGAAGCTCTACCGCGACGGCATCGACCGCCCGAAGCTGGTCCACTGGCTCAAGTCGTACGAGCTGGTCTCCACCTACCTCGCCCCGCACCCGGGCTCGAAGTGGGCCAAGGGCGCCGACGCCCTGGACGTGACCCTCCCGCCGCGCAAGCTCGTCGACGACGTGCTTCCGGACGAGTTTCCGCTCAGCATGTTCTTTGAGGCCCTTGCGAAGAAGCTCAAGGGTGTGATCGCCTCGACGAAGGGGATCACCGCCGACGACGTCGTGCGGGCCGAGCAGGCCGCCGCGTGACCCGGACGGAACCGGCGGACGGGGCGGCAGAGGCGAGCGACCAGGAGGCGACGACCATGACTGGCAACGGCAACGGCGGCACGCTGGACGGAGCCGTCATCGCGGTCGCGGGCGCCGCCGGCCCCGCGGGCCGCGCGACCCTGCTGCGCCTCGCCGAGGCGGGCGCCACCGTGGTCGCCTCCGACGCCGACCCGGCGCGCCTTGCCGAGGCGGTCGACGCCGCCCGTTACGCCCACGGCGGCGCGACGGTCACCGGCGACACCGTCGACCTGCTCGACCTGGAGGCCACCCGCGAGTGGGCCGCCAAGACCGAGAAGGAGTTCGGGCGGATCGACGGCCTGGTCCACCTCGTCGGCGGCTGGCGCGGCGCGCCCTCCTTCGCGGAGACCGACCTCAAGGACTGGGACTTCCTGGAGAAGCTCCTGATCCGTACGGTCCAGCACACCTCGCTCGCCTTCCACGACGGCCTGCTCCGCAGCGGCGGCCGCGGCCGTTACGCCCTGGTCAGCCAGGTCGGCGCGCACAAGCCGCAGGCCAACAACGCCGCGTACAACGCCGGCAAGGCGGCGGCCGAGGCCTGGACCCTCGCCATGGCGGACTCGTTCCGCAAACTGGGGGGCGACGAAGGGCCGCAGGCGGCCGCTGCGATCCTGGTGATCAAGGCACTGGTGCACGACGCGATGCGCGCGGAGCGCCCCAATGCGAAGTTCGCGGGCTTCACCGATGTCAAGGAACTGGCCGACGCCGTCGCCGGACTCTGGGAGCGGCCCGCACAGGAAGTGAATGGACAGCGCCTGTGGCTGACCCCCAAGCCCTGACCGCGGCCGCGGCCTCCAGGACCGACGCCCGTCGTCACCACGACCCGTCGGTCCGCGGGTTCGCCAGCGACAACTACGCCGGCGTCCACCCGGAGATCCTGGCGGCCATCGCCCTCGCCAACGGCGGCCACCAGGTCGCCTACGGCGAGGACGCGTACACCGACCACCTGCAGCGTGTCATCCACAGCCACTTCGGCCCCTCGGCCGAGGCGTTCCCGGTCTTCAACGGGACCGGGGCCAACGTGACCGCGCTGCAGGCGCTCACCGACCGCTGGGGCGCCGTGATCTGCGCCGAGTCCGCGCACATCAACGTGGACGAGGGCGGCGCGCCCGAGCGGATGGGCGGCCTCAAGCTGCTCACCGTGCCCACCCCGGACGGCAAGCTCACCCCCGAGCTCATCGACCGGCAGGCCTGGGGCTGGGAGGACGAGCACCGGGCGATGCCGCAGGTCGTCTCGATCACCCAGAACACCGAGCTCGGCACCGTCTACACGGTCGACGAGATCCGGGCGATCGTGGAGCACGCCCACGGCAAGGGCATGAAGGTCCACCTCGACGGCGCCCGCATAGCCAATGCGGCCGCCTCGCTCGACGTGCCGATGCGCGCGTTCACCAACGCGGTGGGCGTCGACGTCATCTCGTACGGCGGCACCAAGAACGGCATGCTCTTCGGCGAGGCCGTCGTCGTCCTCAACCCGGACGCCGTCAGCCACATGAAGCACCTGCGCAAGCTGTCCATGCAGCTGGCATCGAAGATGCGCTTCGTGTCGGTCCAGCTGGAGGCGCTGCTCGCCAAGGACCTGTGGCTGCGCAACGCGCGGCACGCCAACGCGATGGCCCGGCGTCTCGCCGAGGGCGTGCGCGGCGTGGACGGGGTGGAGATCCTCTACCCGGTCCAGGCCAACGCGGTCTTCGCCCGGCTGCCGCACGAGGTCAGCCGGCGCCTGCAGGAGCGTTTCCGCTTCTACTTCTGGGACGAGACGGCCGGCGATGTGCGCTGGATGTGCTCCTTCGACACCACGGAGGACGACGTGGACGCGTTCCTCCAGGCGCTGAAGGAAGAGATGGCGCGCTAGTCTCCGGCGATCGCGCAGGAGTGTGCGGCCGGACGGAGGTCACCGACTTCCGTCCGGCCGCACACTTGTGCGTACAAGAGTTCAATGGAGTGGACCGAGTAGTCCTCTGTGCTGGACCGCATGACCGAGCTCGCCGAGCTGCTCGTGGAGGTCAGCCCCGGGGCCCGGATCACCGTCCGCGGCCCCGAGTGGCTCAGGGGGACCCCAGTGACCCCGGGGGACCCCGGAAGGTCCCTACCGCTCGCTACTGCTCGGCGTGCCGCTCCGCGGCCTTGAGCTCCTCCGGCGTCGGCGCCGTGCCCCCGAGGTGGGCGGGCACCCACCAGGTGTCGCTCGCGTCCTTCGGGCGTACGGGATAGGCCCGCTGCGCCGCCTCCAGGAGCTCCTGCACGCGCTCGCGCAGGCGCCGGGTGATCGCGCCCGCGTACTGGTCGGCCGGCGCCTGCACCGGCTCGCCGACCCGGATCGTGATCGGGATGTGGGCGCGCTTGAAGTTGCGCGGCCGGCCCTTGGTCCACACCCGCTGGGTGCCCCAGAGCGCCATCGGGATCAGCGGCACGCCGGCCTCCTGCGCCAGGCGCGCCGCACCCGACTTGAAGCTCTTCAGCGTGAACGACTGCGAGATGGTCGCCTCGGGGAAGACGCCCACGATCTCGCCGGAGCGCAGCGCCTTCAGCGCGTGCTGGTAGGCGTGCTCGCCCTGGGAGCGGTCCACCGGGATGTGCTTCATCGCGCGCATCAGCGGCCCCGACACCTTGTGCCGGAAGACGGACTCCTTCGCCATGAAACGCACCAGGCGCTTCTGCGGCAGCGCGGCGAGGCCGGTGAAGATGAAGTCCAGATAGCTGATGTGATTGCTCACGAGGACCGCGCCGCCCTGGCGCGGGATGTGCTCCGACCCCTGGGTGTCGATCTTCAGGTCCAGCGCCTTGAACATGGTCAGGGCGGCGCCGATGACCGGCCGATAGACGAGCTCTGCCATCTGGGGGGAACCCCTTACGTCTGTGCCTGGGGAGGGTTCTCCCGGCGAAGTTACGCGGCCGTAGGTTTTCGGCTTTGGGCAGATCGTGCCCCATGTGGGAGCCGGTGACCAGTCCTGGCGGCTTCGTACGGGGAGATTCTCGTCACTCCGGGTGGTCATGGCGGGAATCGAACGGCACCGTGGGACGCTGCACCGGGCGGGGAAGGCCGGCGAAGAAGGAAGCGGGGTACGCGGAGATGACCGAGGTCAGCGAGGTCCTGGGCGCGGCGGAGCTGGGCACCGGGCTCGGCGAGCGGGCCACCCTGGTCCAGTTCTCCACGGCCTTCTGCCAGCCCTGCCGGGCCACCCGCAGAACCCTCGCCGAGGTGGCAGCCCTGGTTGACGGCGTCGGGCATGTGGAGATCGACGCCGAGGAGCGGCTGGACCTCGTCCGCGCGTTCGGGATCGTCCGTACGCCCACGGTCCTGGTCCTCGACCGGGCGGGCCGGATCGTCCGGCGGGCCGCCGGACAGCCCCGTAAGGCCGATGTCATCGCCGCGCTCGGACGGGTGCTCTGACACGTCCACATGCTGGCGAATCCGTCCGCATCCTGATACGCACACTTGACTGAGCACGTCAACGATCGTCACTCTGGCGCAATGCCCCCTGAACTCCTTCTCTACGGCCGGGCCCACGTGGACCTCGGCCGCACCGCGAGCGCGTGCTGTCCGGGTGTCTGACGCACCCGCGACCCCTCTCCCGCCGCCCTCGCAGAAGGACAACTCCATGACGGTCTCGCCCGAGCTCCGCACGCTCCCGACGATTCCCTCCGCGGTTCCCTCCGCGCCCTCCCCCCGCGTCTCCTTCGCCGCCGATCCCGCCCCCGCCCCCGCCCCTGTCGTCGGTGCCCCGCGCCCCGGCTCGCCCGATCTGCTGCGTTCCGTCTTCCGGCAGCACGCCGCCGGTGTCGCGGTCATCACCGCCCACGGCGACGGGCGCCCGGTCGGCTTCACCGCCACCTCGCTCAACTCCGTGGCCGCCGAGCCCCCGCTGATCTCCTTCGGCGTCGGTACGGGCTCCTCCTGCTGGCCCGTCATCTCCGGGGCCGAGCACATCGGCGTCCACATACTCGGCGAGCACCAGGAGGCGCTGGCCGCCACCTTCGCCCGCAGCGGCGCCGACCGCTTCGCCGCGCCCACCCGCTGGAGCCTCGGGCCCGAGGGCGTGCCGGTCCTGGACGGGGTCCTAGCCTGGCTGGTGTGCCGGGTGGTGGCCAAGGTCCCGGCCGGCGACCACCGGATCGTGATCGCCCAGGTGGTGGCCGGCGACCCGGACGGCGCAGGCCGTCCGCTCCTCTACCACCAGGGGCGCTTCAACGCCCTGCGCGACTGAGAGTTCCCGTACGGACGCCCGCGGGGGCGTTGGCAAGGTCACACGGCTGAGCGCTTGCTCACTGGTAACGAACTGGGTGTACTGGCGAGTAATATTTCGCTCGGGGCGTCAGCGCCCCGACCGGAAAACCGCCCTTCAGGCGCCTATGCTGCGAGCAACAAGGCAGCCCAGTTATGACGATGCAGTAGGAGAGCCGGCGTGAGCTTGAGGATCGTTGTCTGTGTGAAGTACGTGCCGGACGCCACGGGCGACCGGAAGTTCGCGGACGACCTGACGGTCGACCGTGACGACGTCGACGGTCTCCTTTCGGAGCTCGACGAGTACGCGGTCGAGCAGGCGCTGCAGATCGCCGAGGAGGCGGACGACGCCGAGGTCACCGTCCTCACGGTCGGTCCGGAGGACGCCAAGGACGCCCTGCGCAAGGCGCTGTCCATGGGTGCCGACAAGGCCGTCCACGTCGAGGACGACGACCTGCACGGCAGCGACGTCATGGGCACCTCGCTGGTGCTCGCCAAGGCGCTCGAGAAGACCGGCTACGACGTCGTCATCGCCGGTATGGCCTCCACCGACGGCACCATGGGCGTCCTTCCGGCGATCCTGGCCGAGCGTCTGGGCGTCCCGCAGGTCACCCTGCTCTCCGAGGTCAAGATCGAGGACGGCGTCGTGCGCGGCCGCCGCGACGGCGACACCGCCTCCGAGCAGCTGGAGGCCTCCCTCCCGGCCGTCGTCTCCGTGACGGACCAGTCGGGCGAGGCCCGCTACCCGTCCTTCAAGGGCATCATGGCCGCCAAGAAGAAGCCGGTGGAGTCCCTGGACCTGTCCGACCTCGACATCGAGGCGGAGGAGGTCGGCCTGGAGGGCTCCTGGACCAAGGTCGACGAGGCGAACGAGCGCCCGGCCCGCAGCAAGGGCACGATCGTCACGGACGAGGGCGAGGGCGGCAAGCAGCTGGCCGAGTTCCTCGCGAGCCAGAAGTTCATCTAGCTGCTGGGGTCCGGGGGGCGCCCCCCGGACCGGCACAGCATCTAAGGCTCGCGCGAGCCGTACAGACTGCCCCCTTTTCGTTCGCAGGAGATTGAAGTCCCATGGCTGAGATTCTCGTCTACGTCGACCACGTCGACGGAGCCGTCCGCAAGCCCACCCTGGAGCTGCTGACCCTCGCCCGCCGCCTCGGCGAGCCGGTCGCCCTCGCGCTCGGCAACGGCGCCGCCGACACCGCCGCCGCGCTCGCCGAGCACGGCGCCGTGAAGATCCTCACCGCCGACGCCCCCGAGTTCGCCGAGTACCTCGTCGTCCCGAAGGTGGAGGCCCTCCAGGCCGCGTACGAGGCCGTCTCCCCGGCCGCCGTGCTTGTCCCGTCCTCCGCCGAGGGCAAGGAGATCGCCGCCCGCCTCGCCGTCCGCATCGGCTCCGGCATCATCACCGACGCCGTGGACCTGGAGGCCGGGGACGAGGGCCCGGTCGCGACGCAGTCCGCGTTCGCCGCCTCGTACACCACCAAGTCCCGGGTCTCCAAGGGCACCCCGGTCATCACGGTCAAGCCGAACTCGGCCCCCGTGGAGGCCGCCCCGGCCGCCGGCACCGTCGAGGCGCTCGCCGTCTCCTTCTCGGAGAAGGCCCACGGCACCAAGATCACCGCGCGCACCCCGCGCGAGTCGACCGGCCGCCCGGAGCTGACCGAGGCCGCGATCGTGGTCTCCGGCGGCCGTGGCGTCAACGGTGCCGAGAACTTCGGGATCATCGAGGCGCTCGCCGACTCGCTCGGTGCCGCCGTCGGCGCCTCCCGCGCCGCCGTCGACGCCGGCTGGTACCCGCACTCCAACCAGGTCGGCCAGACCGGCAAGTCCGTCTCGCCGCAGCTGTACATCGCCTCCGGCATCTCCGGTGCGATCCAGCACCGCGCGGGCATGCAGACCTCGAAGACCATCGTCGCGATCAACAAGGACGCCGAGGCGCCGATCTTCGACCTGGTCGACTACGGCGTCGTCGGCGACCTGTTCGACGTCGTCCCGCAGCTGACCCAGGAGATCCAGGCCCGCAAGGGCTGATCTCGGGGCTGATCTGCTGTTCCGTTCCGGTCCGGGGGCCGCGTGGTGATCTTCACCGCGCGGCCCCCGGCCGTTTCGGCCCTTCCGCGGACACCCGTTGGACACCCATTGACGCAGCTCCGGGCCGACCGTTAACTTCGCCATACGGATTGTTGATTCCGTGCAGCGGAAAACAGGAGGATGAGGGATGGGCCAGCAGGAGAGGCCGGAGAAGGTGCCGACGAGCCTCGCGGGCGCGGTCAGCGAGGCCATCAGCGCCTCCCTCGCCGCCGTGGACGCCGAGCTGGACCGGCGCTACCCGGGGGACCCCGGCACCCGCCAGCCCGTCCACACGGTCTACGTCCCCGGCGACGTCTTCGACGCCGGCACCATCCGCGCCTGGGGCGACCAGGCCCTCGCCGCCCTCGACGAGCACGCCCCCGACGCCGCCGCCTTCGCCCGGGTCCTCGGCCTCTCCGACGCCCTCGCCGAGGACGTCCACGGCCGCGTCCGCGCCAAGCTGGAGCGCGAGCCGATCGAGGACCTGCGCGTGGACTTCGAGGACGGGTACGGGGGGACGGGCGGGGCCGCCGAGGACGCCGACGCCGCCCGCGCCGCCCGCATCATCACCCGGGCGTACGCGGACGGGAGCGCCGCCCCGTACATGGGCATCCGGATGAAGTGCATGGAGGCCGCCGTACGCGACCGCGGCATCCGCACCACCGATGTCTTCCTCACCGGCCTCATGGAGCACGGCGGCCTGCCGGACGGCCTCGTCCTCACCCTCCCCAAGGTCACCTACCCCGAACAGGTCACCGCCTTCGTCCGCCTCCTGGAGGCCTTCGAGAAGGCCCACGGCCTCGACGCCGGCCGGCTCGGCTTCGAGATCCAGATCGAGACCAGCCAGGCCATCCTCGCCGCCGACGGCACCGCCACCGTCGCCCGCATGATCGGCGCCGCCGAGGGCCGCGCCACCGGCCTCCACTACGGCACCTTCGACTACAGCGCCTGCCTCGGCGTCTCCGCCGCCTACCAGGCCAGCGACCACCCGGCCGCCGACCACGCCAAGGCGATCATGCAGGTCGCGGCGGCGGGGACCGGCGTCCGCGTCTCCGACGGCTCCACCAACGTCCTCCCGGTCGGCTCCACCGCCCACGTCCACGAGGCCTGGAGGCTCCACTACGGCCTCACCCGCCGCGCTTTGGCCCGCGCCTACTACCAGGGCTGGGACATGCACCCCGGGCACCTCCCCACCCGCTACGCCGCCGTCTTCGCCTTCTACCGCGAGGGCTTCGAGACCGCCGCCAAGCGCCTCTCCGCGTACGCCAACCACGCCGGTGGCGACGTCATGGACGAGCCCGCCACCGCCAAGGCGCTCGCCTCCTACCTCCTGCGCGGACTCCAGTGCGGCGCCCTCGACACCGCCGAGGTCGACGCCCTGACCGGGCTGACCCGCGCCGACCTGGAGCGCTTCTCGGCCCCGCGCCGCGGCGACCTCACGGCGACCGCCCCGTAGCCGCGCGGCCGCGTGGTCGCGCACGCGCGTGGTCGCGCCACGGTGGCGGTAAACGCCACTTTTCCGCCAACTGCCCCGTACCCTGAACGAGTTCACGCGCTAGGCGAACTCGCAGGGAACGGGGCAGCGGTGTCATCGGGGGAGAACGGGCGGCTCGCGGGCCGCTACAGAATCGTGCGTCAGCTCGGCCGGGGCGGCATGGGGGTGGTCTGGCAGGCCGTCGACGAGGTGCTCGGCCGCGAGGTGGCCGTCAAGGAACTACGCACCTACACCGACACCCCGGCCGCCGAACTGGCCGGCATGCGGCTGCGGATGCAGCGCGAGGCCCGCGCCGCCGCCCGGGTCCGCCACCCCGGAGTCGTGGCCGTCCACGATGTCACCGAGCACGAGGGCCGGCCGGTCATCGTCATGGAACTCGTCGACGGGCCCTCCCTGGACGACGTGCTGGCCGACCGGGGCCCGCTCGACCCGCGCGAGGCCGCCCGCATCGGCGCCCACGTCCTCACGGCGCTGGCCGCCGCGCACGGGGCCGGCGTGCTCCACCGGGACGTCAAGCCCGGCAACATCCTGCTCGACCGCTCGGGCCGAGTGGTCCTGACGGACTTCGGCATCGCCACGATGGACGACCCCGGCGACGGCTCCGCCGCCCGGCTCACCCGCAGCGGCGAGATCATCGGCTCCCTGGACTTCCTCTCCCCGGAGCGCGCGCAGGGGGCCGCGCCGGCCGCCGCCGCGGACGTCTGGGCCCTGGGCGCCACCCTCTACGCGGCGGTCGAGGGCACCAGCCCCTTCCGCCGCACCTCCACCTGGTCCACACTCGCCGCCATCGTCACGGACCCCCTTCCGCCCCCGACCCGGTCGGGCCCGCTGACCCCGGTCCTGCTGCGCCTGCTGACGAAGGACCCGCTGACCCGCCCGGACGCGAGGGAGGCGGCGGCACTGCTGGCGGCGGTGGCGGGCGGGGCCTCCGGTGGCGCCGCGGCCTCGGGTACCGGCCTGACTGTGCCGCCGGGACCGGGCGGGGCCTCCGGCTCCCCGACGGGAGCGGAGGGCGTACGCGCGGGCTCGACGGACATCGCTGAGGCGTGGCCCGCCGCTCCCGCTCCCGCTGCCGCTCTCGCCGCTTCCGGTGGAGCCTTCGGCCCGCCGGCGGAGGCGCACGGCCCGGCCGCGCGGCCCGGCGAGCCTGCCTCCGGGGCGGGCACGCCCGGTGATGCGTCCGGGCCCCCGACCGGGGCGCACGGACCCGCGCCCGCCGAGGGATACGAGGCCGGGACACCTGTCGCCGGGGCAGGGGCGGGCGCGCGTGGTGGGTCCGGCGGTGGCTTCGGTGTCCCGGCAGCGGCGTATGGTCCGGTGCCTGCTGGTGCTTCGTCGGGCGAGACGTCCGCGGACGCGCCTGTCGCCGGGGCGGGGGCGGGCGCGCGTGGTGGGTCTGGCGGTGGCTTCGGTGTCCCGGCCGCGGCGTATGGTCCGGTGCCTGCCGGCGCTTCGTCGGGCGTGACGTCCCCGGACGCGCCTGTCGCCGGGGCGGCGCCGGAGTCCTCCGGGCGCCGCGGTGCGGGCGCGACGCAGCCGTCCCCCCTGCGGCAGGGGACCGGGACTTCAGGGGCGGGGCGGCGGCACGGAGGCAGCGCCGCGCCGCGCAGGGCGCGCGGGCTCGTCGCCGCGGCCGTGGCCGGGGTGGTGCTGGTCGGCGGCGGTGTCACGTACGCGCTGATGGATCGCGCGCCCGACGGGCACACGGCGGGTGGCGAGCCGGGACAGCCCGGCGCCGACGCGAGCCGGGAACCCGGGCGGGTGATCGACGGCGGTGCGGAAGGCACCGCGACGCCCGCCGACGGCAGGACTCCGGGCCCCGGGCAGAGCGCCCGCCTGGATGCGAGCGGTTCGGCCACGGCCGCCACGCCGACGGACGGGGCGAAGGGCGCGCCGACGGCCGGCGGCCCGGCGACGTCCGGTGCGCAGCCGGGCGCGCACACCGCCGCGGCCCCGCCCGCGACCACCGCGCCGCCCGCGACCACGGCCGCAGCCCCGCCGCCCGCCGCGAGCGGATGCACGCCGGCCGGCTCCTCGGCGACCTGCCAGGTGGTACGGACGGCCACCAGCACCCGCTACGACGGCGGCGAGATGGGCACCGTGGCCCCCGGCCCGCAGGTGTTCTTCTGTCAGGTGGACCTGGACCGGACGGAGTCGTACGGGGGCCGGACCAGCCGGTGGTTCGCGAGGACCGACGACGACAGCGGCAACACCAACGTGTACGTCAGCGTGCTCCATCTCAGCGGCGGTGCGGCCGGCGGTCCGGTGGAAGGGCTCCGCATCTGCTGATCGTCCGCCCGGCCGCCGGATGCCGAGCCGAGCAACGGCGCGGCGACGCCGGAGCAGGCCGGGGCCGGCACCGAGGCGCGCGTACGTGACGCTTCCGCACGCTTCGCGGAACCGGCCGCCGCAGCTGCGGCCGGTTCGACGGCGAAGCCGGTGACGAGGAGGAACAGGCCGGCCGGTACACCGCTCCGAACAGCATGGTCAAGGCGAAGTCGAGGCCTCGCACGGCACGGGCGGTGGCCTCGGCGTGGGCCGTCATGGTGTCTTACGGCTCGAAGAGAGGCGGGCGGACCGGCCGAGGGCGGGGCGCGCGGTCACTGCTCTGCCGGCGGCGCGATCTCGCCCGAGCCCCGGGCGATGAGACGGGTCCCCAGGACCACCGTCTCCGGCGCCCCGGCCACCCCGTCGAGGCGCCGGAAGAGCCGCTCGGCCGCCGAGCGGCCGAGCGCCGCCGCGTCCTGCGCGATGACCGTGATGCCCAGCAGGTCGGCCAGCTCGATGTCGTCGAACCCGACGAGGGCGACCGGCCGTTCACGCCCCGCGAGCACCCGGACCGCGGTCACGGTCACCCGGTTGTTGCCCGCGAACAGCGCCGTGACCGGCTCAGGACCGGACAGCATCGCCTCGACCGCCGCCGCCACCCGCTCCGCGTCCGTCGGCCCGAGCGCCACCCACTCCTCGGCCACGTCGAGCCCCGCGTCCTCCATCGCCGCCCGGTAGCCGCGCAGCCGCTCCGTCGCGGTGTGGATGCGCGGCAGGTCGCCGATGAAACCGATCCGGCGGTGGCCGTGCGCGATCAGGTGCGCCACGCCCGCCCGTGCGCCGCCGAAGCTGTCCGAGAGGACCGTGTCCGCCTCGATCCGGCCCGCCGGCCGGTCCACGAAGACGGTCGCGACGCCCGCCCGTATCTCCGGCTCCAGATAGCGGTGGTCGCCGCCCGCCGGGATGACGATGAGTCCGTCCACTCGGCGCGCGCACAGCGCGAGCGCCAACTCCTGCTCGCGGTCCGGGTCCTCGGCGCTGGAGCCGTTGATGAGCAGCGCCCCGTGCGCCCGCGCGACCTCCTCGACGGCGCGGCTCAGCGGACCGTAGAACGGGTCCGCCAGATCCTCCAGGACCAGTCCGACCGACGCCGTGCGCCCCTTGCGCAGCACCCGCGCGCTGTCGTTGCGGCGGAAGCCGAGCGACTCGATGGCGTCCTGCACCCGCCGCTCGGTGTCGGGCGTGACGCCCGGCTCGCCGTTGACGACCCGCGAGACGGTCTTCAGGCCCACGCCCGCCCGGGCGGCGACGTCCTTCATGGTGGGCCGATTGCCGTAACGGTGCTCGGGGCGGCGGGCGATGTCGGCCACGGCGTGAGGTTCCTCCGTCGGGTGTGCGATCGGGCGCTCAGATGCGTATCGATCTCGTTGCTGTCGAGCATAGGCCCTGGACAACGTTGTCAGAGGCGGGAAGACTGTAGGTCACACCCACCGTCCCCACAGAGACCCGGAGCCCATGCGCACTGACCTCGTCGTCGCCCTCGACATCGGCGGCACCAAGATCGCCGGAGCGCTGGTCGACGCCGGGGGCCGTATCCGGGTGCGCGCCCAGCGGCCCACGCCCGCGCGCGAGGACGGCGAGACGGTGATGAAGGCCGTGACGGCGGTGCTCGGCGAGCTCGCGGAGTCCCCGCTGTGGGCCGAGGCGGGGGCCGTCGGCATCGGCAGTGCCGGCCCGGTGGACGCCTCGGCCGGCACCGTCAGCCCGGTCAACGTGCCCGGCTGGCGCGAGTTCCCGCTGGTCGACCGGGTGCGGCGGGCCACCGGCGGACGGCCCCTCACCCTGATCGGCGACGGCGTCGCGATGACCGCCGCCGAGCACTGGCAGGGCGCCGCGCGTGGCCACGACAACGCGCTGTGTCTGGTCGTCTCCACCGGCGTCGGCGGCGGCCTCGTCCTCGGCGGACGGATCCACCCCGGACCCACCGGCAACGCCGGGCACATCGGCCACATCAGCGTCGACCTGGACGGCGACCCCTGCGCCTGCGGCGGGCGCGGCTGCGTCGAACGGATCGCCAGCGGCCCGCACATCGCGCGCCGCGCGCTGGACAACGGCTGGCGGCCCGGCCCCGACGGCGACGCCTCCGCCGCCGCGGTGGCCGCCGCGGCCCGGGCCGGCGACCCGGTGGCCGTCGCCTCCTTCGAGCGCGCCGCGCAGGCCCTGGCCGCCGGGATCGCCGCCACCGCCTCCCTGGTCGAGATCGACATCGCGGTCGTCGGCGGGGGAGTGGCCGGCGCCGGGGAGGTCCTCTTCGCGCCGCTGCGCCGCGCCCTCCGCTCGTACGCCACGCTCTCCTTCGTCCGCGGCCTCACGGTCGTGCCCGCCCTCACCGGCACCGACGCCGGTCTCCTCGGCGCCGCCGCGGCCGCCGCCGCGCAGCCGGAGGGCGATCCGGTACGGCGCTGAGCGCGTCCGGGGCCGGGCCGCACCCGTAGCGGCATCCGTGGCGGCACCCGGAGCCGTACGGACGGCGCACGCCGGGCCCCGGGGCGTACGCCGGGCGCGCGGGCCCGGTCCGACGCGCGGGGGCGGCGCCCCTGGGCCCGCACCGCCACCGCGTCCGGCGAGCGCGGTTCCCCGCGGACCGGGAATCCGTCGGACCCCGGCGCCCCCTCCGCCCGTGACGGCGGCCCGCGGGCCGTGTCCGCGGTGTGCCGCGCGGCCGTGGACCGGCACGCGCTGGGGGTGCCCCGGTTCCCCCGCCCGCCGCGCCCGGGCCGCCGCCGCCCGCGGGTTTCCGTGGCAGGGTGGTGCGGGCAAGCCACTGGGTGCCGACGAAGAGGGGGAATCGTGATCGTCTGGATCAACGGGGCGTTCGGGGCGGGGAAGTCGAGCACCGCGCGCGAACTGGTCGAGCTGATCCCGAACAGCACCCTGTACGACCCCGAGTCCACCGACGGCGCGCTGCGCCGGATGCTTCCGCGTAAGCGTCTCGCGGAGGTCACCGACGTCCAGGACCTGCCCATCTGGCGGCGCCTCGTCGTGGACACCGCCGCCGCGCTGCTCGCCGAGCTCGGCGGGGTGCTCGTGGTCCCGATGACCCTGCTGCGGCAGGAGTACCGGGACGAGATCTTCGGCGGCCTCGCGGCCCGCCGGATCGAGGTCCGGCATGTCCTGCTCACCCCCGACGAAACGATCCTGCGCACCCGGATCGAACACCGCGCGACGCTCGCGGACACCGTCGACGCCACTGAGCCGGCGGCGCTCGCCGGGGCCACCGGTGAGGCGCCGACCGGGGTGTCCGGCGCGGGCGTGGACGGCGGTGAGGCACTGGCCGAGGCGGCCGGCGCAGTCCTGGCCGCCGACGAGAGCCCGGCCGAGGTGTTCCGTGCGGGCCAGGGCACCGATGTGGGGCCGGCCGGGGAGACCGGCGCGGGCGTGGTCGGCGGTGAGACTCCGGCCGAGGTGGCGATAAGCGGCCGAGCCGCAGGAGAGACCCCTCCCGAGGCGGAGCTCACCGCCCGGGCCACCGGCGGGACACCGGAGGAGGCCCCCGGCGCGGGCGTGGGCACTGGCGAGAGCCCGGCCAGCGTGTCCGGGGCGGTCGTGGGCACTGGCGAGAGCCCGGCCAGCGTGTCCGGCATGGGCGTGGGCGCCGGCGAGATGCCGGCAGAGCCGGGCGCTCCGGCCGGCCGGTGGTGCCGCGGGCAGCTCGACCGCTACCGGCGCGCGCGTGACGGCTGGCTCGCCGCCGACGCGTACGCCGTCGACAACTCCGCGCTCAGCGCCGCCGAGACCGCCCGGGCCGTCGCCGACGCCGTCACCAGCGGACGCGCCGCCCCCTGCGGCATCGTCCAGACCCCCGAGCCGACCGGCGAGACGCTCGCCGCCGGCGTCCTGCTCTTCGACGAGGACGACCGCTTCCTGCTCGTCGACCCCACCTACAAGCCCGGCTGGGAGTTCCCCGGCGGCGTCGTCGAGCCCGGCGAGGCGCCCGCCCGCGCGGGCATGCGCGAGGTCGCCGAGGAGATAGGGCTCCGCCTCGACACCGTGCCCAGGCTGCTCCTGGTCGACTGGGAACGCCCCCAGCCGCCCGGTTACGGCGGACTGCGCCTGCTCTTCGACGGCGGCCGGCTGCCCGCCGCCGACGCCGAACGTCTGCTGCTGCCCGGTGCCGAACTCCGCGCCTGGCGCTTCGTCACCGAGGCCGAGGCCGCCGACCTGCTGCCCCCGGTCCGCTACGCCCGCCTCCGCTGGGCCCTGCGCGCCCGCGAACGCGGCACCGTCCTCAACCTGGAGGCCGGCGTCCCGGTGGGGTGACGCGGGGCGGACTGGCCGAACCGCCAGGCCCTACCGCCCTTCCGGACTCCGCGCCGCCATCCGGCCCGCCACGAAGCGCACCTCTTCCGGCATGCCCGTGGCCGACGCCGCGCCCACCACCGCCGCGATCTCCCGGTCCTCGTGCAGCACACGCAGCAGCGGGCCGTCGGTGACGAGGCGGACCTGGGTCCAGGGATGGGCCCAGACCAGGGTCGCGTACTGCCAGAGCTGGAGCTGACGGTCGGTCAGGCGCAGCTGATACGGGGAGAAGTCGACAGAGGCCCGGCGGCTCGCGGGCGGCGCGGGCTCCGCCCACACCCCGTAGGTGCAGAGGACCGTCTCGCCCGGCGCGATCGTCTCCTTGCGCGTCCCGTGCTCGCGGCCCGCCGAGAACCCGGCGAACACGACGACGCCGAAGCAGACGGCCGCGACCGGCGCCGCGGCCCACCGCAGCGGGCCGCCGGTCACCAGTTCGAGGAAGATGTACACGCCGCCGGTCGCCGCGGCGGCGGCCCCGCCGAGGATCCCGGCCCGCCGGATCCGCCGCGAACTTGCGCGTTCGCCCGCGCCCTGGCGCACCGGGCGCCGTTCCGTCGTACTCACAGGGGAAAGGACGGCGTGCGGCGCACCGAGGTTCCCCGTACGGCGCCCCTTACCGCTCCTGAGCCTGTGCGGCCGCCCTCGCCAGGCGCGCCGCCGTGTCCGTCGTCACCGGCTCGCCGTGCCCGCAGCACAGCACCGACGGGCGCAGGTCCGCGAGGCGGCGCATCGAGGCGAGGGCCCCGGCCCGGTCCACGTGGAAGACGCCGAACATCACGTCCGGGATCGACGCGACCGTGTCGCCGCTGAACAGCACGCCGTGGCGCGGCAGATGGACCGCGATCGAGCCGGGCGTGTGGCCCGGGGCGTGCACCACCACCGCGCCGTCGGCGAAGTCCAGGACCTCGCCGTCCGTGAGTTCCCGGTCCACCCGGGTCGGCGGCGCCTCCGGGACGGTGAGCCCGTGGGCGTACAGCGGCCGCTCCCAGTCCAGCAAGTCGGGCTCGGGAACCGGGAGTTCGCCCCGCACCATCGGGGCGTCCAGGGCGTGCGCCAGGATCTCGGCGCCGAAGCGATCGGCCAACTCCCCGGCCGCGCCCACATGGTCGCGATGGCAGTGGGTGAGCACGATCCGCCGCAGCCCGGCCGGATCGAGGCCGGCACCGCGCAGACCCGACGCGATCTCGTCCGCCGAGCCCGCCCAGCCGGCGTCGATCAGCGTCAACTCCTCGCCGTCCCGCCAGAGCCAGGCCTGGCCGATGGAGAAGCGCAGCATGTGGAGCCGGGGAGCGATCTCTACGAGGTCCATGCGGCGAACGTACGTCCGCGTCCTCGAATCCGGCACGGGTCTACGCTCCGGGCGAGTTCCGCCCAGAGCGTGACCACGGCATCAACTGCGGCGACTACGCCTTCGAGCTCGCGTAGTTGACCAGGAACAGCGCCTCGGCCACCGACAGACGCTCCAGCTCCTGCGGCGACACGGACTCGTTCACCGCGTGGATCTGCGCCTCCGGCTCGCTCAGGCCGATCAGCAGAATCTCCGACTCCGGGTACAGCGAGGCCAGCGTGTTGCACAGCGGGATGGAGCCGCCGAGGCCCGCGGCCTGCATCTCCTCACCCGGGTACGCGATCCGCATCGCCTCCGCCATCGAGGTGTACGCCGGGCTGGAGGTGTCCGCCTGGAACGGCTGGCCCTGGCCGACCTTCTCCAGGGTCACCCGCGCGTTCCACGGCGTGTGCTTCTCGATGTGCGCGAACAGCAGCTCCGTCGCCTTCGCCGCGTCCTGGCCGGGCGGCACCCGCAGGCTGACCTGCGCGCGGGCGGTCGACGGGATCGACGCGGTCGCGCCGGCCACCGGCTGCGCGTCGATGCCGACGACGGTCACGGCCGGGCGCGCCCAGATCCGGTCGGCGACCGTGCCGGCGCCCGGCAGGTCCACACCGTCGAGCACCTTCGCGTCCTTGCGGAAGTCGGCGTCCGGGTACTGCAGGCCCTCCCACACCGCGTCCGCCGGCATTTCGTCGATCACCGTGTCACCGGCCTCGTCGCGCAGCGAGTCGAGCACCCGGATGAGCGCAGCGAGCGCGTCCGGCGCGGCGCCGCCGAACTGACCCGAGTGCAGATTGCCCTGCAGCGTGTCGATCGTGACCCGGATCATCGTCATACCGCGCAGCGTCGCCGTCACCGTCGGCAGGCCGACCCGGAAGTTGCCGGCGTCGCCGATGACGATCGCGTCCGCCGTCAGGAGTTCGGGGTGCGCCTCCGCGTACCGCTCCAGACCGCCGGTGCCCTGCTCCTCCGAGCCCTCCACGATCATCTTGACGGTGACCGGCACACCGCCGTTCGCCTTCAGGGCGCGCAGCGCGAGCAGGTGCATGATGAAGCCGCCCTTGCAGTCGGCCGTGCCGCGCCCGTACCAGCGCCCGTCCTCACGCTCGGTCAGCTCGAACGCCGGGGTCAGCCACTCCGACTCGGCCAGCATCGGCTGCACGTCGTAGTGCGCGTACAGGAGCACGGTCGGCGCGCCCGCCGGGCCGGGCAGCACGCCGTACACCGACTGCGTACCGTCCGGGGTGTCGAGCAGCGCCACCTCCTGGAAGTCCTCGGCGCGCAGCGCGTCGGCCACCCAGTTCGCGGCGGCCTCGCACTCGCTGCGCGGGGCGACGGTCTCGTCCGCGACCGACTGGAAGGCCACCAGCTCCGTCAGCTCCGCCTTGGCGCGGGGCATCAGGGATGCGACGGTCTCGGCGATCGGATTCGCGGTCATGGGCACGCTCCTGGTGGGTGCGACGTTGTCAGGACGACGCCGTGTATCGGTTGTACGGCGAACGCACGCCCGATCCTACGGCGCGGGGCGGCCCGGACGGCCCCCCTACCGCGCCGTAGGATGCGTCCAGAGCAGGAACCACCGGTCGGATCAGGAGCAGAAGCACATCGTGAGCAGCGAGAACGCAGACGCCGGAGCGGCAGAGGGCGCGGCGCAGGCCGGTACGGGGCCGGTGGGCCCGGACGAGGAGCGGCAGGTCTGGGACGTGGTCGTCGTCGGCGCCGGTCCCGCCGGGGCCTCGGCGGCCTACGCGGCGGCCGTCGCCGGCCGCCGGGTGCTGCTCCTGGAGAAGGCCGAACTGCCCCGCTACAAGACCTGCGGCGGCGGCATCATCGGCCCCTCGCGCGACGCGCTGCCGCCCGGTTTCGAACTGCCGCTCCAGGACCGGGTGCACGCCGTCACCTTCCAGCTCGGCGGGCGCTTCGCCCGGACCCGCCGCTCCCGCAAGATGCTCTTCGGGCTCATCAACCGGCCCGAGTTCGACGCCCAGCTCGTCGAGCACGCCCAGAAGGCGGGCGCCGAGCTGCGCACCGGAGTGACCGTCAGCCGGGTCGAGCAGCACGGCCCGTCCGTGCCGGACCGGCGCACGGTCGCCGTCGTGCTCGCCGACGGCGAGACCGTCCTGGCCCACGCGGTCGTCGGCGCCGACGGCAGCGCCAGCCGGATAGGGGCGCACGTCGGCGTCAAGCTCGGCCAGGTCGACCTCGGTCTGGAGGCGGAGATCCCGGTGCCGCCGTCGGTGGCGGAGGACTGGAAGGGCCGGGTGCTCATCGACTGGGGCCCGCTGCCCGGCAGTTACGGCTGGGTGTTCCCCAAGGGCGACACGCTCACCGTCGGCGTCATCTCGGCGCGCGGCGAGGGCGCGGCGACCAAGCGTTATCTGGAGGACTTCATCGCGGGCCTCGGGCTCGCGGGCTTCGAACCGGCCGTCTCCTCCGGGCATCTGACCCGCTGCCGCACCGACGACTCGCCGCTCTCCCGCGGCCGGGTCCTGGTCTGCGGCGACGCGGCCGGCCTCCTGGAGCCGTGGACCCGCGAGGGCATCTCGTTCGCGCTGCGCTCCGGGCGCCTCGCGGGGGAGTGGGCGGTCCGGATCGCGGAGGCGGGCGACGCGGTGGACGCGCGCCGGCAGGCGCTCAACTACGCCTTCGCCATCAAGGCCGGGCTCGGCGTCGAGATGGCCGTGGGGCGCCGGATGCTCGCGGTGTTC
This sequence comes from Streptomyces sp. NPDC048623, assembly GCF_040650755.1. Lineage (NCBI taxonomy): Bacteria > Bacillati > Actinomycetota > Actinomycetes > Kitasatosporales > Streptomycetaceae > Streptomyces > Streptomyces sp. NPDC048623. The sequence goes on from NZ_JBEZHV010000004.1 coordinate 302,164, forward strand.
GAGCGGCGGCCGGGGCTCCTGCACGCGGCCATAACCGGTGTGCGGCCGGCCTGGAAGGCCTTCGCGGACATCACGCGCGGGGCGACGACGCTGGCCGGCCTGGTCCGCGGCAACGGGCTCGCGCGCCGGGCGCTCGATCTGCTCGACCGGTCCATGGACACCTCGGTGGGTGTGGGGCCGGCGGGACGTGGGGTGACGCCGCGCAAGGACGAGCCCAAGGACGAGGTCTCGTAGGGCTGTTGTGATGCGGTGGCGGGGTCCGGCCGGATGGCCGGACCCCGCCCTTGTCGGGCGTCAGACCTCGCTGATCCGGAAGACCGGGTGCTTGGGCGCGATGGCCCGCAGCTCCTCGTCCGTCGAGTCGGGTCCGACGCCCCCGAAGAAGACGCCGACCTCGGCCTTCCAGCGCTTGAGGTAGGCGCGGAGCAGTACGGGCTTGTCGTCGTCGGCGATCTCGACGGCCGTGAACGGCTGCACGTGCTTGCCGAGGTGCAGCTCCCCGCCGCCGGCCGCCCGCATGTTGTGGGTCCACTGGACGTGGCCGCGCGGGGCGATCAGGTACTGGGCGCCGTCCACGGTCAGCAGATTGACGGGGGTGGTGCGCCATTCGCCGCTCTTGCGGCCGCGTACGGCGAGGACCCGGGAGCCCCAGACGCTGATGCCGCGCCGGGTGAGCCAGGCGACGGACCGGTTCATGACGTGGACGGTGAACCAGCCGGGCTTCATGACGTGGTCGGTGGTCTGGGCGGACATCGGAGCCTCCATGCGGCCGGCGCGAGCTATGGGGTGAGCGCCGCTCCAAAGTGTGAGCGGTGCTCTCGCTTGAGACCAGTGTGCACGGATCCGTGTGCTCAAGCAAGAGCGGTGCTCTCGTTTCGGTGCGGTGCTCCAAAACATGGCACACTGCTCTCCATGACCACCGTCCAAGGAGCCCGCGCCCGCGCCCGGATCGAGATCACCGCCGCCATCAAGGACGAGGCCCGCCGGCAGCTCGCCGCCGAGGGCGCGGCGAAGCTCTCGCTGCGCGCCGTCGCGCGCGAACTCGGCATGGTCTCCTCCGCGCTCTACCGCTACTTCCCGAGCCGCGACGACCTGCTGACCGCGCTGATCATCGACGCCTACGACTCCGTCGGCGCGGCCGCCGAACAGGCCCACGCCGCCGCCGCGAAGGCCGTCCCCGGCGACCACCTGGCCCACTGGACCGCCACCTGCCGGGCCGTCCGCGACTGGGCCGTCGGCCACCCCCACGAGTACGCCCTGATCTACGGCTCCCCGGTCCCCGGCTACACCGCCCCGCAGGACACCATCGCCCCCGCCTCCCGCGTCGGACTGCTGCTCGTGTCCACCGCCCGGGCCGCGTACCACGACAAGAGCGTCACCCCGCCACCGCTCCCGGCCACCCTCCACCCCGAGGCCGAGCGACTGGCCGCCGACCTCGCCCCCGACCTGCCGCCACCGCTCGCCGTCGCCCTCGTCTTCGCCTGGGCCCAGCTCTTCGGCCTGATCTCCTTCGAGGTCTTCGGCCAGTTCAACAACGTCGTCGAGGACCGCGAAGCCTTCTTCGCCACCGCCGCCGAGCGCCTCGGCCGCGACGTGGGCCTGCTGCGGAAGCCGTGACCGGGGCGGCCCGGCGGCGGCGCGCCGGCTGTAGGTCTTGAAGAGGCGCCGCTACGGCCGAGCCAGCGGGCTGAGACCGAGGGCGCGGGGGACGTGCAGGGGACCGCGTTCGGGACGTAAAGCGTGATTTGTGGCGCGGAAAGAAGGCCCTCGAACCTGGCCGGACCCGACCGCGCCGTAAATCATGCAGTCCCGAATGCGGTCGCCGGAACGGCACCCGCGCCCCCCACCCACGACCCGCGCCCCCCACCCCGTACTCCCCCGGGAGTACGGGTGACCACCCCGCCCGGCGGACGCCCCCGCGCCCCGGCCCCGTCTAGCGTGGCCGCATGGACGAACAGCCCACCAGCACCCCGGCCCCCGGCGGCGACGGACCACCGGAAGCCCGGGGCCCCTGGCACCGCGGGCCCTGGCACGGCGGGCCCTGGGGCCTGGCGGCGCGCGGGCCGGGCGCCGGGCTGCCCTGGCGGTCGACCGTGGCCGTCGGGGTGTTCGTGCTCGTCGGGTCCGGGTACGCGGCGCGCAACCAGCCCGAGCGGCTCGGGCTCGACACCCTCGGGCGGCTGCTGCTCGTCCTCATGGTGCTGCCGCTGCTCGCGCGGCACCGGCGGCCCGTGCCCGTGGTGTTCGCGGTGGCGGTCGTGACGCTCGCCTACCTGGCCGCGGGATACGCGTACGGGCCGGTCTTCGTCCCGGTCGCGCTCGCCTGCTTCGCCGCCGTCGTGCACGGGCACCGGCGGGCCGCGTGGTGGGCGCTCGGGCTGCTCTGGGCCGGGCACCTGCTGCTGGCGCACTGGCTGTACCGCTATCTGCCGCCCGCCGGTGACGGCCCGGCGTCCTGGGGCCAGGAACTCCCGGTCGCCGCCTTCGTCGTGGCCATCCTCGCCGCCTCCGAACTCGTCCGCGTACGCCGCGAGCAGTGGGCCAAGGAGCGGGCCGAGCGCGCCGCGGCCGAGCGGCGGCGGGCCGACGAGGAACGCCTGCGGATCGCCCGCGAGCTCCACGACGTCCTCGCCCACTCCCTCTCCGTGATCAACGTGCAGGCCGGCGTCGGCCTCGCCCTGCTCGACTCCGACCCCGGCCAGGCCCGTACCGCGCTCACCACCATCAAGGCCGCGAGCAAGGAGGCGCTCGGCGAGGTACGGCAGGTGCTCGACACCCTCCGCGCGCCCGGCGACGCGCCCCGCGCCCCCGCGCCCGGCCTCGACCGGCTCCCGGAGCTGGTCGAACAGGCCGCCGCGGCCGGGCTCACCGTACGCACCGAGACCGAGGGGCGGCCGCGCCGGCTGCCGCCCGGGACCGAACTCGCCGCCTTCCGGATCGTGCAGGAGGCCCTGACCAACGTGGTGCGCCACTCCGGCTCCCGCACCGCCACCGTCGTCCTCGGCTACCGCCCCGGCGCCCTGGAACTCAGCGTCGACGACGCGGGCCCGGCCACCGGCGGCGACGCCGGCGGCAGCGGCAACGGACTCGCCGGGATGCGGGAGCGGGCCGCCGCGCTCGGTGGCACCATCGAGGCGGGCACCCGGCCGGACGGCGGCTTCCGGGTGCGCGCCAGCCTCCCCGTCCGCCCCGAGGAGCCGACCCCGTGAGCCCCGACACGCCCGAGCCGACCGACACGCCCGAGCCGACCGGCACGCCCGAGCCGACCGGCACGCCCGAGACATCGGACCCGCCCGCGATCCGGGTGCTGCTCGCCGACGACCAGTCCCTCGTCCGGGCCGGTTTCCACGCCCTCCTGTCGGCCCAGCCGGACATCGAGGTCGCAGGCGAGGCCGCGGACGGCGCGGAGGCCGTCGCGCAGGTCCGCGCCCTGCGCCCCGACGTCGTCCTCATGGACATCCGGATGCCCCGGCTCGACGGCCTCGCCGCCACCCGCGAGATCACCGGCGACCCGGGACTCGCCGCGGTGAAGGTGGTCATGCTGACCACCTTCGAGCTCGACGAGTACGTCTTCGAGGCCATCCGCTCCGGCGCCTCGGGCTTCCTGGTGAAGGACACCGAGCCGGAGGAACTGCTGCGCGCCGTCCGCGCGGTGACCGAGGGCGACGCGCTCCTCTCGCCCGGCGTCACCCGCCGCCTGATCGAGGAGTTCGCGGCCCGCTCGAAGGCGCCCGCGCGCGCGGCCGGTCTCGACGAACTCACCGAACGGGAGCGGGAGGTGATGGCCCTGGTCGGCCTCGGCCTGTCCAACGAGGAGATCGCCCGCCGCCTGGTCGTCAGCCCGCTGACCGCCAAGACCCATGTGAGCCGCACCATGGTGAAGCTCGGCGCCCGCGACCGGGCCCAACTCGTCGTCCTCGCCTACGAGTCGGGCCTGGTCCGCCCCGGCTGGCTCGGTTAGGCGGCCCGTCCGGCGGATCAGGGCCGGACAGGCGCTGGTCCCGGTACGGGCGACCCGGAGGCCACTCACCAGGTGATGCCGGAGTTCTCCCGCCACAGCCGGGCGAGCCCCGCGTCCCCGGCCACCGTCACCGCGTCCAGCGGAAGCCGGTTCCACAGTGTGAGGTACAACTCGCCGGCAGAACCGCTCAGTTCGCAGTCGGCGGGGCCGCCGTCGCCCCCGTCCGCGTTCCGCTCGGCGCGGGGCGCCTCCGGGGACAGGTGTACGGACCAGAGGTCGCCCGTGTCCGTGGCCCGGACGCGCAGCAGCCGCGGCTGCTCCGTACGCACCCGGCTCCGGTCCCGGCCGTGGAAGGCGCGTACCAGCTCGTCCACGCCGTCGGCGGCGAGCGCCGGGTCCACCGGCCCCGGACCCGCGGGGAGCGCCGACTCGGCGTCCGCGCGGTGCACGGTGGTCTCGTGGGCCTGGCGGCGCGCCCAGAAGGCGAGCGGCGACGGCGCGGGCAGGAAGCTCCAGCACTCCAGGTCGGCCGGGGCGGAGCGCAGGGCGGCCACGAGCCCCTCGTGCCCCTCGCGCACGTACGTGAGGAGCGCGTCGCCGTCGAGATCGGGCTCTCCGCCGTCCGGCTGGTACGAGGTGTGGCCCTCGGCGACGAAGGCCGTGGCCCAGCGGTGCACCATCGTGGTGTGCCGCAGCAGGTCGCGCACCCGCCAGCCGGGGCAGGCGGGGACCTCGGCGTCCGGCCCGGCCGCCGCCGCGGCCGTCAGGAGCGCCTTGCCCGCCGTGTCGAGCGCGTCGATGTGCGTGTCGATGCTCAGGGTGTCCATGTCACGGATTATGTCGACGCGGCCCGTCGCGCGGGCCGCCGCCCCGGCGCCGTCTGGCTCAACGCGCCCCGGGCGCCCGCCTGTCCCGCGCCGCCCAGCCCATCGCGGCCGCCCCCGCCGCGAGCACCGCGACCGTGGTGAGCGCGACCGGCAGCGAGAACCAGTCCGCCAGGAAGCCGATGGACGGCGGGCCGAGCAGCATGCCGCCGTAGCCGAGGGTGGACGCGGTGGCGACGCCGCTCGGTCCGGTGAGCGCGCCGGCGCGGGCCACGGCGACCGGGAAGATGTTGGCCAGGCCGAGACCGGTCACGGCGAAACCGAGCAGGGCCGCCCAGACGCTGGGCGCGAGCGCGCCGAGCAGCATGCCCGCGGCGGCGGTGAGGCCGCCCGCGACCAGGGTGCGGGTCTGGCCGAGGCGTTCGAGCAGGGCGGTGCCGGAGAGCCGGCCGACGGTCATGGTGAGGGCGAACAGCGAGTAGCCGGCCGCCGCGACGCCGGGGTGCGCGTCCAGGTCCTGCGCCAGGTGCAGGGCGCCCCAGTCGGCGAGGGCACCCTCCCCGTACGCCGTGCACAGCGCGATCACACCGAAGACGAGGACCGTCCGGCGCGCCCCGGCGGACCGCCGGGCAGGGCCGGGTTCCCGACGGGCCGGGGTGGGGAGTGCCTCGGGCGGGGCGGGGGAGGGATGCCGCAGGAGTACGGGGCCGGCGGCGGCCGTCAGGAGCAGTCCGGCGACGGTGAGGCCGAGCAGATGCGCGGTGGGGGAGAGGACGCTGGCGACGAGGCCGCCGAGTCCGGCGCCGAGCATGCCGCCGAGGCTGAAGGCAGCGTGGAAGCTCGGCATCACAGGCCTGCGCAGGGCGGCGACCAGGTCGACGGCGGCGCTGTTCATGGCGACGTTGATCCCGCCGTACGCCGCGCCGAAGACCAGCAGGACCAGGCCGAGGGCGAGCGGGGAGCGGGTCAGCGCCGGGAGGGCCAGGGAGAGCGAGAGGAGCACCGCCGTGGCCACGGTGACGGGGTGGCTGCCGTACCGGCGGCACAGGCGCCCGGTGAGCGTCATGGTGACGACGGCGCCCGCGGACACGCCGAGCAGTGCCAGGCCGAGGTCGCCGGCGGTCGCGCCGGTCTGCTGCTTGATGGCCGGGATGCGGACCACCCAGCCGGCGAAGAGGAAGCCGTCGAGGGCGAAGAACAGGGTCAGGGCGGAGCGGAGGCGGGTCAGGGGGAGGGGTGCGGTGTCTCCGCGGGTTCCCCCCGATACGGCCGTCCGCACTTTGTTTAGTAGCGGCACAAACTCAGGATAGGGGTGGCGGCCCGACGGATTCAACCCGGCGGACGCGCGCGCCCCGGCGCCCCGTGACCCGGCGGACGCGCACGCCCCGGCGCCCCGGAGACGGCGAGCGCGCGCCCCCGCAGGGTCCGGAACCGGCCGAAGGAGGGTGGTGGGGGTTCCCGGAGCGGCGATCATGGGAGACTCGGGGCCATGAACGGCAAGGCGACGACGACCCGGACACGGCTGGACAGGGGGCGCAGCGCGCTCGGACCCGCGCTCGAACTCGTGCACACGGGCCGCGCCCCCACGCGCGCCGTGCTCACCGCCGAGCTCGGCGTCACCCGCGCCACCGCCGGCGCCGTCGCCGCCGAACTGGAGGCGCTCGGCCTGATCCGCGTCGACTCCAACCCGGGCGCCGCCGCCGGCTCCCAGGGCCGCCCCTCGCACCGGCTCACCATCGACGAGAAGGGCCCCGTCGCCCTCGCCGCCCAGGTGCACGCCGACGGCTTCCGCGCCGCCCTGGTCGGCCTCGGCGGCACCATCGAGGCCACCGCCCCCGGCTGCGTGACCGTCTCCGCCGACCCCGCCCAGGTGCTCGGCGCCGTCGTCGACGCCGGGGCCGCGCTGCTCCGCGCCAGCGGCCGGCGCTGCGTCGGCGCCGGGCTCGCCGCGCCCTCCGCGGTCGCCGAACCCGAGGGCACCGCCCTCAACCCGCTGCACCTCGCCTGGCCGGCCGGTGCGCCGGTCCGCGAGATCTTCGCCGAGCGGGTCCGCGCCGCCGGCATCGAGGGCCCCGCCTTCACCGGCAACGACGTCAACCTCGCCGCCCTCGCCGAGCACCGGCACGGCGCGGGCCGCGGTGCCAAGGACCTGCTGTGCGTGGCCACCGGCCACCGCGGCGTCGGCGGCGCGCTCGTTCTCGACGGGCGCCTGCACACCGGGAGTTCGGGTCTGGCCCTGGAGGTCGGCCACCTCACCGTCAACCCCGAGGGCCGTCCCTGCCATTGCGGCTCGCGCGGCTGTCTCGACGTCGAGACCGACCCGCTCGCCTTCCTCACCGTCGCCGGGCGCGCGCCCGGCCCCGAGGTCTCGCTGCTCCAGCAGGCCCGCGACCTGCTCCGTGACCACGCCGACGACCCCGGAGTCCGCGCCGCCACCGAGGAGTTGATCGACCGGCTCGGCCTCGGGCTGGCCGGCCTGGTCAACATCCTCAACCCCGACCGGATCATCCTCGGCGGCCTCCACCGCGAACTCCTCGACGCCGACCCGGGGCGGCTGCGCGCCGTGGTCGCCGACCGCAGCCTGTGGGGCCGCAGCGGCGGCGTACCGATCCTGCCCTGCACCCTCGACCACAACAGCCTGGTCGGCGCCGCCGAACTCGCCTGGCAGCCGGTCCTCGACGACCCCCTAAATGCCTTGGGCGGCACGGGCGACGCGGGCTAGGGTCGCGCCTCGTGACCGAAACCCCTTCCGCAGAGCCCGCCGAGACCGCGAACACCACCGACACCGCCGCCGGACCGCCGGCCTTCGGTACCGGACTCACCTTCCACGGCCCCCTCTCCGAGGCCCGGGTCGACGCCATGATCGAGCGGCTCGCCGCCGCCTCGCCCGGCACGATCCTCGACATCGGCTGCGGCTGGGGCGAGTTCCTGCTGAGCCTGGTCGCCGCCGTCCCCGGCGCCAAGGGCCTCGGGATCGACATCAACGGCGACGACCTCGCCCTGGGCCGGCAGCTCGCCGCCGAGCGCCGGCTCGACGCACGTGTCGAGTACGCCGAGGAGTCCGGGTACGGCACGACCCGCGGCCCCGCCGACACCGTGCTGTGCCTCGGTTCGGGCCAGGCGCTGTGCGACCCCGAGGCCCCGTACGACCTCGTCGCCATCCTGCGCGAACTGCGCCGTCTTGTCCGGCCCGGGGGCCGCGTCCTGTTGGGCGAGGGCTTCTGGCAGCGCACCCCCACGGACGCCGAACTCGCCCGGATGTGGCCCGGCGCCCGCGCCGACGACCACACCACCCTCGACGTCCTCGTGGACCTCGCGATCGAGGCGGGCTTCCGGCCGGCCTGGATCGAGACGGCGAGCCCGGAGGAGTGGGAGGCGTTCGAGTCCGGCTACCGGCAGGCCACCGAACTCTGGCTCGCCGCCCACCCCGACCACCCGCTCGCCGCGGAGACCCGCGCCAAGGTCGACCGCCAGCGCTCCCAGTGGCTCGGCTACCGCGGCCTCCTCGGCATCGCCTACCTCACCCTGGTGCCGGTCGGCTGACGGCAGTCGACTGACGGCGGGCGGCGGGCGTCGGGCGCCGGCCGAAATCCACTGGGGCGGGGCCGACGGGAACCCCTAGGGTGACCGCGTGACGACGCGGATGATCATCCTCAACGGCGGCTCCAGCTCAGGGAAGACCGGCATGGTGCGCTGCCTCCAGGCCGTGCTCCCCGAGCCGTGGCTGGCCTTCGGCGTCGACGACTTCGTCGACGCCCTGCCCGCCGGGCTCGAAGGCAGCCCGGGCGGCATCGAGTTCGCCGCCGACGGCGAGGTGACCGTCGGACCGGTGTTCCGCGCCCTGGAGGCGGCCTGGACCGAGGGCATCGTCGCCATGGCCCGGGCGGGCGCCCGGATCGTCGTCGACGACGTCTTCCTCGGCGGCGCCGCCTCGCAGGAGCGCTGGCGCGCCGCCACCGCCGGGCTCGGCGTGCTCTGGGTCGGCGTCCGCTGCGCGCCGGAGGTCGCCGCCGCCCGCGAGATCGCCCGCGGCGACCGCACCTCCGGCATGGCCGCGCGGCAGGCCGAACTCGTGCACCAGGGCGTGACGTACGACCTGGAGGTCGACACCACCCGCACCGAGTCGCTCGACTGCGCGCGGACGATCGCCGCGCACGTGCGCCGCTGAACCGCCCGCCTACCAGCGGCGTCCGGGAGCGATTTCGGCGCGCCCCGGGGCCGACAGGTGCAGCACCTGGAAACGGTCGGCGTTCGGCTCCACGGCGCCGGGGTCGGCCCACAGGGTGAAGGTCAGCAGCTCCCAGTGACGCGGATCGACGGCGACGGCCCGCGCCACCACGCCGTCGCGCCCGACATCGGCAGCATGCCGTTCCAGGGCGCGCTCGACCGCCTCGGCCGGGGTGAGCCGCTCCGGAACCGGCCGGCGGCGGCGCGTCGCGACGCGCGGTGCGGAGGCGGTCGCCGGGCCCTCGTCGTACGCGAGCACCGTCCAGTGCTGGACCACCGGCCGGCCGAAGTCCTCGACGATGCCCTGGAATCCGGGCCCCCACAGGAACGTGTTCATCCCGGCCGGTTCGGCCCACAGATAGAACGGCGCGTACTGGTTCACCGGTGAGCCGTCCGCCCGCTCGCGCATCAGATACGCCTTCAGGCCGAGGCCCGGGAAGGCGTCGAGGAGATGCCCGCGGGTCGCGACCCGCTTGCGGATGATCTCCATGTCGTAGTCCGCGGGCAGGGTGATGTCGTACTGCAGGGCGTGCATGAGCCGGGCTCCTCACATCGTCATCTGCGCATCGTCGTCAGGGGGCGTCAGCGGGCGGTACGGGGCGCGAGCAGCGCGAGCAGGCCGCGTACGGCCGTGTCGAAGGCGGCGGGGGAGCCGGAGGCGCGGGCGAGCACATAGCCGCCCTGGACGGTCGCGACGATCGTCGCCGCGAGCTCCCCGGCGTCGAGCGGACCGCCGGACTCCCCGCCGAACTCCCCACCGTCCAGGCCCTCCTGGACGATCTCGGCGAGCCGGCCCCGCAGCCAGCCGATCGTCTCGTCGACCGGCGCGCGCAGGGTGTCGTCCCCGATGACCTCGGGGTCCATCGTCAGCCGCCCCACCGGGCAGCCGCGCAACACATCGCGCTCGCGCAGCAGATACGCCTCGATCCGCGCGTACGCCGACCCCTCGCCGCCCAACACCCGCTCGGCGGCGGCCCGCAGCTCCGCCGCGCTCCGCCGGATCGCGGCCGCCGCCAGGTCCTGCTTGCCGTCGAAGTGGTGGTACATGCTGCCCTGGCCCGCCCCCGCGGCCTGCTGGATCGCCTTCGGGCTGGTGCCGACATAGCCGCGCTCCCACAGCAGCTCGCGGGTGGCCTCGATCAGGCGCTCGGACGCGCCGGCGTTCAGGGCGGCAGCACTCATGCGCCTCACTGTACATACCAGTAGGTACAGAGTCGAGGGAGCACCCGCGAGGGCCCCTTCTACTCCCGCCGTCGTACGCGCGAAGCCGCTGGCCGTACGACGACTCGGGGGCCCGTCCGGAGCGAGTCTCGAAGCACCGACCACCGGAGGAGCTGAACCACCATGAACACCCTCGCCCACGCGGGCCCCGGCCCGTGGATCCTCTTCGTCCCGCTCGTCTGGGCAGCCGTGATCTTCACCGTGATCACCCTGGTGCGCCGCTTCGGCCCGCGCCGCGGACACGGAATGGGCGGCCCCGGCGGCCCCGGCGCCTCCCGCGTCGACGAGCAGTCCCCGATCGCGCTGCTCGGCCACCGCTTCGCCGCGGGCGAGATCGACGAGGACGAGTACTGGCGCCGGCTGACCGTCCTGGAGGAGCAGTTCGGGCGGCGCACGACCGATGACAAGGGGCGCCGCCGATGACCACCACCCTCGCCCTTCCCGCCGCCGCGCGGGTCGTCGACGCCGTGAAGGTCTACGGCTCCGGCGACACCGAGGTCCGGGCCCTCGACGGGGTGAGCGTCGGCTTCCCGGCCGGCCGCTTCACCGCGATCATGGGCCCCTCGGGCTCCGGCAAGTCCACCCTGATGCACTGCGCCGCCGGACTCGACACCCTCACCTCCGGCTCCGCCCTGATCGGCGACACCGATCTGTCCGCACTCGACGACCGCGGGCTCACCCTGCTGCGCCGCGAGCGGATCGGCTTCGTCTTCCAGGCCTTCAACCTGCTGCCGACGCTGACCGTCGCCGAGAACATCACGCTGCCGCTCGACCTCGCCGGGATCGCCCCCGACCGGGCCCGGCTCGACGCCCTGATCGACACCGTCGGCCTGCGCGACCGGCTGCACCACCGCCCGAGCGAGCTGTCCGGCGGCCAGCAGCAGCGGGTCGCCGTCGCCCGGGCCTTCGCCGGCGCCCCGGACGTCGTCTTCGCCGACGAACCCACCGGCAACCTCGACTCCCGCTCGGGCGAGGAGGTGCTGCGGCTGCTCGGCGACACCGTGCGCGGCACCGGCCGCACGGTCGTCATGGTCACCCACGACCCGGTGGCCGCCGCGCACGCCGACGAGGTCGTCTTCCTCGCCGACGGACGTCTGGTCGACCGGATGCAGGCACCGACGGCCGAGCGCGTCCTCGACCGGATGAAGTCCCTCGACGGGCCCGCTCACGACTCCCTCGCGGAGAGAGGAGCGCCGGCATGACCGCCACCGGACACACCACCGGGCATGCCTCCGCGCACACCACCGGTACGCCGAGCACCACCCGCGCCACCCTCCGCCTCGGCCTCGCCGCCCTGCGCACCCACCGGCGCCGCTTCCTCGGCACCTTCGTCGCGGTGCTGCTCGGCGTCGCCTTCCTCACCGGCACCCTCGTCATGGGCGACACCCTGCGGGCCGGCTTCGACACCCTCTTCACGGATGCCTACCGCGGCACCGACGCCGTCGTCCGCAGTACGAGCGTGGTCACCGCGGCGGGCGAGGCCCAGGGCACGCGTGGCCCCGTCGACGCCGCCCTCGCCGAGCGGATCGCCGAGGTACCCGGCGTCGCGGCGGCCGTCCCGCGCGTCGAGGGCGCCGGCCAGCTCGTCGGCACGAACGGGAAGCCCGTCGGCGGCCAGGGACCGCCCACCCTCGCCGGCACCTGGATCCCGGACCCCGAGCTCAACCCGTACGCCCTGGCCGAGGGCCGCGCCCCGCAGAAGTCCGGCGAGGTCGTCGTCAACCGCGGCGCCGCCGAGGCCGGCGGTCTCGCGGTCGGCTCCACCACCGTCCTTCGCACCCCCGACCCGGTGCGCGTGACCGTCGTCGGCCTCGCCACCTTCGGCGGCGCGGACGGCATGGGCCAGGTCACCTACACCGGCCTGACCGCCGCCGACGCCGAGAAGTACCTCGCGCCGAAGGCCGGCCAGGCCACCGACATCCTCGTCCGGGCCGGCCCCGGCACCTCGCAGGAGGAACTGGCCGACGCCCTGGCGCCCGTACTCCCGCACGACGTCGAGGCGATCACCGGACAGCAGGCCACCGACGAGAGCAACGAGACCATCTCCGGCCGCTTCCTCGGCCTGTTCACCACCCTGCTGCTCGTCTTCAGCGGCATCGCCCTGCTGGTCTCGGTGTTCTCCATCCACAACACCTTCGCCATCGTCGTCGCCCAGCGCACCCGCGAGAACGCCCTGCTGCGCGCCCTGGGCGCCGAGCGCCGCCAGGTCGTCACCATGACCCTGGCCGAGGCGCTCGCCGTCGCGGTGCTCGCCTCGGCCGCCGGACTCCTCGGCGGCATCGGCATCGCCGCCGGTCTCCAGGCCCTCTTCCCGGCGGTCGGCTTCCCCTTCCCCGAGGGCGATCTGGTGATCGGCGCGGTGCCGCTCGCGCTGCCCTTCGCGGTCGGGCTCGCCGTCTGCGTCGGCTCGGCCCTGCTGCCCGCCGTACGGGCCGGGCGCACCGCCCCGCTCGCCGCGCTGCGCGAGACCGCCGTGGACGACTCCGCCGCCTCCGGCCGCCGCACCGCGCTCGGTGCCGGGCTGCTGCTGCTCGCCGTCGGCCTGGTGCTGGTGGGCGTGCTCGCGGTGCCGTCCCTGTGGCTCGCCGGGTCCGGCGCGGTCCTCGCCCTCGCGGCCTTCGTGGTCCTGGGCCCGGTGGCCTCCTCGTACGCCGTACGCGTCCTCGGCGGACCGCTGCGCGGGACCAACCGGGGGCTCGCGCGCCGCAACGCGCTGCGCAGCCCGCGCCGTACCGCCGCGACCGCCACCGCGCTGATGATCGGCGTGGCCGTCGTCTCGCTCTTCACGGTCTTCGGCGCGTCCCTGAAGGCGACCATGGACGACACGGTGTCCCGCTCCTTCGCGGGCGACGTGGCCGTCAGCACGCCCTCGTTCGGCGCGGGCGGCAGCGGGCTCAGCCCGCGTCTCGCGCCCGCCGTGGCCGCGCTGCCCGAGGTGGACACCGCGGTCGGCCTGGGCCGGGGGATCGCCGAGGTCGACGGGCGGGGCCGGGCCCTGACCGTCACCGACCCGGCGGCGCTCTCCCACGTCCTCGACCTCGGCGCCGTACGCGGCTCGCTGTCCGGACTCGGCACGGACGGCATCGCGGTGGCGGACGACGAGGCCGAGCGGTACGGGCTCGTGCCCGGCCGCAGCGCGCGGTTGACGTTCCCCGACGGGACCCGGCAGACCTTCACCGTACGGGCCGTGTACGAGCGCGCCGACCTGGCCGGGGACTATCTGGTCACCCGTCAGGCCTGGGCCCCGCACCGGACCCAGGACGCGGACCGGCTCGTCGCCGTGACCTTCAGGGACGGTGTCCCGGCCGAGACGGGCGAGGCGGCGGTGCAGGGGGTCGCGGAACGCTTCGGCAACCCCGAGGTGCAGACCCGCGAGGAGTACGCGGAGTCCTCGGCGGCCGGCATCGACATGATGCTGACCCTGGTCTACGCACTGCTCGCGCTCGCCGTCCTGATCGCCCTGCTCGGCATCGCCAACACGCTGACCCTCGCGGTGCACGAGCGCACCCGCGAACTGGGCCTGCTGCGAGCGGTCGGCCAGACCCGGGCGCAGCTGCGGGCCATGGTCCGCTGGGAGTCCGTGCTCGTCGCGGCCTTCGGCACGGTCGGCGGGCTGCTGCTCGGCGGCTTCCTCGGCTGGGTCCTGGTCACGGCCTCCGACGGAGCGTCGGACAGCGCGTTCAGCTTCGCCCTGCCGCCGGCCCGGCTCGCCGTGGTCGCCCTGATCGGGCTCGCCGCGGGCGTCGTCGCGGCCTGGAGGCCGGCTCGCCGGGCGGCCCGCCTGGACGTGCTGCGGGCCATCGCGACCGAGTGACGGAGTGGCCGAGTGACGGTCAGCGCGCGTCAGCGGGCGTCAGCGCGCCGCCGACTCCACCAGGCCCGCTGCGCCGAGCGGTACGGCGCCGATCGGTACGGCACCGAGCGGTACGGCGTCGACCAGCGGGCCGTCGGTGGTGGCGCCGTGCACGGCGTGGACGTGCGGCAGGACGGCCACCGGGGTGGACGGCGCCTGGAGGGTGAACCAGACGGTCTTCCCGGCCTCGCCCTGCGGGCGCACGCCCCAGCTCTCGCTCATCGCCTCGATGATGGCGAGGCCGCGGCCGGAGGTCGCGAACTCGTCGTCCGTGTCGTCCGGTTCGGCGACGTCCGGTATCCGGGGGTCGTTGTCGCGGACGGAGACGGTGAGACGGTCGAGCAGCAGTGCCAGCTCGACGGTGCACAACTTGTCCGGCTGTGCGTGCCGGTGGACATTGGTCAGGAGCTCGGTGACACCGAGTGCGGCAAGGTCGATCAATGAATCGAGCTGCCAGTGGCGCAACTGCGCCGAAACGATTCTGCGGACCTGACCGATCCGCGCGGGCAGAGCCTGGAGCTCCACCGTGCAGTACCTGCTGGGCTCGCTGATCACGGCTGCGACTCCCCGAAATAGGTCCCGAAGAAGACGAAGATTCGGATCTGTCATGCGGTGTAGCAGGGCGGCGGACTGGATCACAGCGTCACCGCCGGTAAACCCTCGGTGAGGTGGTTCCAGCCTGAACCAGTGGTGACCGGGTCGCAACTCGCGGCGATCCGCCGCAGGTCAGAGGCGGGTTCGGCGCTCGGTCAGGAGGTCCTGGCGTCGGCCGGGAGCGTCCTGGCAACGGTCAGGCGTGGCCCGTGGCCTTCTTCAGCGCCTCCAGGAAGCGCCCCGAGCCCGAGATCCGGTAGCGCGTGCCGTTCACCTTCGCCACCGCCTCGTCGTCCTTCGCGAACCACGGGCGGCCCGCCCGGACCGTACCGAGCGGCGCGCTGTCGATCTCGGTGCCGTAACTCGTGAGCAGCGACAGGCGTCCGTCCTCGATGCGGACCTCGCCCGCGCGGGTCAGCTCGCGGGGCCAGCGTTCGATCCGTACCCGCGTGGCCGTGAACTCCGGCTCCGGCTCCGACCCCGACTCCGGCTCCCGCTCCGACCCCGGCTCCGACTCGCGCTCCGACATGGTGCTCCGCCCCCTTCGCGCAGGCTGTCTGCACCCAGTGTGCCGGGCCGCGCCGCCGGACACCAGCAGGCCTTCTGCAAGGCACTCCTATGGACTCTCAAAGGGAACGTTTGCCCAGGTGGGAGCGGTATTGTCGGGCAGTGGGGAACCCCCGTGAACACCCGCCACGAGCCTTCCCGCGGGCACCCCGCGGGCACCGTGAGAAGAGGCAGACACGCATGACCAGCACCACCGGCCCCCTGGCCACCGTCGATGTCGACCGCAGCGACTCCGGCTACCGGTCCTGGCTCAAGGAGGCCGTGCGCAAGGTGCACGCCGACGCGAACCGCTCGGCCGACACCCATCTGCTGCGATTCCCGCTGCCCGAGAGCTGGGGGATCGACCTGTACCTCAAGGACGAGTCGACCCATCCCACCGGCAGCCTCAAGCACCGGCTCGCCCGCTCGCTCTTCCTCTACGGCCTGTGCAACGGCTGGATCCGGCCCGGCGCGCCCGTCATCGAGGCATCCAGCGGCTCGACCGCCGTCTCCGAGGCCTACTTCGCCAAGCTGATCGGCGTCCCGTTCATCGCCGTCATGCCCCGCACCACCAGCCCCGAGAAGTGCCGGCTCATCGAGTTCCACGGCGGCCGCTGCCACTTCGTGGACGACCCGCGCACGATGTACGACGAGGCCGCGGCCCTCGCCGAGCGCACCGGCGGCCACTACATGGACCAGTTCACGTACGCGGAGCGGGCCACCGACTGGCGCGGCAACAACAACATCGCCGAGTCGATGTACCAGCAGCTGAAGCTGGAGCGCTATCCCGAGCCGGCCTGGATCGTCGCCACCGCGGGCACCGGCGGCACCTCGGCCACCATCGCCCGCTACGTGCACTACATGCAGTACGACACCCGGATCTGTGTGGCCGACCCGGAGAACTCCTGTTTCTTCGACGGCTGGGTGCACGAGGATCCGGAGGCCACCTCCGACTGCGGCTCGCGCATCGAGGGCATCGGGCGGCCGCGCATGGAGCCGAGCTTCGTGCCCGGCGCCGTCGACCGGATGATGAAGGTCCCGGACGCGGCCAGCGTCGCCGCGGTCCGCGCCCTGGAGACCGTGATCGGCCGCAAGGCGGGAGGGTCCACCGGCACCGGCCTGTGGAGCGCGCTGAAGATCGTCGCCGAGATGGTCGCCGAGCAGCGCACCGGCAGCGTCGTCACGCTCATCTGCGACCCGGGCGAGCGCTACCTCGACAAGTACTACTCGGACGACTGGCTGGCCGCCCAGGGCCTCGACATCGCGCCGTACCGCGCCGCTATCGACCGGTTCCTGGCGACGGGTGTCTGGCCGGAGTGAGCCGCCGGTCCAGATTGCGCATCGCGTCCCGGAACGACCTGCCGACGCCCGGCCGGGCCAGCCGCATCACCAGCCGGCAGGGGCCGTTGCCGTCCACGGCCATGGTCCAGCGCACCCGGGTGCCGTCCGCCGCGGGGGAGAGTGTCCACTCCTCCAGGAGCGCGGTCAGGCCCGGGGCGTTGGTCTCGTCGATCCGGTACGCGTAGCGCGCGCCCGGGTCGCTCGCCAGGATGGTCTCGCGGAACTCGACCCCGCCGCGCAGCCGGACCGTCCGCCCGGCGCCGCCGTCGACCGGCGTCGCGGACGTCACCGCGGTGAACCACGAGGGGGTGCTGCCGAGTTCGACCGCGAGCGAGCGGTACACGGCCGCGGGCGGCGCGGCCAACTCGGCGGAGAACACCAGGCGCAGGGGCGCGGACTCGGCGAAGTCGAGCTCCACCGGCCGGAGTCGGCGCTGCATGGCCGTACCTCCCGTCTCTCGGGGTCGTGACCCACCACCGTAACTGACTTTCCGTCAGTGGCGCAGTGGTTCGTCGCGCGCGTGCGAAAGCCCTTCGGCCGGCCGCCGCGAGCGGCCGGCCGAGCGCAGACCCCGACGCCGGGCGCCGCCCGGCGCGTGGGCCGCCACGCCTCGGC
Organism: Streptomyces sp. NPDC048623; assembly: GCF_040650755.1. NCBI lineage: Bacteria > Bacillati > Actinomycetota > Actinomycetes > Kitasatosporales > Streptomycetaceae > Streptomyces > Streptomyces sp. NPDC048623. The sequence continues at coordinate 319,346 of NZ_JBEZHV010000004.1, forward strand.
GGGCGCCGGCGCCGCGACCGCCCGACCCGCCCGACCCGCTCGACCCGCCCCACCCGTGGCCGGTCCGCGCGGGCGTGCCCTGCTACGCCCCGGCGCCGCCCTCGGCGTCCTCCGGTTCCTCGTCCTCGGTCTCCGGGTCGTCCTCGCCCGCCACGACCAGACCCGGCAGATGTTCCGCCATCTCCGCCCGCACCTCCGGCGACACCCCCGGGTCCGTGACCAGGGCGTCCACCTCGTCGAGCGAGGCGAAGGAACTCAGGCCCACCGTCCCCCACTTGGTGTGGTCCGCGACCACCACCACCCGCCGCGCCGCCTGCACCAGGCGCCGATTGGTCTCCGCCTCCGCCAGGTTGGGCGTCGACAGGCCGGCCTCCACCGAGATGCCGTGGACGCCCAGGAACAGCGCGTCGAAGTGCAGCGAGCGGATCGCCTGGTCCGCCACCGGCCCCACGAGCGCGTCCGACGGCGTCCGCACCCCGCCCGTGAGGACCACCGTCGCCGCCCCCGGCAGCGCCTCGCCGCCCGCACCCGACTGCTGCGCCTCGTGGAACACGTCCGCGACCCGCACCGAGTTCGTCACCACCGTGAGCTCGGGCACCTCGAGCAGGTGCCGGGCAAGTGCGAAGGTCGTCGTACCGCCCGAGAGGGCGATGGCCGTGCCCGGCCGCACCATCCGCGCCGCCGTCCGCGCGATCTCCTCCTTCGCGCCCAGTTCGAGCGCCGACTTCGCCTCGAAGCCCGGCTCGTGGACGCTCGCCTCGACCACCGGCACCGCGCCGCCGTGCACCTTGGCCAGCACGCCCTGCCGGGCCAGCGCGTCCAGGTCGCGGCGGACCGTCATGTCGGAGACGTTGAGGCGGCGGGTCAGCTCGTTGACCCGTACACCGCCGCGCCGGCGCACCTCGTCGAGGATCAGCGCGCGCCGCTGTTCCGCCAGCAGGTTCTGATGGTCACTCACCGCCGGGGCCGGTCCTTTCCGCAGGAATGGGGAACAACGGAGGAAGGGCGTCGGATTCGGTGAGGGCGGTGCCACCGGGCGCGGCCGTCCGCGATCCTGGTTGCCGCCGTCGAACCCTTCGGCCCGATCCTCCCACCCGAGATCCTCCCACCCCGGAACCTCCTGTCCCAGATCCTCCCATTCAGAGAGCGAGTCACCGACGTGTCCCCTGCCACACCCGACCCGAGGAACGGGGGTGCGGCGCTCGAACTGCTCGTCCACGGCGTGGGCGGAGCCACCGCGGCCGACATGCTGGACGACCCGCGCACCGTGCGGGTCACCGGTGACAGGACGGCCGCCGTGTTCCGCCGCGGGGACGACGTCGACGCCGAGGAACACCCCGAGCGGTACGCCGACGGGCCCGTGCCCGAGGCCTACTGCTGGTCCAACCTGACCTCCGGCAACGGCACCCGCGCCCTGTGGCTGCTGCTCCTGCCGTTCATGGTCGCCAACCTCGCCCACTGGATGCGCCCGCCCGCCGAGGGCCGGGCCCGGCTCGTACGCCTCTACGGCGTGCTCGTACGGCTCGTCGCGCTCACCCTCACCGTGCTCCTCACCGCCGCCGCCTGCGAGGTCGCGCTCGATCTGACGGCCTGGCAGTGCGCGGGCGCGGCCGCCTGCGCCGGGCAGCGCTCCTGGCTCGGCTTCCTGTCCGCCGAGCACGGCGGCTGGTGGGCGCAGCCCGGCCGCCGCCTCGCGCTCGCCGCGCTCGTCCCGACCGCCCTCGTCGGTCTGCTCTGGTACCTGTCCAACCGCACCTGGAGCGCGTACGAGGCCCAGCGCCCGCCCACCGGATACGACGCCGAGCCGGAGCCGGAGCCGGAGCCGGAGCCGGACCGGGACCGGGAGTCGGCGCCCGTGCCCGTCGGCGACACCGAGGCCGCCGACGCCGCCACCCCCGGCCCCGCCACCCCCGTCGAACTCCGCCCCGCCCTCGGCCGCCCCGGCTTCTGGTACGGCCGCCGCCTCGTCGCGCGCCTGCGCGCCGCCCACACCGCCGCCGGGTTCCTCACCGTCGCCGCCGCGCTCGCCGGGGCCGCCGCGAGCCAGGACCAGCGCACCGCGCCCGGCGGCGCCCAGGAGCTCCTCGGCAGGCTGCTCCAGGGCGTCCTCGTCGTCCTCGCCCTCGTCGTGCTCTGGGTGGTCTGCCGGCGCGGCCGCAGCGAGCACCGGCTCGACCTGCGCATCGAACGCGCCCTGGTCTCCTGGCTGCCCGCCTCCGCACTGCTGCTGCTCGCGCTCACCGCGCTGCACACCGGCTGGTCCCGCCCCGGCTGGACCTCCGGCGGCACCCTGCCCGGCACCGGAGTCTTCGGCGTCCTCACCCTCGCCCAGGGCGGCCTGGTCGTCGCCCTCGCCGCGGTCGCCCTGCTGCTCCACCGCCGCACAGGCCCGCGCCGCGACCCGCGCACCGCCCTGTACGGCCTCGGCGGCCCCGCCACCGCCATGCTCGCCTGCGCCCTCGGCGGCGTCATGTCCGGCGGCGTCGCCCAGCGCGTCGCCGACTGGCTCGACGGCGCCGCCACCCCCGGCACCGGCGACGGCCCGATCACCGGGCCGCCCGTGCTGCTCAGCTGGCAGGCCTCCGTCATCCCCGTCCTGCTTCTGCTGCTCCTCGCGCCCACCGCCCTGCTCGTCGTCCGCACCGTGCTCGCCGGCCGCCGGCTCCGCCCGGCCGTCGACGCCGCCTACCGGGAAGCCGACCCCGACCGGCTGCGCACCGACCAGATCGCGGCGAGCCGGGCCCGCGCCGCGCTCACCGACTCCGCGCCCGTGCTCATCGGCGTCGTCTCCGGCGCCACCCTGCTGCTCGGCGCGGCCTCCGTCGCCGGCGCCTGGGCCAGCGGCAACGTCCCCGGCCGGGCCTTCGACGGCGCCCACCCGGCGCTGGCCTCGGCCGCCACCGCCGCCCAGGCCCTCGGCTCCTGGATGATCGGCTTCGGCTTCCTGCTCTTCGTCACCCTGGGCCGCCGCGCCTACAAGGACCCCTCCGCACGCCGCACCATCGGCATCCTGTGGGACGTCGGCACCTTCTGGCCGCGCGCCGCCCACCCCTTCGCCCCACCCTGCTACGCCGAGCGGGCCGTCCCCGACCTCACCTGGCGGATGAGCTCCTGGACCCGGAGCACCGGCGGCCGCCTCGTCATCTCCGGCCACTCGCAGGGCAGCGTGCTCGCCGCCGCCGCGGTCTGGCAGCTGCCGCCCGCCACCCGCGGCCGGGTCGCCCTGCTCACCTACGGCTCGCCGCTCGAACGCCTCTACGGGCGCTGGTTCCCCGCCTACTTCGGCCCCGAGGCGCTGCGCGGCCTGCACCGCACGGTGCACTGCTGGAGCAATCTGTACCGGGCCACCGACCCCATCGGCGGCCCCGTCCGGGTCCCCGCCGAGGACGACCGGCCGGACGTCGACCGGCCCGAGCTGCTCGACCCCGTCGCGTACGGCCGCACCCGCGAACACCCGCTGCCCGAACCGATCCTGGGCCACTCCGACTACCAGGCCGACCCGGCCTTCGCCGCCGCACGCGCCGCCCTGCTCGACCGACTGCCGCCCGCGCTGCCCAAGCAGCGGCGAGTGAGCCGGGCCCCTGAACCGAGCCCCTAAATCACGGCAGTTCGGGAAGGTCCTCCGGGTAGAGCAGGGTCAGGTCGTCCGTGCTCGGTTCCGCGAGCGCGGCGACCCGGCCCGCGTGCCGCTCCACCATCGCCTCGAAGGTCTGGCGCGCGGTGCGCCCGTTGCCGAAGGTCGGGCCCTTGGGCAGCTCGGCGAAGTACTTCACCAGAGCCTCGCCGCTGCCCTCCGCCAACCGGTACTCGTGCTCCTCGGCCTGCTGCTCCACGATCCGCAGCAGCTCCTCCGGAACGTAGTCCGTGAAGGAGATGGTCCGTGAGAAACGGGACGCCACACCCGGGTTGACGGTCAGGAAGCGCTCCATCTCCGCCGTGTACCCGGCGGCGATCACCACCACGGCGTCCCGGTGGTCCTCCATCAGCTTCACCAGGGTGTCGATCGCCTCGCGCCCGAAGTCCCGCCCCGAATCCTCCGGCGCGAGCGCATAGGCCTCGTCGACGAACAGCACCCCGCCGCGCGCCCGGTCGAAGGCCTCCTGGGTGCGGATCGCGGTCGAGCCGATGTGCTCGCCCACCAGGTCGACCCGGGACACCTCGACCAGATGGCCCCGCTCCAGGACCCCCAGGGCGGCGAGCACTTCCCCGTACAACCGGGCCACCGTCGTCTTGCCCGTCCCCGGGTTGCCCGTGAAGACCAGATGCCGGCGCGCCGAGACCGCCTTGAGGCCCGCCTGCTGCCGGCGCCGGCCCACCTCGATCATGTTCGTCAGCGTCCGCACCTCGTGCTTGACGCTCTCCAGGCCCACCAGCGCGTCCAGTTCGCCGAGCACCTCCCGCGAGGACCGCGACGCCACCGGCTGCGGCGCCGGAACCGGCGGCGGCACCGCGGCGGGGGAGCGGGGCGCGGGCACCGTGCCGAGCAGGCCGCCCGTCGACCGGGTGGCCGTGACCACCCCGCCCGCCTCGGGCAGGGCCGGGGCGCGCACCTGGCTCTCGTCGCTGGTGCAGTCCTCCGCGACCGGCCCCTCCTCGGGGAACTCGTAACCACCGCGCGAGCAGCGCTCCGTACGGCACTTGCGCAGGGTCGTCCGGCAGCCGTCCATCACATGGAAGCCGTAGCCCCCGCTGCCCGTCACCCGGCAGCCCAGGAACGAGCCGCGGCCCTCCGCCGACACATAGAAACCGGCCTCGGCCGGCGAGGTGACCGTGCACCGCTCGATCGTCGGATCCGCGCCCTTGGTGACGATGACACCCGTCTGCACCGCGTCGATGGTGCAGCCGCCGAGCGTGCCGCCGCTGCCGTGGTCCCGGAACCAGGCGCCCGTGGACGCCTCCCGGATCCGGCAGTCGTCCAGCTGCGCCGTGGCCCCGTCGCTCACCGACACGGCCGTGTTCCGCACCTGCGACAGATCGCTGTCCACGACGTCCGCGCGCGAACCCCGGTCGAGGACGAAGAGCGCGTCCGGCACGTCGTGCACCCGGCAGGAGTCCAGCACGGCCGTCGCACCGTCGCTCACCCACACCGCCGGATAGTCGCCGGTGCTGTCGTGGATCTCGCACTGGTTGGCGTCCACCCGGGTCCCCGGGTCCCACACCGAGAGCCCGTTGCGCCCGAACCGCCGCACCGTCGACCGGGTCAGCGTCAGGACCGAACGGGAGCGCAGATCCACCGCGTTCTCCGGCACGTCGTGGATGTCGCAGTCGGAGAGCGTCAGCACCGCGTCCGTGTCCAGGGTGATGCCGTCGGCCGAAGTCCGGTGCACCGCCGAGTCCGTGAGGTGCGCGGTCGCCCGGGCCGCGATCTGCAGACCCGCGCCCTTGATCTCGTACACCTCGCAGCCGATGCCCTCAAGACCACTGCCCTCGCCGGTCACCGTGATCCCGGCGCCCGAGGCGTGGTGCACCCGGCAGCGCTCGAGTCGGGGATGCCCGCCGCCGCGCACCGAGACCCCGGACTGCCCGGCGGACACGATCTCGCACTCCTCGAACACGCCGCCCGCACCGTCGAGCACGGCGATCCCGACCCCGGCGGGATTGTCGACCGTGCAGCGCCGCACCGTCGGCCGGGCCGCGCCCCGTACCTCCAGACCGGCCGCCGACCTCGTGACGATCCGCAGATCGAGCAGCTCGGGCGTGCCGTCCTCGACGAGCAGCGCGGGCGCCGCCGCGTCCTGCCCCTCGACGTGCAGGTCCTGGAGCGTGGCCGAGGCCCGTACGGTCAGCGGTACGCCGTCGGCGGGCGCGATCCGCACCGAGCCCACCGACCCGTCGCCGCCCCGCAGGGTGACGGCCCGCCGGATCACGAGGTTCTCCCGGTAGGTGCCCGGGGCCACGGTGAGGACGTCCCCGTCGCCCGCGGCCTCCAGGGCGGCGGCGAGGGAGGGGTACTCGCCCGTGCGGCGCCGCCACCGCGACGTACCGGTGTGCGTCACCTGGACCGTGCCCTGTGCCATGGGTGTGCTCTGCCCCCACCTCGTGCGTCGACTGTCCGGCGCCCCACCGTAGCGTGCGCGGCGCCACCGGGTTGACGGGTCGCCCGGCTCTCCTCCGGCCGGCTCTCCTCCGCCCGGCTCTCCCGTCCCCGGCCGGCTGCCGCCGGGTCAGCTGCCCGTGCCCGTACGGCCCCAGTCCGGACCCGCCTGGGCCCAGGCGCGGTCCAGACGCGCGTACCGCCGCTGTGTCAGCCGGTGCACGACGAGCCGGCGCAGGCCCTCCACCAGGAACGCGGCGAGCAGCGCCACGGTGAGCCCGGCGATCAGCGCGTGCGCGCGGGCCGTGTCGGGGTGCATGGGCGGGGTGACCGCCCGGCCCGCCCGGTCCGTCCACAGGGGGAAGACGTCACCCGCGTGCGCGTGGTTCCTGGTGGTCGTCACCGTCCCGGTGCGCGCGCTGCCGTCCGGCGCGGTCCAGTTCGCCACGACGGCGGGCCGCAGCCGCTGCTCCGCGCCGAGCTCCCCGTCCCGGTCGGCCTCGCCGGCCGTGTCGGCCGGGCGCACCACCTGGGCCACGGTCGGCACCCGTTCCTGCTGTTGCAGACGCACCGAGCGCTGGAGCGAGGCGTTCGCGGAGACGCCGGCGGCCCAGCCGGCCGCGGGCACGCCCAGGCAGAGGAGCAGGGCGGCGACCAGCGCCACCCAGGCCTCGACCAGGTCCGTGGTCCGGCGCAGGGGATTGTGCCGCCAGCGCCAGAGCCCCGTGGCTGCACGCACGCTCCGCACCCCCTCGACTCGTCGACGGTTCCGGGACGGACCCCTGGGGCCCGTCCGGCGGTTGCCGCTCTTCCAACGAGTGTCCCCCGGGGGTGGGTTCCGCGCCTCCCGGGGAAGTTTCCGGCCGTCGTGCGGCCACCCCGGGAAGCAGGCCAGGATCGCTCGGCCGTGGACCGCTCGGTGGAGGATCGCTCGGTGGAGGAACGCTCGGTGGAGGACGGCTCAGTCGAGGATCTTGACCGGGTCGCCGACCCGGATCACGCCCTGGTGCTCAGGCACCAGGTTCTGGCCGAAGATCAACCGGTTCCCGTCCGCGCGGTGCCGCGCGAGGGTGCGCAGCGGCTCCTTGCCGCGCTCGCCGGTGCCCTGGTCGGTGGTGGTGACCACGCAGCGGCCGCAGTTCCGGGCGACCCGGAAGACGACGTCGCCGATGGACAGGCGCCGCCAGCCGTCCTCGGCCCAGGGCGCGGTGCCGTCGACGACCACGTTCGGCCGGAAGCGGTTCATCGGCAGCGGGCCCTCGTCGGCGTGATCGCCCTGGGCGATCAGGGAGTTGAGAGCGTCGAGAGAGGAGGTGGTGGTGAGGAGCAGCGGATAGCCGTCGGCGAAGCTGACGGTCTCGCCGGGCAGCGCGAAATCGGGGTCGACCGGGCGGCGCCGGGCCGGGTCGTCCATGTGGACGAGCCGCACGTCGCTTTCGAGGTAGGCACTGAACCAGGCGTCGGCGGCCGGGTCGGCCGGCACGGCCTCCACCATGGTGCCGAAGATCTCCACCGGGATCGTGCCGCCTTCGCCGGCGGTGCTCACCGGCTCCGGCACCCGGACGGTGAGTTCCTCCCTGCCGGGCCCGGACAGCGTGACCGAGCCGTCCGGCAGCAGCGCGGCGGAGGCCAACGCCAGCCGTGCGTGCTGGCGTTGGGTCACGACCTTGCCCGCGGTGTCCACCACGGTCCAGCGGCGGTCACCGGCCAGTCCCCATGGCTGGACCTCCGCCTCCGCGGGGGTGAACCCGCGCAGTGCCTTGACCGGGTGGACATGGACGGAGCGCAAGACAGGATTCGGCATGCCCTCATCCTGCCAGTCGCCCCGCCCGGCGCGGTCGTCAGTATCCGCGGCCCTGGTAGGGGCGGTTGTACGGGTCGTCGTACGGCGAGGGGGCGGGCGCCGGGGCAGGGCGCGGCGCCGCCGGGCGCATCGCCTCGTACCCGGTGGCCATCGGACGCGGCGGCTGCGGCGCCTGCGGGCCCGGGTAGCCGCGCGGGGCGACCGGCTGCTGCGGGATGTACGGGGTGGGCGCGGGCTGCAGCGGCACCGGGGCCATCAGCTGCGTGGCCGGGGCGGCCTGCGGGGCCGCGGGCTGCGGGTAGCCGTACGCGCCCGCGTGGCCGTGCCCATGGGTGTGGTAGGCCGGGGCGGGGGGCTGTGGGGAGGGCGCCGCCGGGAGGGCGGGCAGGGCCGCGGGCAGCGCCGGCAGATAGCCGCTGCTGCTTCCGGCGTAGCCGTTGCCGGTGTCGTACGCGGAGGGCACTCGGATCGGGGCGATCTGAGGCGTGCCCCGTTCTGCGACGAGGGAGTCGTAGATCGGGGTGTCGGGGAACGACGGCGCGGTGTAGTAACCGCCTCCGTAGGTGGAGCGCGGGGAGGTCATGGCCATAAGTTAAGCCCACGATGTGCTGGATGGGGAGCCCGGTAAGAGGGTTGTTTGACGGGTTCGTTGGGACCGCCGATCGGTAATGTGAGCGAATCTGACAAAAACGGTCGCCAAACACGTCCAAGATCCGGAAAAACCCGAGCTGGGGAGGGGTTACCCGCGGGTCGGGCAGGGCACTTCGGCGGTCCGTTCGGACCTTGTGCAAAGAAATCCTGACGCGTACGGCGACCGGATGGCCGCTGATGTTCACGCGTGATGTTCACGCACGCGGGGGCAAGAGTTCCCCGAACCCGTCATCGTCCGGTCGCTCTTCGTGTCGGAATGCGCGCGGCGACGCCGGGTGCGCATTTCGGAGCGGCCGGGTCCGGCGGGTCCGCCCGGAGTTCCGGGCGGTCGGACCCGGGACGGCGCGCCGTCAGCGATCGCGGGCGGTCAGGGTCGCGGGCGGTCAGCGGTCGGGGGCGGTCTCGGGGCGTGCGTACGTCCGCCCCTTCCAGGCGGCTCCCCGGCCCCGGTAGTGCTGGACGGCCGAGTCCACCGTCATCAGCAGGTAGAGGAGCGCGGTGAACGGGAGCAGCGGCGCGAGCCAGGGCGGCTGCCGGTAGTAGCGGAGCATCGGCAGATACGTCCCCGCCATCACCGCCCAGGCGAGCCCGCCGGCCCAGGCGGCCGCCGAGTCCCCGGCGAGCAGGCCCGCGACCAGGGTGCCGGGCGGCACCAGATAGACCAGGGCCAGACCCGCGACCGTGCCCGCGAGCAGCAGCGGGCTGTGCCGCAGCTGCGCGTAGGCGCTGCGCGCGACCATCCACCACAGATCGGCGAGCCTCGGATACGGGCGGACGCTGTCCACCCGGTCGGCGAGCCCCAGCCACACCCGGCCGCCCGCCCGGCGCACCGCGCGGGCCAGCGACACGTCGTCGATCACCGCCTGCCGGATCGCCTCCGGCACCCCGGCCCGCCGGGCCGTCTCCGTCCGCAGCAGCACACAGCCGCCGGCCGCCGCCGTCGCGAGCGGCCGGCGCCCGTCGATCCCGCGGTTGATCCAGCGGAACGGATAGAGCTGGCAGAAGAAGTAGACGAAGGCCGGCACGATCAGGCGCTCCCAGCCGCTCGCCACCCGCAGCCGCGCCATCTGCGACACCAGGTCGATCCCGTGCCCGGTCGCAGCCCGCACGAGCAGCCGCAGACTGTCCGGCTCGTGCGCGATGTCCGCGTCCGTCAGGAGCAGGAACTCCGGTCCACGCGCGCGTGCCAGCGCCATGCCGTGCCGCAGCGCCCACAGCTTGCCCGTCCAGCCCGGCTCCGGTTCGCCCGGCGAGACCACCGTCAGCTGGAGCCCGCCGTGGCAGTCGGCCAGTTCCCTGGCGAGCCGACCGGTGCCGTCCGAGCTGCCGTCGTCGACCAGGATCACCTCGGCCCGCCCCGGATAGTCCTGGGCGAGCAGCGAGGGCAGGCTCAGCGGCAGCACCTCGGCCTCGTCCCGGGCGGGGACCACGACCACCACCCCCGGCCACTCCGCCGGCGTCCCGGAGGGCGCGGGAAGCCGCTGGTCGGTGCGCCAGAAGAAGCCCTGGCCCAGGAGCAGCCACCCCCAGACGGCCAGAGCGGCGATCGCGATCCACGCAAGCGGGCTCATTCGCCGCAGTCTGCCCCAGATCGGCGGGGAATCAAGGGTGGTCGGCTAGGGTGACCGGGTGAAGATCGCACTGATGGACTCCGGAATCGGCCTGCTCCCGGCAGCGGAGGCGGTCCGCCGCATGAGGCCCGACGCGGACCTCGTGCTCTCCTCCGACCCCGACGGCATGCCGTGGGGCCCGCACACGCCCGGGGAGATCACTGAGCTCGCCCTCGCCGTCGCCCGGGCCGCCGCCGCGCACGAGCCGGACGCCCTGATCGTCGGCTGCAACACCGCCACCGTGCACGCGCTGCCCGCGCTGCGCGCCGCGCTCGAGCCCCGTATCCCGGTGATCGGCACCGTGCCCGCGATCAAGCCGGCCGCGGTCGGCGGCGGCAAGGTCGCCATCTGGGCCACCCCCGCTACCACCGGCAGTCCCTACCAGCGCGGTCTCATCCGCGACTTCGCCGACGGCGCCGAGGTCACCGAGGTGCCCTGCCCCGGTCTGGCCGACGCCGTCGAGCACGCCGACACCGAGGCCGTACGCCGGGCCGTCGCCGCCGCGGCGGAGCTGACGCCCCCGGACGTCCGGGCCCTCGTGCTCGGCTGCACCCACTACGAACTCGTCGAGGAGCAGATCCGGGCGGCCCTGCCGCGCGCCGCCGGGCAGCCGGAGCTTGTTTTCCACGGCTCCGCCGGGGCAGTCGCCGCACAGGCGCTGCGGCGGATCGGCGCCGAGGCCGACCCCGCGGCGGCCCCCACGGGCGGCCTGACCGTGCTCCACAGCGGCCGGCCGGGCACGCTCACCCCGGCCGCGCTCGCCTATGCGCAGGGCCGCGTCCTCGCGGTGGCGGCCGTCGCGCACTGAGCGTGTCCGGACGGCTCCGCCCGAGGCGCCGCGACCGCGGAACGTGCGTAGGCTGTCACCATGAGGGACCATTCCCCGAAACAGGGTCCCGAGGGACCCGCACCACCGGTCTGGACCGGCCACGCGACCAACCGGCTGCAATGGCTTCCGGCGATCGGCGGGATCGCCTGCCTCGCGCTCGGCGTGCTGCTCGCCGTCGAGTCGCCATGGGCCTCGGGCGACGCCCCGCTCCTGATGGCCGTCATCGGCTGCATCGCCGCCGGCCTCCTCGTGCTCTTCGGCACGCTGGCCTTCGTCCACGTCGCCGTCCGGGTCGACGACCGGGCGATGGAGGTGCGCTGCGGGCACATCGGCGTCCCGCGCCGCCGCATCCCGCTGTCCCACGTCGTCGACGCCGACGTCGACCCCTCCGTCACCCCGCGCCAGTGGGGCGGCTGGGGCTACCGCTGGCGCCCCGAGAAGGGCACCGCCGTCATCGTCCGCCGCGGCGAGGGCCTGGTCCTGCGCCTCGGCGACGGCCGCACCTTCACGGTCACGGTCGACGACGCGGAGTCGGCCGCCCGCACCATCCGCACCCTCCTGCACCGCGCGGCACCCCCGAAGCCACCGGCCCCGACGGGCCGGGCGGGGGCCTAGGGGGTGTCTCGCCGATCATGCCGGGCTCCCGGCGTCTGGCACCGCGCCTCGCCGCGTTGTCGTCGGTCGGCAACTCCCCCGTTGCCCTTCGGGCACGGGAGGTGCCCCCTCCGCGTTGACTCCCTCCTCCGCCTTGCGATCCACGCCACCAGACGCCGCTCGCTGATCCGGCCTGATCGGCGAGACACCCCCTGGCGCACGCCCCGCCCGGCGTGCGAGGCACCGAAGGGGCGCGTGAGACGGGACGTGCTCCTGGTGGGAGCGCCGGGCGCCGTAGACTCCGGCACGTGAGCACCGTCATCGCCCCCGCCGACGCGCCCGAGTCCACCCCCGCCCCGGAGCGGGCCCGCGGCCTGCGGCTGCTGCTGCGGCCCGGTGCGGCCGTGCTGTCCGGGCTGCTGCTCTTCCTGAGCTTCCCGCCCCGGCCGCTGTGGTGGCTCGCGCTGCCCGGCTTCGCACTGCTCGGCTGGACACTGCGGGGCCGCCGGGCGCGGGCCGGGTTCGGACTCGGCTATCTGGCCGGGCTCGGCTTCCTGATGCCGCTGCTCTCGTGGACCGGCGAGGAGGTCGGGCCCCTGCCGTGGGTCGCCCTCGCCGCCGTGTCGGCCCTCTTCGTCGGCGCCGTCGGCCTCGGCATCGCTGTGGTCTCCCGGCTGCCCGCCTGGCCGGTGTTCGCCGCCGCCGTGTGGGTGCTCGGGGAGGCGGCACGCGCGCGCGTGCCGTTCGGCGGGTTCCCCTGGGGCAAGATCGCCTTCGGGCAGGCGGACGGGATCTTCCTGCCGCTCGCGGCCGTCGGCGGCACCCCGGTGCTCGGTTTCGCCGTCGCCCTGTGCGGCTTCGGCCTGTACGAGGCGGTGCGCCTGGTCCTCGCCCGGCGGGCCGCGCCCCGGAGCCGTACCGGGGAACCGGCGGACCCGGACGCGCCCCCGGCGCAGGCCCAGGTCCCGGCCCCTGCTCCGACCTCTGCTCCGACCTCCGCCCCGGCCCCCGCGCGCGGGCCGCTGCTCGCCGCCGCGCTCGCCGTCCTGGTGCCCGTCGCCGGCGCCCTCGCCGCGCTCCCGCTGGTGTCCGACGCGCCGGAGGACGGCACCGCCACCGTCGCCGCCGTGCAGGGCAACGTGCCCCGCCTCGGCCTCGACTTCAACTCCCAGCGCCGCGCGGTCCTCGACAACCACGCCAACCGCACCCGCGAGCTCGCCGCGGCGGTGAAGGCCGGCAAGGAGCCGCAGCCCGACTTCGTGCTGTGGCCGGAGAACTCGTCCGACATCGACCCGTACGCCAACCCCGACGCGTACCAGGTGATCGACGAGGCGGTCCGCGAGGTGAACGCGCCGACCGTGATCGGCTCCGTCATCGCCCCCGAGACCGGCAACCTGCGCAACACCCTCATCCAGTGGGACCCCGAGAAGGGGCCGGTCGCCGAGTACGACAAGCGGCATGTGCAGCCCTTCGGCGAGTACATCCCGATGCGGTCCTTCGTGCGCCTGTTCAGCAGCGACGTCGACCGGGTGCGGCGCGACTTCGGGCCGGGCAACAAGGTCGGCGTCTTCGACCTGGCCGGTACGAAGGTGGGCCTGGCCACCTGCTACGAGGCGGCCTTCGACTGGGCGGTCCGCGACACCGTGACCGATGGCGCGCAGCTGATCACCGTGCCCAGCAACAACGCCACCTTCGGGCGCAGCGAGATGACCTACCAGCAGCTCGCGATGTCCCGGGTGCGCGCCGTCGAGCACAGCCGCAGCGTGGTCGTCCCGGTCACCAGCGGGGTCAGCGCGGTCATCCGGCCGGACGGCACCATCGTCGCGAAGACCGCGATGTTCACCCCGGACGTCCTGGTCGAGAAGGTGCCGCTGCGCTCCTCGCTGACCCCGGCGACCCGGATGGGCACCCTGCCCGAGGCGCTGCTCGTCGCGGTCGCGGCGGCCGGTCTCGGCTGGTCGGTGACCCGGTCCGTGCGCGCCCGCAGGGCCCGTACCGCCTGAGGGGACCGCTCGGGCGGAAACGCCGCCGGTCCCGGTCCGCTGCCGGCGGCCGGGCCGCCCGTAGATGATCTAGGGTCGGGTCATGGGCACCCCTGACTTCATTCGTGACATCCGCGCCTCGGCCGGCCACCAGCTGCTCTTCCTGCCGGGCGTCTCCGCCGTCGTCTTCGACGACCGGGGGCGCGTGCTGCTCGGGCGCCGCGCGGACACCGGGATGTGGGCGATCGTCGGCGGCATCGTCGAGCCCGGCGAGCAGCCGGCCGCGTGCGCGGTGCGCGAGGTGTACGAGGAGACGGGCGTGCGCTGCGAAGTGGAGCGGATCGTGCTCGTGCAGACCCTGCGCAAGCCCGTCGTGTACCCCAACGGCGACCAGTGCCAGTTCATGGACGTCTCGTTCCGCTGCCGGGCCGTCGGCGGCGAGGCCCGGGTCAACGACGAGGAGTCGACCGAGGTCGGCTGGTTCGAGCTCGACGCCCTTCCCGAGATGAAGCGCTTCTCCCACTTCCGCATCGAACAGGCACTCAAGGACGAACCCGCGTGGTTCGATCACACGCCCCAGGGCTGAACTGTGTGTTCGGAGCACATCGGTCGGGGGTGGGGTGCTTCATAGGGTGCGGAGCATGAACGCCCCCATCACCACGGGACCCGTTCCCGCCCAGGCCGTCGTGCCCCGGCCCGCCCCCGGGCCCGTCACCCTCGACCTCTCCGGGCGCACCGCGCTCGTCACCGGCGCGGCCGGCGGCATCGGCCGCGCCTGCACCCTGCGGCTCGCCGCCGCCGGAGCCCGGGTCAGAGCCGTCGACCGGGCGGCCGAAGGCCTCGACGCGCTGGCCGAGGCCGCCCGGGACCTGCCCGGCGCCGTCGAGGCCCAGCTGCTCGACCTCACCGACCTGGACGCCGCCGAGGCCGCCGCCGCCGGCACCGACATCCTCGTGAACAACGCCGGGATCCAGCTCGTCCGCCCCCTCCACGAGTTCCCGCCGGACGTTTTCCACACCGTCCTCACCGTGATGCTGGAGGCCCCGTTCCGGCTGATCAGGGGCGCGCTGCCGGAGATGTACGCACGGGGCTGGGGCCGGATCGTGAACATCTCCTCCGTCCACGGACTGCGCGCCTCCGCCTTCAAGTCCGCCTATGTGGCCGCCAAGCACGGTCTGGAGGGCCTGTCCAAGACCGCCGCCCTCGAAGGCGCCCCGCACGGCGTCACCTCCAACTGCGTCAACCCCGGCTATGTGCGCACCCCGCTGGTCGAACGGCAGATCGCCGACCAGGCCGTCGCCCACGGCATCCCCGCCGAGCGGGTGCTGACCGAGGTGCTGCTCAAGGACGCGGCCCTGAAACGGCTGATCGAGCCCGAGGAGGTCGCGGAGGCCGTGCTCTACCTCTGCACCCCGCAGGCCTCCTTCGTCACCGGCACCTCGCTCACCCTCGACGGGGGCTGGACGGCCCACTGATCCGGCCGCCAGGGGGTGCCCGCGTCGTCCACGGGCGGTTGTCCACAGGCAGTTGTCCACAGGGCTGGTGCGACCCCCGGTGCGACCGGTATCCCTGTGACCATGACCCACGAACAGGCCGTCTACCTGGAGCTCCTCGCCCGCGGCGCCGCCACCGAGGCGTACGACCGCCCCGGGCTGCTCGCCCGTGCGAGCGGCGCGGGGCCCGAGGAACTGGCCGCGCTCGAAGAGGCCAAACTGCTCGCGCTCCGCGTCCGGGCCGAGCTGGAGGGCCGGCGCCGCCGCGAGGCCGAGCTCTCGGCGCTCTTCGAGACCGCCCACGACCTCGCGGGCCTGCGCGACCTGGACGACGTGCTGCGCGCCATCGTGCAGCGCGCCCGCTCCCTGCTCGGCACCGAGGTGGCCTACCTCAGCCTCAACGACCCGGTGCGGGGCGACACCTACATGCGGGTCACCGAGGGTTCCGTCTCCGCCCGGTTCCAGCAGGTCAGACTCGGCATGGGAGAGGGGCTCGGCGGCCTGGTGGCCCAGACCGCCCGCCCCTACGTCACCGACGACTACTTCCGCGACGAGCGCTTCCAGCACACCGAGGCCATCGACAGCGCCGTCGGCGACGAGGGCCTTGTCGCCATCCTCGGCGTGCCGCTCACCCTCGGCAGCCAGGTCATCGGCGTGCTCTTCGCCGCCGACCGGCGGGCCAGGGTCTTCGAACGCGAGCAGGTCGCGCTGCTCGGCTCGTTCGCGGCACACGCCGCCGTCGCCATCGACACCGCCAACCTGCTCGCCGAGACCCGCTCCGCACTCGCCGAGCTGGAGCGGGCCAACGGCATCATCCGCGAGCACAGCGGGTCCATCGAGCGGGCCTCCGAGGTCCACGACCGGCTCACCGAACTCGTCCTGCGCGGCGGCGGGGTCCACGACGTGGCCGCGGCCGTCTCCGAAGTCCTCGGCGGCACCGTCGAGTTCGTCGACGAGCGGCCCGGCTCCTCCCGTATCGCCGAGGGCCATGCCACCCGGGACGGCGACGACTGGATCGCCGCCGTGTCCGCCGGCGGCGAGACCTTCGGCGCCCTCGTCCTGCACGACCGGCCCGGCGTGGACCCCGTCGACCTGCGCACCCTGGAGCGGGCCGCGCTCGTCACCTCCCTGCTGCTGCTCGCCCGCCGCTCCGCCGGCGAGGCCGAGCAGCGGGTCCGCGGCGAGCTCCTGGACGACCTGCTCGACGCGCCCGACCGCGACCGGCGCCTGCTGCGCGAGCGTGCCGCCCGGCTGCGCGCCGACACCGACGTCCCGCACGTGGTCCTGGCCGCCCGGATCGACCGGGGCGGCGCCGGGGGAGAGACCGATCCCGGCGTACGCGAGAGTGCCGACCGGCAGCGGCTGAGCTCCGCCGCCTCGCATCTGGCCGCCACCCGGCACGGCCTGGCCTCGGCCAGGGACGGCGGCACCGTCCTGCTGCTGCCCCTCGGCCCCGGAGAGACCGCCGCCGAGCTCGCCCGGCAGACCGCGAGACACCTGGGCGGCGCGCTGCGTGAACCCGTCACCGTCGGCGCCTCCGCACCCGTCGCCGCACCCCTCGCCCACCCCGACCGGGTCGCCCCCGCCTACGAGGAGGCCCGCCGCTGCCTCGACGCCCTGCACCTGCTGCACCGGCAGGGCGAGGGCGCCGCGAGCGAGGACCTCGGCTTCCTCGGGCTGCTGCTCGCCGACACCCGTGACATCGAGGGCTTCGTCGAGCGCACCATCGGCCAGGTCGTCACCTACGACCGGCGCCGCGGCACCGATCTGGTGCGCACCCTGGACGCCTACTTCGCCAGCGGGATGAGCCCCGCCCGCACCAAGGACGACCTGCACGTGCACGTCAACACCGTGGCCCAGCGCCTGGAGCGGATCGGCCGGCTCCTCGGCCCCGACTGGCAGAGCCCGGCCCGCGCCCTGGAGATACAGCTGGCCCTCCGGCTGCACGCCCTCTCCTCGGCCGTCATACGCTGACGGCGCCCCGTTCCTTCCCCCTTCCGTCCCCCTCCCGTTCCCATGTGCTCCCCGATCCGCCCCCCCCGTACGGCCCCAGGAGGTCGCCCGATGACCGGACGCCTTGCAGACCTGCCGCTCACCGGCATCACCGTCGTCAGCCTCGAACAGGCGGTGGCCGCCCCCTTCGCCACCCGCCAGCTCGCCGACCTCGGCGCCCGCGTGATCAAGGTCGAGCGGCCCGGCGACGGCGACTTCGCCCGGCGCTACGACACCACCGTGCACGGCGAGTCCAGCTATTTCGTCTGGCTCAACCGCTCGAAGGAGTCGATCACCCTCGACCTCAAGACCGACGCCGGCCGCGAGGTCCTGGAGCGGCTGCTCGCCCGGGCCGACGTGTTCGTGCAGAACCTGGCCCCCGGAGCCGCCGCCCGCCTCGGCCTCGCCCCCGAGGCACTCGCCGAGCGCTTCCCCTCGCTGATCCCGGCCGGCCTCTCCGGCTACGGCACCAGCGGTCCGTGGTCCGAGCGCAAGGCCTACGACCTGCTCGTGCAGTGCCAGACCGGCCTGGTCTCGCTCACCGGCAACGAGCACGGCACCGCCCGCGCCGGGATCTCCGTCGCCGACATCGCCGGCGGGATGTACCTGTACACCGGGATCCTCACCGCCCTGTTCACCCGCGCCACCACCGGCCGGGCCAGGGCCGTCGAGGTCTCCCTCTTCGAGGCGCTCGCCGAGTGGATGCACCAGCCCGCCTACTACACCCGCTTCGGCGGCACCCAGCCGCCGCGCATCGGCACCCGGCACGCCACCATCGCCCCCTACGGCGCCTTCACCGCCGCCGACGGCAAGGACGTGCTGTTCTCCATCCAGAACGAACGCGAATGGGCCGCCCTGTGCGAGCGGTTCCTCAAGCGGCCCGAACTCACCGAGGACCCGCGGTTCGCCACCGGCTCCGACCGGGTCGCCCACCGCGACGCGCTCGACGCCCTGGTGGCTGAGCGGTTCACGGAGCTGGACAGCGCGGCCGCGGGCGCGATCCTCGACGAGGCCGGCATCGCCAACGCCGGCGTCAACGACATGGAGGCGTTCCTGAACCACCCGGTCCTGGAGGCCCGGGAGCGCTGGCGGGACGTACGGATACCCGGCGGCACGCCCGTCCCCGCGCTGCGGCCGCCCGCCGACCTGGCCGGCACCGAGCCGCGCATGGACCCCGTCCCCGCCATCGGCGAGCACACCGAGCCGGTCCTCGCCGAACTCGGCTACGGGCCGGAGGACATCGCGGCACTGCGCGCCGCCCACGCCGTCTGACCCCGGTCACGGCACTCGCCGCTCCGCGGCGTCGCGTCACGGCGCCCGGTACAGGCCGGTCAACAGCTCGATGACCGCCTGCGCCGCCGGGTGCGGGTCGTCGCGCCACCAGGCGAGCCGGACCGCGACCGGTTCGGCGTCGCGCACCGGGCGGTAGACCACGCCCGGGCGGCGGTACTGGCTGGCCGTCGCCTCGGCGCTCATGCCGATCCGGCGGCCGGTGGAGATCGCCGTCAGCCAGTCGTCCACGTCGCTGGTCTCCTCCGTCGCCGGCCGGGCGTCCGGCGGCCACAGCTCCGGCGTCGTGGTCCCGGTGCGCGGATCGACCAGGAGCGTGTGCCCGGTGAGATCGGCGAGGCGTACCGAACGGCGCCGGGCCAGCGGCTCGTCGGCGGCCATCACGCACAGCCGCCGCTCCAGGCCGACGATCGCCGAGTCGAACCGCCGGTCCTCGAGCGGCCTGCGCAGCACCGCCAGGTCGCAGGAGCCCTCGGCGAGCCCGGCGGTGGGCGAGTTCACCCGCACCAGCTGGAGCTCCGTCCCCGGGTGCGCCGCCGCCCACTGCCGCTGGAAGGCCGGGGTGTGCCGGCCGAGCGCCGACCAGGCGTAGCCGACGCGCAGCGTGCCCTCCCCGGCGGCCGCCACCCGTAGCAGCTCCGCCGCCTCCGCGAGCACCCGGCGGGCGTGCGCCACCACCCGCGTCCCGGTGGCCGTCGGCGTCACTGACCGCGAGGTGCGCCGCAACAGGCGTACGTCCAGGGCCTGTTCCAGCGCGGCCAGGGTGCGGGAGACCGCGGCCTGGGAGACGCCGAGCCGGAGGGCGGCGTCCGTGAAGGTGCCCTCGTCGACGATCGCGACCAGACAGCGCAGCTGCCGCAGCTCGATATCCATACGCCCAGCGTATAGATACCAGCCGATCATGCATTTTGCGCAAACGGCCGCGGCGAGAACGATCGCCCCATGCCCGCAGACCTCGCCGCCTCCTCCTCCCCTTCCCCTTCCCCCTCTCCGTCCTCCTCCTCGTCGTCCGTTTCCCCCGCCTCACCCGCGTCCGAAGCGCCCCGGACCTCGGCGGCCGGTGTGGCCGCCATGCTGGGCAGCGGCCTGTCCACCCAGATCGGCGCCGCGACCGCCTCCTTCGCCTTTCCCGTCATCGGGCCGCTCGGCGTGGTCGCCGTCCGCCAGTACGTCGCCGCCCTCGTCCTGATCGCCGTCGGCCGGCCCCGGCTGCGCGCGTTCACCTGGCGGCAGTGGTGGCCGGTGCTCCTCCTTGCGGGCGTCTTCGGCACGATGAACCTCTCCCTCTACACGGCCATCGACCGGGTCGGCCTCGGCCTCGCCGTGACCCTGGAGTTCCTCGGCCCGCTCGCCATCGCCCTCGCCGCCACCCGCCGCCGCGTCGACGCCGCCTGCGCCGTCCTCGCCGCGGCCGGGGTGGTCACCCTGATGCGCCCGCAGCCCTCCACCGACTACCTCGGCCTGGCCGTCGGCGTGCTCGGCGGGGCCTGCTGGGCGGCGTACATCCTGCTCAACCGCACCGTCGGCCGTCGCATCCCCGGCGCCCAGGGCAGCGCCGCCGCGGCCGGTCTGTCCGCGCTGGCCTTCCTCCCCATCGGCGTCCTCGTCGCGGTCCACCACCCCCCGACGCCCACCGCCCTCGCCTGCGCCGTCGCCGCCGGCGTCCTCTCCACGGCCGTCCCCTATCTGGTCGACCTCTTCACCCTCCGCCATGTCCCACCGGCCGCCTTCGGCCTTTTCATGAGCGTCAACCCGGTGCTCGCCGCCCTGGTCGGGTGGATCGGCCTCGGTCAGCGGCTCGGCCTGCTCGACGCGGCGGCGATCGCCGCGGTCGTCACCGCGAACGCGGCCAGCATCCTCACCTCACGCCGCTGATCACGCCCCTGATCACGCCGGTGACCCGGCCGTCACGACCCGCCGTCCGGGCCCTCCTCCGCCAGGGCCCGCTCCACCGCCCGCTCCTCGCGCAGCGCCGAGTGCACCGACCACACCACCGACACCAGGGGCACCGCCACCACCGCACCCACGAAGCCCGCCGCGATCGAGCCGGCGACCACCGAGATCGCCACCACCAGGGGATGCAGCCGCACCGCCCAGCTCATCACCAGCGGATGCAGCAGATGGCCCTCGATCTGGCCGATCACCACGATCAGCGCGACCACGATCCCCGCCACCAGCGGCCCCTTCGCGGCCAGCGCGACCACCGCGGCGACCGCGAGCGCCACCGGGGAGCCGATCAGCGGGATGAACGCGGCCGCGAACTCCAGCAGGGCGAGCGGCACCGCGAGCGGCACGTCGAGCAGCCACAGGGCGAGACCCACAAGCACCGCGTTCGTCGCCGCCACCAGGACGATGCCGTGGGTGTAGCCGGTGAAGGTGCGCCAGGCCGCCCGACCGCCGACGTCCACCCGGGCCTGCGCGGATCCCGGCAACTGCTCCCGGAACCAGGTCCACTGACGGTCGCCCGAGTAGATGAACAGCACCGCCGAGAACAACGCGAGCGCCAGCGTCGTCAACACCGCGACCAGCTGGTGCGCCCCGCTCACCGCCTCACTGATCAGCGTCGAACGATGGCTGGAGAGGAACTGCCCGATCCGCGCCTGCACATCCGAGAGCGCCCCCGGATCGAGCCGGAACGGCGGCCGCTCCAGCCAGTGCTCGATCCGCCCGGCCCCGTCCCGGAACTCCCGCACCAGCGTCGTGCGCTCGCCCGCCACCGCCTCGCCGACCAGCGCGAGCACGCCCAGGACCAGGGCGATGCCGCCGAGCACCGTCACGGCCACCGCGAGCGAGCGCGGCAGGCCGCGGGCGACGAGGTCCGCCACCGGCCGCAGCAGCGCGGTGATCACCAGACCGAGGAAGACCGCCACCCCGATCTCGTGGAACCGCCCGAGCACCGCGAAGAGGCCGTAGACGAGCGTGCCGACGACCAGCAGCCGCCACGCGTAGGCGGCGGCCGTACGGAGAAACGGGGCGACCGCGGGAGGCGAGCCTGGCTGCATGGCCTCGACGTACCACCCGCGCGCCGCCCGCCAACGCCCCCGCCCGCACATTCGCCCGACCGGACCGTCCAGGAGTCCCGGGCCGTCCACGGCCGGACCGCCCTCGCGCCACCCGTACCCGGGTCAGACCACCAGATCCGAGGGATCCGTGTTCGCCCCGCACAGCACCACGCACACCTTCTCGCCGCGCTCCGGCCGGTAGCCGCCCGACAGCGCGGCCAGGGCGGTCGCCGCCGCGTGCTCGACCACGAGCCGCCGCTCGTCCCACAGCGCCCGCCGCGCCCGTACGATCTCGGCGTCCGGCACCAGGAGCGTACGGACCCCGTCCTGCCGGGCCGCGTGCAGCGCCGCCGCCGACACCCGCCGGGCACCGAGCGAGTCCGCCGCCACCGAGTCCACCGGCACGTCCACCGGCGCCCCCGCCGCGAGCGCGGCGTCCAGGGCCCGGCAGTGCTCCGGCTCCACCGCCACCGTCCGGATCCCGTGCTCCCGCGCCGCCGTCGCCACCCCCGCGAAGAGACCGCCCCCGCCGACCGACACCACCACCGTGTCCAGGCCGGGAATCCGGTCCCGGAGCTCCTCCAGCAGCGTGCCCGCCCCGGCCGCGATCAGCGGATGGTCGTACGCGTGCGAGGCCAGCGCCCCGCTCCCGGCCGCGAACTCCTCGCAGGCCGCCAGCGCCTCCGCGTACTCCGTACCGACGAGCCGCACCTCCGCCCCGTACCCGCGCAGCCGCTCCACCTTCACCCGCGGTGCCGTCTCCGGCAGGAACACCGTCGCCCGTACGCCGAGGTCCCGCGCCGCCCACGCACAGGCGAGCCCGGCGTTGCCGCCGGACGCGATCGTCACCCCCGCCTCGGGGAGGGTGCCGGACTCGTGGTGCGCCTGAAGGAAGTTCCGTGCGCCGCGCGCCTTGAACGAGCCGGTGTGCTGGAGGAACTCAAGCGCGAGGAAGAGTTCGTGACCCGCCTCCCCGCCGTCGCCGCCGGGTACGACCGTGACCGGCCGGACCCGGTCCGCGACGCGTTCGACCGCCGCCTTCACGTCTCCGTGGCTGAGGGTCTGCACGCTGCCGCTCCTTCCGAATCTCGATGTGGAACTCGCTGTGGATCTCGATCTCGCCCCATCCGGGCACCACACTAGGGCAGTTGCACTATGTTCCTGCCTCGTGGACCAGTTGACCGCTGAAGACCCCACCCATATCGGCCCGTACCGGCTCATCGCCCGCCTCGGCGCGGGCGGCATGGGCCTCGTGTACCTGGGGCGCTCCGAAGTCGGCCGCACCGTGGCCGTGAAGGTCGTGCAGGCCGAGTACGCGGGGAACGCCGAGTTCCGGCGCCGCTTCGCGCGCGAGGTGGCCGCCGCCCGGCGGGTCGGGGGCGACTGGACGGCGGCGGTGCTCGACGCCGACCACGAGGCCGCGGTGCCCTGGGTGGCGACCCAGTACATCCCCGGGCCCGACCTGCACTCCGTCGTGGCCGAGGACTTCGGCCCGCTGCCCGAGCACTCCGTCCGCGCCCTCGCCAACCGGCTGGCCCTCGCGCTCCGCGCCGTCCACGAGGCCGGGCTCATCCACCGCGACCTCAAGCCGTCCAACGTCCTGGTGACCGTGGACGGCCCGCGCGTCATCGACTTCGGCATCGCCCGCGCCATGGACAGCCTCCCCGGGGACAGCCTGCACACCCGCACCGGCATGCTCATCGGCTCACCCGGCTTCATGTCCCCCGAGCAGGTCCGCGGACTCGAACTCACCCCGGCCAGCGACGTGTTCTGCCTCGGCGCGGTACTCGTGTACGCGGCGACCGGGCGCATGCTGTTCGGCGCCACGGACACCGGCCTCAACGCCCATCTGTTCCGGGTGGCCGAGGAGGAGGCCGACCTCACCGGCGTACCGGACTCGCTCGTCGACCTCGTCCGCGCCTGTCTGGAGAAGGAACCGGCCCGGCGGCCCACGCCGCAGCAGGTCGCCGAACGCACGGCCACGGACGACACCGAGGAGTGGCTGCCGGGCTCCGTGCTCGCCCAACTCGGCCGCCACGCCGCCCGGTTGCTCGACTTCGCCCCGCCGCCCGCGGCGACCCCGGCGGCCGCGCCCACCCCGCAGACCCCCGTCGTACCGGCCCAGCCGGACCCGCGGGTCGCGCTCGCACAGCAGGCGGCCGGGCCGGGCGCGTACACCCCGACGGCACCCGCGCACGCGGCACCGTACGCGTACGGCGGCGCGGGCGCCGTGCCCGTGGGGGCGGCCGTGGGCCCCACCGCGCCCCGTGGCGCCGCGCCCGGACGCTCGCGGCGCCGGTGGACGCTCGCCCTGGCCGCCCTCGTCCAGCTGCTCGTGGTGATCGACGCGGCGGCCCTCACCCGCAACGCCCGCTACCTCCAGGCCGACCTCGGCATCGACGGGGAGTCCATGGGCCTGGTGTTCCAGGCGTACGCGGTCGCGCTCGGCGCCCTGCTGCCGCTCGGCGGGCATCTCGTCGACCGCCTCGGGCGCAAGGCGACCATGGTCACCGGGCTCGCCGCCTCCATCGTGGCCGCCGTCCTCGAAGGCTTCATGATCGACGCCGTGTCCGACGGACGGTCCACGGCCGGCGTGCTGATCGGCTCCCGCGTGCTCCACGGCTGCGCGGCCGCGCTCCTCACCCCGGCCGCGCTCTCCCTGGTGGCCCGGAGCTCGACCGACCCGAAGGAACGGCGTACCGCCTTCGCCGTGTACGCGGTCGTGGTCACCGGAGGCGGCGCCGCGGGTGCGGCCGTCGCCGGATTCTTCCTCGAAACGCTCAGCTGGCGGCTGGTCATCTACGCCGGGATCCCGTGGGCCGTCCTCGCCCTGATCCTCGTGGCGCGCCTCGTCGACGGGCGTGCGGCCGAGCCGGGCGCCCCCGAGCGCGGCCCCTTCGACCTGCCCGGTGTGCTGCTCGGCGGCGCCGGGCTCGGCGCGCTCGCGTACGGACTCGACGGCATCCACGACGTGTACGAGGAAGTGCGGCCTGTCGCCGTGGTGGTGGGCCTCGTCGGCCTGGCGCTGATCGCCGTCTTCCTGTGGCAGCAGCGCACGGCGGCCGCCCCGCTCCTCGGCCCCGACACGCTCAAGGACCGGGCCCGGGTGGGCGCGTACGGCGGCCTGGTCCTGCTCGGCGTCGGCCTGTTCGGCCTGTACCACGGGGCGGGCATGCGGCTCGAACACGTCGACGGCGTCGCCCCGTTCGCGGCCGGCCTGATGGTGATCCCGGCGATCCCGGCCGCCGCCGTGGGCGTGCGCCTCGCGTCCGTCCGGCTCGCGGGAGGCGCCGGGCCCCGGTCCTCGATCCTCCTGGGCACGCTCCTGATGGGCGCCGGGCTCGGCCTCCTCGGCGGGCTCCCGCCGACGAGCGGTTACTTCGCCGCCGTCCTCCCCGCCCTGCTCCTCACCGGCTTCGCCGCCGGCCTGGCCCTCCTCCCGCTCTCCTCCCTCGCCGTCCCGGACGCGCCCGGCGTCCGCACCGGCGCCGCCGCCTCGCTCGCCGCGTACGGCGCGCCGCTCGGCGGCCTGATCGGCGCCCTGGCCGCCGGCGACGCCCTCGCCATCGGCGCCCTCGCGGGCGCCGTGGCGGCTCTTCTCGCCGCGCTCGTCGGCGGGTTGACGACGCGAGTGTCGGCGGGCTCGTAGGCGTCTCGGTGAGGCGAGGTGGCGGCCGTCCCGGCCGAGCACCGTCCCGACTACGCGCAGACCGGCGGAGGCCGAGGCGGGCGGTGAGGCCGATGCCCGCGACGGAGGCGTCCTTCTAGATCCCCAGCCGGCGCATGGGCCCGTGTCCTCTCCGTTCCGTCCGCTCCGGCGGGGTTCATGGCAGACGCGCAGCTCACGGCCCCGGCCGGGCCCACGGGCGCTGGCGGGATCGCGCCAGCGCGTGTTCACGCAGCCCGGCACCCCTGGCCCGGCTGCCGGCGCCCGGCCAGGATGAGGACCGCGACGCGCACCCCCACGGCACGGGGAACCAGCGCGTCCACGGCATGGACCGGGTGGCGCCCCGGAGGAGTCACTACGGCGGAGGAACCTCCCCCCTCCCCGCCGAGGTCGCGGCACCGCCCGGTCCGGCCGTGCAGTTCGCCCCCGGCGGCTCAGTGCCCGCGGTAGCGGGCGAGCAGTGGGGGCAGATAGTCGGCGCAAGGGCCTGGTGCGGGCGCCGACTTCCCGGCGTCAGACTCATCGGGGTCGGACCGCTCGAAGTCGGATGCGGTGAAGGCGAGTTCGTCGAGTTCGGGGACGAGACCGCGCGCGGTCTCCGCGGCGATCAGTCCGGCATGACACCGGCGCACCCGCGCGGCCGGAACGGCGGGTGCCAGGAAGTGGAACCCGAGGCTGCCGAACCGCGCCCCTCGGGTCAGCGCCCACAGCCCCAGCTCCGACTCCCGTACGACGAGGCCGACTTCCTCGGCCAGCTCGACGGCCGCGTGCCGCCGCAGCACGGCGAGGTCCAACGGCTGTCCCGGCGGGGGAGGTTCGGCACCGCCGCCCGGCAGGCTCCACCGGCCGGGCGTCGCCGTCGTGCGCGAGCCGCGCCCGAGGACGAGGCCCTCTTCGGTCGGCAGCAGTACGGTCACATAGACGGAACCCGGTACGGCACCGGGCGGGCGGAGTGACCGCAGGGCGCGGCTCCGGTACGTCATCCGGGCCCACCGCACCACCGTGCGGCCGGGCGCGGGCCTGTCGAGGCCGAGGGCGGCGACGAGCGGTCCGTCGAAGGCTGTCGGGTTGGCGGCCGTGGCCTCGGCCCAGTGGCGGTCGACCGCCCAGCGCTCGGCGGCGGAGAGCGGAGGCGGCGGACACTCGACGAAGTCGATCCGCGTCGAGTCCGTCGAGTCCGTCGTGCCGGCCGGGTCGCCGGGGTCGCCCGGCGCGATGAACTCGACGGGTGGGCCGGGTGGTTCGGGTGGTGTGCCGTGTGCCGCCCCAGGGCTCGGACGGTCGCCCTTGCGGCTCATGCCGGGACGCTGCCGGTGGTGGTCGCCGCCGCTTCCCAGGCCCGGGTCAGTCCGTCCAGCCAGGCCGGCGGCAACTCGGCCGCGTCCCACTCCGCGCGCAGCTCCTCCGGCGTCGTCAGCAGACGTTCCAGGACGGAGATGCTGGTGGGGGAGTGCAGCAGGGAGTAGCGGCCGTGGATGGCGATGGGGCTGCCCGGGCCGTACTCGGCGTACATCCGTGCCACGCGGTCCTTCCGGTCCTCCGCGAACCGCGTCAACCTACCCGCGTACGCGGCACGCTGACGTGCCGTCATGGTGCCGAGGACGGCGGTGAGGACCTGCTCGGAGACCTCCGGGTCGAGGTCGGAGACATCGGTGAAGGAGAGATAGAGCGGCAGGACGACGACCTTCGCGCGCTCCAGTTCCATGCGTCCCACCGGCGGCCGCGGCTCCGCCCCGTCGCCGCCGTCCGCCCCGTCGCCTTCCGTGGTCCCGCGGGCGACCGCCTCGCGCAGGGTCCGGTCGGCGCGGGCGCCGAGCCCGTCGGCCGCGGCGCGCGCGCCGTCCAGCCAGGCGGCCGCGTAGGGCTCGCCCTTCTCCTCCGGGGCGCCCTGGGCGAGGGTGTCCAGTTCGCGCCGGGCCAGGGCGAGGGCCCCGGCCTCGACGAGTCCGATCAGCTCTTCCGCGTCACCGGAGTAGACCCCGGCCCGCGCGAGGAGCTGGACCAGCGTCGTCTTCGCGTTGCGGACGTCGGCCTCGTCCAGCCGGAGCCGGTCTTCCTCGGTGGCGTTCAATGGTCCTCCTCGTCGCAAGCGTCGCGCGCCGTGAGCCTACGTGGCCGGGGCGGCGCGCCGCAGACGGGCACACGGACGAGTGCTCTGGACAGCCCGGACCGCGCGCCGTAGCCTCCGAGGTGCATATTCAATTTGTTGAGTATCAATCTGAGTCGCCGTACGAGGAGAGGCCGGACCATGCACCCGTTCCGCAAGGCCGTGGAGGACCGCGACACCGCCGCCATCGAGGCACTGCTCGCCGAGGACGTCGTCTTCACCAGCCCCGTCGCCTTCAAGCCGTACCCGGGCAAGGCGATCACCGCCGCCATCCTGCGCGGGGTGATGCGGGTCTTCGAGGATTTCGTGTACGTACGCGAGATCGCCGACGCGGGTGGCCGCGACCACGCCCTCGTCTTCACCGCCACGGTCGGCGGGAAGCGGATCCAGGGCTGCGACTTCCTGCACTTCGACGAGGACGGGAAGATCGACGACTTCACCGTCATGGTCCGGCCGCTCTCCGCCGCCCAGGCGCTCGCCGAGGCGATGGGCGCCCAGTTCGAGCGCATCGCGCGGGAGGCCGGTGAGGCGGCCGGCGCCGCCTGAGGTCTTGAGCGGCGGCAGGGTTCAGGCCGTCGGCCGGGCCGACACTCAGTCAGCCCTCGGCACCGCCACCACCTGCACCTCGTCCTCGTACACGATCCGTCCCGGATCCGCCGACTCGATCCGCTCGTACCCCACCCCGTGCGCGGCGAGCAGCTCCAGGTACCCCGGCACCCGGTCGAGAAGATGGCCGGCGGTGCTCTTGAACCAGGCCACGGCGCCGGGGTTCACCTCCGGGTCGTACACGCCCGGATCGGTCTCGGACGGGTTCGGGTACGCGGCGTCGTACCAGTCGTTGGCGGCCCGCCAGAAGCGGTGCTCCGCCTCGCTCAGAAGTCCTTGCCGCGCGAGCCCGTTGGCCAGCGCGAAGACACCCGGGAAGTGCCCGCGTGGGCTGCGCTCCGTGCCCTGGAAGCGGATGAACCGGGCGGCGGCGGCCGAGGTGGTCATGAGGCCGCGCCCGGCCGGCGCGGGGCGGGGGCGCGGCCGGCCTCCGGTGCGTACGGGCCGGCCGGCGTGCGCGCCTGCGGGTTGCGGCCCGGCGGGCCGAAGCGGACCGGGACTCCGGGGGACCAGAGCACGCTCACCGGGTCGCCCGGCGGGCGGGTGAGACCGGCCGCCGCGATGAGGTCCTCGTCGTACGAGAGGAGCTCGGCGCGGTGCAGCGGCCAGCGCGGGTGCGCGTTCGGCAGGTGGCGTGTGCGGCCGAGAGCGGTGGTGTGCAGGCCCCAGCGGGCGGTCAGGAAGTGTTCGAGCGCCGTCGGTTCGGTGACCCGCTCGCCGATCCGCACCGCGAGGGCGCTGCGCGCGCCGCGCGGCCCCGGCCCGCGCCGGCGGCTGGTGTACGTCACGGTGTCGCCGTCCCGCCGGACCGCCATCTTCGACCAGACGTACGGGAGCCGGAACGCCCACCGGCCGATCGCCACCGGCAGCAGCCGCGAGGCGTCGAGCGAGCGGAAGACCACGCCCCGGCGCCCGTGCTCGTCCACCGAGTACAGCCGTACGTTCGTCTCCGGGAAGCTTCCGAGGTACGGGACACCGGGGAGCCGGAACCAGCCGACCCGGTGCATTCGGAACGCCACCAGGCCGACGTGCGTGGCGCCCTCGAACGTGTCGGGCACCGTCCCCGGCGGCAGCAGCGGCGCCACCTCGGCCGGGTCCACCGCCCAGTGCAGAAAGGCCAGGTCGAGCCAGGACTGGGTGAGCAGGGTCGGCCCGGCGAGATGCGGCGGGTCGGCCGTTATCGGCTCGGGGGAGAGGGCGAGGCCGGGGCCGGGGCCGTGAGCGGGGGTCATGGGGTGCCGGGGCGGGGCGGTGTGCTGCGAGGGCGGCATCGCAGCAGTATGACAAGCCCGCACCACCGGCCCGCCGCACCGCCGCACCGCCGCACGGCCGGCCCGCCGGCCCGCCGGCCCGGCTCCCGCATTCCCGGCCCCCGGCGGGCCTGCCGCCCGAGCAACTCCACCAGGCGTCCGTGCGCACGGCGCTGACCACCTGAAACGTGGTGAACGACGACTCGAACACCTGGTAGATTGATCCTCGTCGCCGCGGCCCGCAGGGCCCGGAGCGCACACCTTGTCCGGGTGGCGGAATGGCAGACGCGCTAGCTTGAGGTGCTAGTGCCCTTTATCGGGCGTGGGGGTTCAAGTCCCCCCTCGGACACCAGGGTTCACCCGTGATGGGGTGGCAGGGCTTCGGCCCCGCCACCCCATCACGCATTTCCGCACCCGAGTCCACCTCACCCCACCCCACCCCGCACCAAAACTGTCAGGAACCTTTACTAACTCCCGCCGTCCCGGCACTATGTCGTGCACCCATCACGCCCGTCCCGTCCCCCACCCGGAGGTGGCGCATGGCACGACCGGCTCACTCGGCCCGGCGGCGTACGATCCCGGCCGCTCTCGCGGCGGCCCTGAGCGCCCTCGTCCTCACCCTGCTCGGCACCATGACCTCGCCGCCGCACGCCGATGCGGCCCCCGCCTGGACCCTGCGCTGGTCGCCCGACCCCGCGACCGCCAAACTCGGGGCCTTCGAGACCGTCGAGGACGACCGCGCCGACTCGCACCCCGGCGGACAGCCGCACATCAAGGTCGCCGGCGACGCCTACCGCTTCGACATGCACATGGTCGACCGCGACTCCGCCACCGACCGGCAGCGCCAGGAGGTCACCGGCAACCGCACCTCCTCCGCCGGCTATCTCTCCTGGAAGCCCGGCGAGACCTGGCGTGTCACATACTCGATGTACATCCCCGGCTCGCTCATGGCGACCACGACCTTCACCCACATCATGCAGACCAAGCAGCCCGGCGACGGATCCTCGCCGATCACGGTCACCTCGCTGCGCCGCGTCAACGGCAGGCAGACCATCGAGCACAAGATCTTCGCGGGAGACATCCTGGTCGGCCGCACCGACCTCGAACCGCTGCAGAACAAGTGGATCGACATCGAGTACGAGATGAAGATCGGCGACGGTACGGCGGGCTCCGTCCGCTGGGTGGTCAAGAGCGGCGGCACCACCGTCGTGGACGCCACCAAGACCGGCGTCGACACCTTCCTCGCCGACCGGGTGCGCCCCAAGTGGGGCATCTACCGCTCCCTCGGCGACACCTCGGGCTCCCTGCGCGACACCTATCTGCTGCTCCGCAACATGCGCGCCTACCAGCTCACCGGCTCCGGCTCCGGCACCCCCACCCCCACCCCCACCCCCACGCCGACTCCCACCCCGGCCCCCGGCACCCTGCTCTCCCAGGGCCGGCCCGCCACCGCCTCCTCCGTCGAGGCCGCCGGACTCGAGGCCGGCAAGGCCGTCGACGGACAGTCCGGCACCCGCTGGGCCTCCGCCGAGGGGGTCGACCCGCAGTGGCTCCGCGTCGACCTCGGCGCCCCCGCCGCCCTCTCCCGCGTCCGCCTCGACTGGGAAGCCGCCCACGCCCGTGCGTACCGCGTCCAGGGCTCCCTCGACGGCACCACCTGGACCGACCTCCACAGCACCACGACCGGCGACGGCGGCACCGACGAGATCCCGGTGACCGGCACCGCCCGCTACGTCCGGGTGTACGGGACCCAGCGCGCCACCCCGTACGGCTACTCGCTCTACGAGCTCAAGGTCTACGGCACCCCGGCTGTCACCCTGTCGAAGCCGTAGGCGGCGGGGGGGCCTCCCGGGCCCGAACGGATCGTTGTCCCGTACAGGAAGATTGCCCCGAAGCTCTGGTCGTGCTCCGGTCCGCTGCGTACACTCCACCCTCGGTGCGGATACCGCGCGGTATCCGCCGGGTGATCCGCACCGAGGAGCGGGAGGGCGTGCGTATGGCAGCGGAACCGGTTCCCCGGCGCGAAGTGGTCACCCGCAGCCCGGGTGCCACGGCCGTGCCCGCGGCGTACCGGCCCGCCGCCGAGCGGTCCGACCGGCTGCCGCCCGCCGTCCACACCGAGGTGCGCCGGCTGATCCGCGCCCAGCTGCGGGCCGGTCTCGCCGTCGGCGGCACCCTCGCCGTGCTGGTCGCGACCCTGCCCCTGCTGCTGCGCGAACTCCCCGGCACCGGCCTCGGGCCGGTGCCCCCGCTCCTCGTCTGGGGCGTGCTCGGCATCGCCGTGTACCCGCTCTTCCTCGCCCTCGCCGGCTGGTACGTGCGGCGCGCCGAACGCAACGAGCGGGAGTACACCCGGGCCGTCGAAGGGGCCTGAGTGGAGCCGGGTACCAGGGTCCGTACACGTGTGGAGCCCCGTACGAGAACGACGGCGGGCGCCGGGGCCGCCGCGTGAACCAGCCCTACGGTGTGGTCGCCGTCTTCGCCGTGATCGTCGCCACGGTCGCGGTCGGCGCCCTCGGACTGCGCATCTCCCGCACCACCTCCGACTTCTACGTGGCCTCGCGCAGCGTGCCCGCCCGCCTCAACGCCGCCGCCATCAGCGGCGAGTACCTCTCCGCCGCGTCCTTCCTCGGCATCGCCGGACTCGTCCTCGCGCAGGGCGTCGACATGCTGTGGTTCCCGGTCGGCTACACCGCCGGCTATCTGGTCCTGCTCGCCTTCGTGGCCGCCCCGCTGCGCCGATCCGGCGCCTACACGCTGCCCGACTTCGCCGAGGCGCGCCTGGAGTCGCGCGCCGTCCGGCGCGCCGCCGGGATTCTCGTCGTGGTCGTCGGCTGGCTCTATCTGGTGCCGCAGCTCCAGGGCGCGGGACTCACCCTCGGTGCCCTCACCGGACTGCCCCACTGGTCCGGCGGGCTCATCGTCGCCGTGGTCGTCGCCCTGTCCGTCGCGGCGGGCGGCATGCGCTCCATCACCTTCGTCCAGGCCTTCCAGTACTGGCTGAAACTCACCGCGCTGCTCGTGCCGCTGCTCTTCCTGCTGTTCGCCTGGTACGCCGACGGGCGGCCCGGCCCCGCCCTCGACGAGCCGCCCGGCTTCCGCAAGCACAGCCAGGTGCGCATCGACGACACCCTCACCCTCGGCCTCGACGCGCCGCTGCGGGTCACCGTCACCGGCACCGTCGACGGGCGCCGCCACGCCGCCGAGGAGGTCGATCTGGCGGCCGGCCGGCACCGCGTCGAGGCCGGCACCGTCCTCGGCTTCCCCGCCGGCAGCCCCGTGCCCGAGCGGTCCGGCGCCTCCGCCGACTTCGCCACCGACTCCGGGACCAACACCGGCTGGGCCGAGCCACGCGGCCGCGCGGGCGAGGAACACCCGCTCTACGCCACATACGGACTGATCTTCGCCACCTTCATGGGCGCCATGGGACTCCCGCATGTCGTGGTCCGCTTCTACACCAACCCCGACGGCCGGGCCGCCCGCCGCACCACCGTCGTCGTCCTCGGGCTCGTCGGCGTCTTCTACCTGCTCGCGCCGGTGTACGGGGCCCTCGGCCGGGTGTACGCGCCCGACCTGCTGCTCACCGGCAGTACCGACACCGCCGTCCTGATGCTGCCCGACCGGCTCGTGGGTGGCACCGCGGGCGATCTGCTCGGCGCGCTGCTCGCCGCCGGCGCCTGCGCCGCGTTCCTGTCCACCGCCTCCGGCCTCACCATGGCCGTCGCGGGCGTCCTCACCCAGGACTTCCTGCCCTCGCCGCGCGGCGTACGGCACTTCCGCCTCGCCGCCGCGGTCGCCGTGGCCGTACCGGCCGCCGCCCACGTCGTCGTCCAGGGACTGTCCGTCGCCAACGCCGTCGGCCTCGCCTTCGCCGTCGCCGCCTCGTCCTTCTGCCCGCTGCTGCTGCTCGGCATCTGGTGGCGCCGGCTCACCGCCGCGGGCGCCGTCGCCGGCATGGTCGCCGGAGGCGGGGCCGCGCTCACCGCCGTCCTCGCCACCGTCGCGGGCCGGCCGGACTCCGGCTGGCCGCGCGCCCTGCTCGCCTGGCCGGCCGTGTGGACCGTACCCCTCGGCTTCCTCACCATGATCCTGGTCTCCCTCGCCACCCGGAAGAGCGTCCCGGCCGGCACCGACGCCATCATGGCGCGGCTGCACCTGCCCGAACCGCGTCCGCCCCACCACCCGACCGCCGGATCCTGGAAGGCGCGCCGATGACCGTGCTGTTGCTGCTGCTCTGCTGCTCCGTGGTCGGCGCGGTCTGCTTCGCCGCGGGTGCCGCCAACGCGCGGCGCGCGCGGTACGTGCTCGGCGCCGGGTACGTACGGGGCGCGCGGCGGCGGGGGAGCGGTGGGCGCGGCGGCTGGGGCGAGGGTCCGGGCCCGGACTCGGACACCGTCGAACGGGCCACCTTCCAGACCCTGCACACCGCGTCCCTGGCCGCGCCGCCGCTGCGCGCCGGGCTCGCGCCGGACACCGCCCGCAAGGCGGTGCGCCGGCTCCGGCCGCTGCTCGGCACGCAGTCCCTCGCGCTCACCGGTCTCGACGGCGTGCTCGCCTGGGAGGGCACCGGCGAGCACCACGGCGAAGAGCTCGCCGCGCATGTCGAGAAGGCGGTGCAGGCCGGGCGCTCCCGCACCTTCTCCGTGGACTGCGACCGGGCCGACTGCGCCGTACGCTTCGGGGTCGTCGCCCCGCTCACGGCGGGCGGGCGTCCCAAGGGCGCCCTCGCGGCCTTCGGCTCGCACGACTCGGCCGCCGTCGCCCGGGCCACCGAGGAGGTCGCCCGCTGGGTCTCCGTCCAGCTCGAACTCGCGGAGCTCGACCGGGCCCGCAGCAGCCTCATCGAGGCGGAGATCCGGGCCCTGCGCGCCCAGATCTCCCCGCACTTCATCTACAACTCGCTCGCCGCCATCGCCTCGTTCGTCCGCACCGACCCCGAGCGTGCCCGTGAACTCCTCCTGGAATTCGCCGACTTCACTCGCTACTCGTTCCGCCGGCACGGCGAGTTCACCACCCTGGCCGAGGAGCTGGGCTCCATCGAGCAGTACCTGGAGCTGGTCCGGGCCCGTTTCGGCGACCGCCTTCAGGTCACCCTCCAGATCGCCCCGGAGGTGCTGCCCGTCGCCCTCCCGTTCCTCTGCCTCCAGCCCCTGGTGGAGAACGCCGTGAAGCACGGGCTCGAGGACTCCGTCGACCGCAGCCTCATCACCATCGCGGCCGTGGACGAGGGCTCTGCCGCGCGTGTCAGCATCGAGGACAACGGCGTCGGCATGGACCCGGAGCGGCTGCGCCGCATCCTGCACGGCGAGGGCGGCCCCACCACCGGCATCGGGCTCCGCAACGTCGACGAACGGCTCCGCCAGGTCTACGGGCCGCACGAGGGGCTGGTCATCGAGACCGGTGTCGGCGCCGGAACGAAGATCACGTTGCGCATCCCGAAGTACCACGCGGGCGTGCACGCGGAGGCGCCGGCCACCCGCCGGTAGCCGGCGCTCCACTCCCGTACCTCAGGCGCCTACCGCGCCAGGAACTCCTGCCGCAGCGACTCCAGGATGTCCGCCGCCTCTGGGAGGCCCACGGCGCGGCAGCGGGCGGCGGCGGCCGCGAGCCGCGTGACGGCGGCGTCGCGGCGCTCCAGGCCGTTGCCCTCGATCAGGGCGGCGATGCGTACGGCCTCGGCGCGCGGCACCTCGCCCTCCTCTCCGCCCCGCTCGTGGGCGGCGACCGCGGCCTCGACCGCCACCAGGGCCTCGGGGAAGCGCTGGGCCTCCGCGAGGACCCGGGCCCGGCGGTAGTGGACGGAACCCTGCTCGTACCAGAGCGCGAAGTCCTCCGTGTCCTGGGGCTCGGCCGCGAGCAGCGCGTCGGCCCGGGTCAGATGCTCCAGGGCCGCGTCCACGCCCTCCTCCTCCCGGGCGAGCATCGTCAGACGGGCGAACTCGCGCATCATGTGGGCGAGCATCGGCGGGTTCGGCGCCTCGGTGTGCGCGGCGACGGCCCGGTCGTACGCCGTGGCCGCCGCGTCCCAGCGGTCGGCCATCGCCAGCGTGACCGCCGCCTCCGCGGCCACCAGGGTGTGGACGGCGGGGTCCTCCTCCCAGCCGGCGACGGTGTCCGCGAGCCGCAGGAACTCCTCGGCCGCGGGCAGCTGCTCACCGAGCTCCCGCAGACCGCGCGCGAGGTTCAGCCGCGCCTGCGCGAGCATCCGCTCGTCGAGGCCGTCGGCCGCCTCGTCGGAGAGCACCGACTCCAGGACGGCGACGGCGTCGGCCTGCTGTCCCGAACGGGCGAGGACGTCGGCGAGCTGGAGCCGGACGTCCGTGGCCTGCTCCCGGTCCCCGTCCTGGTCGTACCGCGCGGCCGCCTCCGAGAGATACCGGACCGCGCCGCCGAAGTCCCCCTGGTGCGAGGAGGCGTGACCGAGCAGCGCGTACGACGGGGCCAGCGGGAAGCCGGCGTCGTCGTGGCGCACCGCGTCGCCGATCGCCTGGTGCAGCAGCTCCACGGCCTCGGCCGGTTCCTGCCGGGCGAGCAGGAACTGGGCGAGCAGACACCGCGGCCGCGAGCCGCGCCAGGGCCGGCCGGCCGCCGTCACATCGGCCAGGGCCGCGCGCAGCTCGGTCTCGGCCAGGGCGAGGTTCCCGCGCCGCCCGGCCAGATCGGCGACGTACTGGCGCGCGTTGGCCGTCTGATGGGGCGCGGACAGGCGCTCGGACTCCGTCCGCAGCCTCCCGCAGAACGCGTCGAACCGCGCCACGGAGGCCTCCGACGGCTCGGGCATCTGCTCCATGACCTCGCGATAGGCGCTGTACGCGGCGGCGTTCAGGACCATCAGATGGTGGAGGGCCCGGGCCCTGCCGACGTCGTTGCCGGAGTGTTCCGCCGCCACGGTCTCACCGGCACCGGCACCGGCACCGGCACCGGACGCCTCGCCGGTGAACGGGGCCTCGGACATGAGCCGTTCCGCCTCGGCGAGGACGGCGTCGATCCCGGCCGCGGTCTCCTCCCGGGCGGTCTTCTCGCCGTCCTTCCACTCGGCACCCCACGCCAGGGCGTTGGCCCGTGCGGCGAGCGCCTGCCACGGCATGCCCGCACGGGCGAACAGTCCGGCCGCCCGGTCCTGTTCGGCGGCGAACTCGGTCCTGCGCTCCGCGTTGCCGTGCCCGTCCGCCCGGTGGTCGGCGAGCTCGGCCTCCAGGAGTTCCCGCGGACCGAGCCGGTGGTCGTGCGGATCGGGGGCGGTGCCGTCGGCGATGCGCCGGGCGACCCGCTCCCACAGCCGGTGCTCGGAGGGGCGGCCCTCGCCGGACAGGCGGCGGGCCGCGCGCACCAGCTCGACGAAGTCCTCCGGGATCTCGACGGCGGCCGCCGCGGCAGCGTCGCCGGACCCCGGCGTGGCGTCCGCGGACCCGTGGCCCGCGGCCGGGCGGACCACGGCCGTGCGCAGTCCGAGCGGCAGCGGCTCGGCGAGCAGCGGCTCCCGGTCGAGCCGGGTCCGCCGGCGGTCGCCGACGGCCGGGGTGCCGTTGCGGGCGTCGAACGCGGCGGCCAGCGGGTCGGCCTCGGCGCGGACCTGGCCGAGGAGTTCGGCCGCCGTCCAGTTCCGGCCGGGCGGGCCGGCCACCGTGGTGTCCCCGTGCCCCTGGGCCACGATCCGGGCGAGCAGCACCTCGACTCCGGTGAGGAAGTCGAGCCGGGCGAGCGGCGCGCCCGTCGCCTCGAACAGGCCGCGGTTCTCGGCGAGGATCTCCAGGCCCCGGCCCTCGTTGCGGGACAGGGCGCAGAACTCCAGGTGCAGGCCCACCTCCTGCTGCATCCCGGTGTTGCCGCGCACCCTGCGGTAGCCGGTGAGGTGGTGGGAGCGTGCCTCGTCGGTGCGGCCGGTGCGCAGCAGCGGCAGCAGGGCGCGCGCCTGGCTCGATTGGGGCTCCTCGGAGCAGGTCTGGGACCCGTCGAGCACGGGAGCCCAGGCGTCGAGCGCCGCCGAGTCCTCACCGGCGGCGAGCAGGTGCCGGGCCACGGCGCGGGTCTCGCAGGCCTCGCAGTCGCTCAGGTCCGTACGGGGCCGGGTGATCCACAGGTCGTACGCGTCGGCGGTGCCCACGCCCGTGTGCGCGGCGACATGGTGGCGCATCGCGGCCACCGGCTGCATGCCGTGCCCGCTCGCCTCGTACCGCTCGCGCATCCGGTCGATCCAGCCGCGGATGGTGGCCAGCGGCACGTCGGGCACCTGGATCAGGGAGGTGGTCACCCACTTGAAGCGCCAGAAGACCTGGTGGGCCTCCCATTCGCTGAAGGACTCCGGAGCGGTGTCCCACAGCTTGAGCAGCCGGGCGAAGACGACCGGCGCCTTGCGGTGCTCGCCGGTGAACTCGTACGAGGTCATCAGTTCGAGCAGGGCGGTGACCAGGAGGTCCGGCTTGTCGAACTGCTCGGCCGCCTCGGCGAGCTCCTCGGCGGTGACGGTGCGCTGCAGACCGTGCGGGCGTTCGTGGTTCTCCCGCATCGCCTCGAACACGGCCTCGGGGGTGTCCAGCATCTCTACAGTTCCTTCCGGGGCTCGGTGCCGGGGGTGTCCGTGCCGGGGGTGTCCGCGCCGGGGTGGTGCATGGCGTGGCTGAGCAGCCCCATGAAGGCGCGGTTGAGCAGGGCGCTCTCGCTCGCCCTGAGCGGGCGGCGGCTCAGCAGCAGCGCCTGCCCGTACAGCGCCTCGGCCGTGGTGACGGCGAGTCCGCGCTCGGTGATGGTGACGGCCTGCCGGACCAGCGGGTTGAGGTGGTTCAGGACCAGCTGGGCGCGCGGGGTCTCGTTGCGCAGGGAGCCGAGGATGTCGGCCCACAGCCCGTCGCTGTCGGCGGCGAGGCCCGCCCGGGTGCGCTCGTGGCGCGCCTCGCGGTTGTCGAGCAGCAGCGCGGGCGCGGTGACGGGCTGGAAGTCCCGCAGCACGACGTCGCAGTCGTGCACGCCGATCGTCTCGCGGGCCACGGCGAGGAAGCCCGCGGCGCGCAGCTCGGCCGTCGGGTCGACGGCGTCGAGATGGGCGGTCACGGTGGCCGGGTCGAGGTCGGAGACGGCCGTGCCCGGGCGGATCTCCGGCAGCCGGAGCACCAGGTCCCGGTCGTAGGTGTAGCCGCCGTTGACGACACCGAGGCCGGCGGCCGAGGCGATCGGCGCGACCTGGCGGAACTCCTCGACGCTGCGGGTGACGAGCAGCGTCGGATGGGTCCGCGCGAACTCCTCCAGGGTGACGTTGCCGTCGGTGGTCTCGAACGGCAGCCACGGCAGCACGATCCGCAGCAGCTCGTCGTCGTAGCGGGCGAGCGCCTTCACCGCGAGGTGATGGGTGTCGATGAAGCGGTGCAGGAGGGCCGGGTCGCTGGCGGCGAGCCCGGTGAGCCAGTCCCGGATCCGCTCGCCGAGCGCGTCCCGCACCGCGGACAGGGTGCCGTCCTCGTACAGCGACTCGCGCGACGCGGTCGGCCGCAGGCTGGTGGTGTCGACCACACAGCGCACGAAGAACGCCCAGTCCGGGAGCAGTTCGGGCGCCTGGTCGGTGAGCAGCATGCCCTTGAGGTGCACCCGGTGGCCGGCCCGCTGGGCCGGGCTGACCGCGGTCGGCAGCACATAGGCCACGCCGCGCAGCCCGGCCGCCGGCAGGTCGAGCTCGATGGTGTCGAGCGGCGTGAAGTCGAACAGCTCCCGGCAGTGCGCGGTCAGCGCCTCCTTGCGGGCGAGCGGCGAGCGGTGGCTCCGCTCCCACGGCGGCGCCGCGTTCACCCGGTGGGCCGTGCCGCGCGGGTCCACGACGGTGACCTCGTGGCGCAGCAGCCCGCCGTAGTGCCGGGCGAGCGCGACGACCTGGTCGGGGCTCGTCCACTCGGCGTTGTCGGCGCGCGGGGTCAGCCGCACGGTGGTGCCCGGCTCGGGCATCGCCGAGGCCGGCAGCGTGCGGATCGTGTACCGGCCGTCGGAGTGCCCGCGCCATTCGACGGCGGGGGCCGCCGGGTCGGCCGCCGACCTGCTGAGCACCGTGATCTCGTCGGCCACCACGAAGCAGGCGAGCAGTCCGATGCCGAACTGGCCGATGAACTCCCCGCGCGCCGCGTCGAGTCCGGCGCCGTCGAGCCCGCCGTCGGCGGTGCGCTTGGAGCTGCGCCCGATGGTGGCGAGGAAGCGGTGCACATCGGCCTCGGTCAGCCCGACGCCGGTGTCCGTGACGGTGAGGGTGTCACCGGTGCGCACGGTGATGCTGCCGGGCGCGCCGGGCGTCAGCGCCTGCCGTGCGGTGATCGCGTCGACGGCGTTCTGCAGCAGCTCGCGCAGATAGACGCGGGGGCTGGAGTAGAGGTGGTGGGAGAGCAGGTCGACCAGGCCGCGCAGGTCGACCTGGAAGGTGTGGGCGGTCTCGGTCCGATGCGAGTGGGACACCTGGATGACGTCTTTCTGACGGTACGACGGTACGGAGGAAGGTACGGGCGCCCCGGAGAGGCCGGCGCCCGGAAGGGCCGGGGCCCCGGGCTCAGCGGCCCGCGGCCGAACGCTGCTTGCGGTAGGCGGCCACCGGGTCGTTGTCGAGGTACTGCCACGGGAACTCGGTCACCCGGCCCCCGGTGGCCTCGAAGCACTCGCGCGCGGCCTCCCGCTCGCCGGCGAGCGCGAACGCCATCGCGAAGCTGTTGAGTATCTGGAGCCGCCCGGTGCGCGGGGCGAAGTCCGCGTGCCGGTACGAGTGCTCGGCGGCCCGCCGCAGCTCCGCCACCACCTCGGGGCGGCGGATGTAGGCGGCGTCCGCGCCGGAGTCGAGCGCGAGCCAGTGCTCCAGGTGCGCGACGGCGACGAGCTGCCCGAGCGCCGTGCCCGCGGGCGCGCCGAAGGCGGACTCCCGCGCGAAGGCGTGCATCTCCTCGTGCGAACCGCTCCACTTCTCGCAGACCTGCTGCAACTGCTGCTGGTGCACGCCCAGGTGGTACGGGTCCCGGCGCACGGCCGCCTCGAACCGGCGCCGCGCGGTGACCTGGCCGACCGGCAGGCCGCGCCCGGTCATGAGGAGCCCGTACCAGGGCGAGGTCCACGCCGGTTCGCGCTCGGCCACCTCGTACAGCCAGGTCTCGGCCGTACGCAGCCGCTCGTGGAACACCTGGAACTGGTCGCGCGAGACGTACTCGGCCCGCAGACCGGAGCGGGCCTCCCAGCCCCAGGAGACCTGCCGCAGCCCGGCGACCAGCCGCGGCAGCGCCGCGTCCGGCTCGGCGTCGAGCACCGCGCCGATCCACCGCTCCACTCCGGCGGTGTCCGCGACGGCCATCAGCAGCTCCGCCCGGTCCCCGCTCTCCGGCCGCCCCTCCAGGACCGGCCGCAGCGCCGCCCAGTCCCCGGCCTCGGCGGCCTCCCGGGCGCGTGTCACCTCGGGATCACCGCAGTCCCGCTCCAGCGTCGCCGCCGGCCGCCCGCCCCATTTCCCGAGCGTGAGCCCCCACTCACGAAGCAAAGCCATGTCCCCACCCCTCGCACTGTCGAACGGGCAGGTCAGAACACGCCCCACCCGATGGACTAGTGAGTATCACGAGCGACCGACAATCGCACAGGAGTATCCACAGCTCCGGCCGTCCACCCGCCGGAACCCGCGCTTCCCCCTCGTACAGAATTCCGAGAAGATTCCCCGGCGTTTTCCGTTATCCGGTGCGGCGCCCCCGGTCTCCCAAGGTGTCGGGCATCGGCAACAGGCAGGACGACAGGATGAGGCAAGGCATGCAAGCAGCACCGCACGGGACCGAGCTGGTGAGGGCCGCCCAGTCCGGCGACCCCCGGGCGCAGGACCGGCTCGTCGCCGACCACCTGCCGCTCGTCTACAACATCGTGGGCCGCGCCATGAACGGGCACCACGACGTGGACGACGTCGTACAGGAGACCATGCTGCGCGCGCTGGACGGCCTCGGCGGACTGCGCGCCCCGGACAGCTTCCGGTCCTGGCTCGTCGCCATCGCCATGAACACCCTGCGCTCCCACTGGCAGCGGCAGCAGGCCCGGTACGCCGCCGGCGCCCTCGACGACGCGCGCGACCTCGCCCACCCCGGCGGCGACTTCGTCGACCTCGCCGTCGCCCGGCTCCAGCTCTCCGGACAGCGCCGCGAGACCGCCGAGGCCACCCGCTGGCTCGAACCCGAGGACAGCGCCCTGCTCTCCCTGTGGTGGCTGGAGTGCGCCGGCGAACTCTCCCGCCACGAGGTCGCCGCGGCCCTCGAACTGACACCGGAGCACACCGCCGTACGCGTCCAGCGTATGAAGACCCAGCTGGAGACCGCCCGGGTCGTCGTCCGCGCGCTGTCCGCCCAGCCCCTCTGCCCCGCCCTCCGCGACGGCCTCGCCGCCTGGGACGGGCACCCCTCCGCCCTCTGGCGCAAGCGCATAGCCCGGCACGCGCGCGCGTGCCCCCACTGCGCGGGCCTCTGGCACGGCCTGGTCCCCGCCGAAGGACTCCTCGCCGGACTGCTCCTCGTGCCCCCGGCCGCCCTGCTGCTCGGCGCCGTCCGGGACGGCGCCGGTCTCGGTCCCGTCGCGCCCACGGCGGCGAACGGGACGGCGACCGTGACGGCGCACGGGACGGCGACGGCGTCCACGGCCGGTGCCCGTGGCGGCCGGGCCCGGCACGCCGCGCACGCCGCGCACTCCGCCGCGGAGACCGCCGGCCGCGGCGCCCGCCGCCGCGAGCGCGAACGGCGGCGCGGCCGGCGCCGGGCGGCCGCCGCGGCGGGCCTCGCCGTGGCCGCCGTCACCGGAGGCGCCTTCTACCTCACCACCGGCCCCGACGCCGGCGATCCCGACCCGGCCGAGGTCACCAGCGCCGCCGCCCCGGACACCGCCGACGGCACCTCCCTCACCCCCGACGGGGCCGACCCTTCCACCACCTCCGCGAGCCCCACGACGAGCCCCTCCGCCCGGCCCAGCAGCCGCCCGCCCAAACCCTCGCCCACCCGCACCACCACCAAGCCGGCCCCGCCGCGCACCACCGCACCCGCGCCCCGCCCCACCCGTCCCACAAGCACCGCGGGCAGCGGTGGCAGCGGCGGCGGCACGAGCGACCCGAACGCGAGCGAGGCCCAGCAGGTCATCGACCTGACCAACGCCGAACGGGCCAAGGCCGGCTGCGGCCCCGTCACCGCCAACACCCTGCTCACCCGCGCCGCGCAGGGCCACTCCGACGACATGGCCGCCCGGAACTTCTTCGACCACACCAACCCCGACGGCGCCGACCCCGGCGACCGCGTCACCGCCGCCGGCTACCGCTGGTCGACCTACGGCGAGAACATCGCCAAGGGCCAGCGCACCCCCGCCGAGGTCATGGACGCCTGGATGAACAGCCCCGGCCACCGCGCCAACATCCTCAACTGCTCCTTCAAGGAGATCGGCATCGGCATCCACGACGCCGGCGGCCCCTACTGGACCCAGGTCTTCGGCGCCCAGTAGTGCCGGCGGCGGTCCGTTGCCGCCCGGTGGGCGGATCGCGCCGCGCCGTGCGGCGTGCTCGACAGGCCGGGCGGGCCGGGGCCGCCTACCGTTGATCCGATGCGACGCGTTCCGAGATGGGCCCTGGTGCCGTCGGGCTCCGCCCCCGTGGTCCTGGTCACCGGCTGGACGACCGCCGCCGCCCTCGAAGGCCCGTCCTACGACGCCGTGCGGCAGACCATCAGCGTCCTCGCGGCCTACGGCGCCGCGGGGTTCTGGATCATGACCGGTGCCCTGTTCGCCGTCGGCGTCTGCCACCTCGGCACGGCCTGGGCGCTGCGCGCCGCGGCGCCCGCCGGGCGGGTCGCCCTGGCCGCCGGCGGAGTGGCCGCCCTGGTCGTGGCCCTGGTGCCGGCGCCCAGCAGCGGCGGCTCGCTGAAGCACGGCTCCGTCGCCGCCACCGGTTTCGCGTTCCTCGCCCTGTGGCCGCTGCTCGCCTCGGTACGGGGCGGGACGCCGGCCCCGTGGGCGCTGCGGCCGCTGCCCGCCCTCCTGGCCACGGCGTCGATGGGGGCCGGTGCGCTGTGGTACCTCGTCGCGACCGACCGCGACGGGCC
Source organism: Streptomyces sp. NPDC048623 (assembly GCF_040650755.1). Lineage (NCBI taxonomy): Bacteria > Bacillati > Actinomycetota > Actinomycetes > Kitasatosporales > Streptomycetaceae > Streptomyces > Streptomyces sp. NPDC048623. The sequence continues at coordinate 362,317 of NZ_JBEZHV010000004.1, forward strand.
CGCGGGAGTCGCCGAACGCCTGGTCACCTGCCTGCAGTCGCTGTGGCCGCTGGTCGTGGTCCTCTCGTGCCTGTGGCACCAGCGGCGGACGAGGACCCGACCCCCGTCCCCGTCCCCGCCCGCGTCCCCGTCCCCGCCGGCGGCCCGCTGATCCGGCCACTGTCGGTGCCGCGTCGTAGGGTCGCCGGTATGAGCACTTCCGACGACGTCCGCGCGCTCGCGCTCGCCCTCCCGGAGACCACGGAGAAGGAGGCCTGGTCGATGCCCACCTTCCGGGTCGCCGGGAAGATGTTCCTGACCCTGCCCGAGCGGGAGACCTCGATGGCCGTGCGCTGCCCCAAGGAGGAGCGCGACGAGCTGGCCCTCGCGGAGCCGGAGAAGTTCTGGGTGGCTGACCACGAGGCGTCCTTCGCCTGGGTACGGGTGCGGCTCGCCGCCGTCGACGACGCGGACGAGCTCCGGGCGATCGTCGTCGACTCCTGGCGGCAGGCGGCCCCGCCCCGGCTCCTCAAGGAGCACCCGGACCTCGCCGCCCCGGCCTGAGGCACCCGAGACGCCTGCGGTCAGAGCCAGCCGTTGCGCTTGAATCCCCGGTGCAGCAGGAAACACGCCGTCGCCATGACCGAGAGGACGAGGGGGTAGCCGTAGGCCCAGCGGAGTTCGGGCATGTGCTCGAAGTTCATGCCGTAGATCCCGCACACCATCGTCGGCACGGCGACGATCGCCGCCCACGCGGTGATCTTGCGCATGTCCTCGTTCTGCGCGACCGTCACCTGCGCCAGATGCGCCTGCAGGATCGAGTCGATGAGTCCGTCGAAGGCGTTGATCTGCTCGGTGGCGCGCGCGAGATGGTCACCGACATCGCGGAAGTACGGGCGTATCGCCGGGTCGACGACGGCCGGCGGCCGGGTGATCAGCGCGTCGAGCGGACGGGCGAGCGGCACCGTGGCCCGCTTCAGTTCCAGCAGCTCCCGCTTGAGCTGGTAGATCCGCCCCGGGTCCGCCGCCGGCGCCGTCCGGGGCGCGAACACCTCGGTCTCCACCAGCTCGATGTCGTTCTGGACGGCGTCCACGACCGCGAGGTACTCGTCCACGACATGGTCCGCGAGGGCGTAGAGCACCGCCGACGGGCCGTACGCCAGCTGTTCGGGGTGCGCCTCCAGGTCCTCGCGCAGCGGCCCGAGCGACCCGTGCCGGCCGTGCCGTACCGTGACGACGAAGTCCGGGCCGGTGAACACCATGAGCTCGCCCGTGTCCACGACCTCGCTGGTGGCGGTCAGCGCCTCGTGCTCGACGTACGTCACCGTCTTGAACACCGCGAAGAGCACGTCCCCGTACTGCTCCAGCTTCGGCCGCTGATGCGCGTGCACGGCGTCCTCGACGGCCAGGGGATGCAGCCCGAACAGCTCGGCCACGCCCGCGAACTCCGCCTCGCTCGGCTCGTGCAGCCCCAGCCACACGAAGCCGCCCCGCCCGGCGTGCCTGCGCAGATGCCGTACGGTCTCGGCGACCCCGCCCGAGTCCGCGAGGCGCTTCCCGTCCCGGTAGACGACACAGTTGACCACGGTGCTGCCGAGCGGCGAACGGGCCGGGTGGCTGAGATCCACACGGCGTATCCGGCGCGCGAGGCGGGCCATCCTGCGCAGTCCGCCGACCATCGACATACGGGCTCCTTCGCTGAGGTGGCCGCTCAGTCTGCCAGGCGTTCCGCCGGGAGAGCCGCGTAGGCCGCCCGGAGCCGCGCGAGCACCGGGTCGTCGGCGGGGAAGCGGTGCCCGTCCACGGCGTGGACGGCGCGCACGCCGATCGCCGCGTTGGTGGCGAAGGCGGCCCGCAGGGCGGGGAGCTCGACGGTACGCACGGGCCGGGCCGGCGGGCCCGGGTGGGCTTCCCGGAGCAGCCGCATCGTCACCCCGGGCAGCACGTCCGCCGCCGGCCACACCACCCGCCCGTCGGCGTCCACGAACCCCACGTTCCAGGTGCACCCCTCCGTGACCAGCTCCTCCCCGCCGGGCCCCGGCTCGATGAACAGCACGTCGTCGAACCCGGACCGCCGGGCCTCGCGCCGCAGCGCGAGCTGCCCGAAGAGCCCCACGTGCTTCACGGCGGGCACATCGCGCCGGTACGGCCGGGCCGTCACCCGCAGCGGCGGCGGAAACAGGCCACCGGCCGGCCGTACGGTCACCAGCACATGCGGGTCGCCGGCCGGCTCCGCCGGGCGCGCGATGTCCAGCGCCGGGTCGAAGACGGTCACCCGTACGTTCAGGGGCCCGTCCCGCCCCTCCACCGCCTGCCGTACGTACGCCCGTACGCGCTCCGGATCCAGCGCCGCCCCGAACACGGTGTCGCAGTCCCGTACCAGGCGCTCCAGATGCAGCGCGAGCCCGCGCACGCCGCCGCCCTCCTCGACCCGCAGCGTGGTGAAATGTCCGTAGCCGGTCAGGGCGAGCGCCGTCAGCTGGGCGGTGGACGCGGGGACTCCGTCGACAGTTGCCATGCGCCCAGTCTGGCGAAGGGCGCGAAACAAGCGCATGATCCCCTCGCGTGTTACCTGCTGGTACGCCATGATGGGGCCGACCAACCAGATGTGGCTACAGGCATTCAGACGGGCGGGGCTGAGGCAGCGGTGACGACTTCCGAGGTACGGACCAGGGTGCACGCCTTCCGGGACGACGCCCTGGGCGAGCACGACGCGGTGGGGCTCGCCGCCGCCATCCGGAGCGGCGAACTCGGGGCGGCCGAGGTCGCCCGGGACGCGGCGGCGCGGGTGCGGGAGGTCGAGGCACGGCTGCACGCGGTCCAGGTGTACGCCGACACGCCGGCCGTGTCCGACGGCGGTCCCGGCGGCGCGTCCGGGAGCGGGGCCTTCGCGGGCGTGCCCAGCTTCGTCAAGGACAACGCCGACCGGCAGGGCCTGCCCACCGGCCACGGCAGCGCGGCCTTCACCCCGCGCCCCGCCCGCCAGGACGCGCCGTTCGTGCGCCAGTTCCTCAGCACCGGCGTCACCGTCCTCGGCAAGACCCGGCTGCCCGAGTTCGGCTTCAGCCCGACGACCGAGTACGACGGCGCCGAACCCGTCCGCAACCCGTGGAACACCGGCCACTCGGCGGGCGGTTCCTCCGGCGGCAGCGCCGCCCTGGTCGCGGCGGGCGCCGTGCCGATCGCGCACGCCAACGACGGCGGCGGCTCGATCCGCATCCCGTCCGCCTGCTGCGGACTCGTCGGCCTCAAGCCCAGCCGCGGCCGCGTCGTCGCCAACGCCCAGAGCAGCCGGCTGCCGCTCGACCTCGTCGCGGACGGCGTCGTCAGCCGCTCCGTGCGCGACACCGCCGCGTTCCTGGCCGCCGCCGAACGCCACTGGAGCAACCCGAAGCTGCCGCCCGTCGGCCTGGTCGAAGGCCCTTCCGGGAAGCGGCTGCGGATCGGCCTGCTGCTCGACTCGCCCAACGGCGTCCGGCCCGACGCCGCCACCCGCGCCGCCGTCACCGACACCGCGAAGACCCTCGAAAAGCTCGGCCACCGCGTGGAGCCGGTGCAACCCGTCTTCGACCCGCACTTCACCCAGGACTTCCTCACCTACTGGGGCCTGCTCTCCTTCCTCATCGGCGCCACCGGCCGCACCTACGGCACCGCCTTCGACCGCCGCCGCATGGACCCGCTGAGCCGCGGCCTGCGCTCGACGTACCTGGAGAACTGGCGTGGTACCCCCGGTGTGCTGCGCCGCCTGCGCCGTACGAAGCAGGCGTACGCGGCGGCCTTCCGCGGCCACGACCTGCTGATGTCCCCGGTGCTCGCCCACACCACGCCGCCGATCGGCCACCTCAGCCCGACGGTCCCGTACCCGACCCTGGTCGAGCGCATCCTCGCCTATGTCGCGTACACCCCGATCGACAACGTGGTCGGCACCCCCTCGCTCTCCCTCCCGGCGGCCGCCGCGACCGACGGCGGACTCCCGATCGGCGTGATGTTCTCGGCCCGCCCCGGCGCCGAACGCACCCTGCTCGACCTCGCGTTCACCCTGGAGGCCGAGCGCCCGTTCCGCCGCATCCAGGACGACGGAACCGGCCCCGTATGACCGACACGACGGCGCACGCGCCGGAGCAGGACCGGGCCCCCTCCGTGAGGGTCGAGCGGGACGGGCCGGTGACGACCGTCGTGCTGTCGCGTCCGCAGGCCCGTAACGCGGTGGACGGGCCGACGGCCGCCCTTCTCGTCGACGCCTTCCGGGAGTTCGAGGCCGACGACGAGGCCTCGGTCGCCGTGCTGTGGGGCGAGGGCGGGACCTTCTGCGCGGGGGCCGATCTCAAGGCGGTCGGGACGCCGCGCGGCAGTCGGGTGGCGCCCGACGGGGACGGGCCCATGGGGCCGACACGGCTGAGGCTGAGCAAGCCGGTGATCGCGGCGGTCGCCGGGCACGCCGTGGCGGGCGGTCTCGAACTCGCGCTGTGGTGCGATCTGCGGGTGGTGGAGGAGGACGCCGAGTTCGGTGTGTTCTGCCGGCGGTGGGGCGTGCCGCTGATCGACGGCGGCACGGTCCGGCTGCCCCGGCTCATCGGCGAGAGCCGGGCCATGGACCTGATCCTCACCGGACGCCCCGTGTCCGCCGCCGAGGCGCATGCCATCGGGCTCGCCAACCGCCTGGTGCCACCGGGGGAGTCCCGCGCCGCCGCCGAGGAACTCGCCCGGCGGATCGCCGCGTTCCCGCAGCTGTGCCTGCGGCACGACCGGATGTCCGTCCTCGAACAGCACGGGCTGCCCGAGGACGAGGCGATGGCCGGTGAACTGCGCCACGGAATGGTCCCGTTGACGGCGGGCGAGACCTCGGCCGGTGCGGCCCGCTTCGCCTCGGGAGCGGGCCGGCACGGCACCTTCGCGGACTGACTCCCTTGCGGGCCGACTTCCCCGGCCTGACGGTCAGTTGACCGACCGGCCGAAGAACTCCACCTCGGCGACGGCGACCTGCTTGCGCGGGTCGGCGCGCCAGGCCGTGCCGAGCACCAGGCGTACGGACAGCGCGTCGCGGACCCGCAGATCGAGGCGCTGGGTGCCGCCGTCGTTCAGCCGGTGGTGCGTGACGTGTGTCGTGCCGGAGGAGTCGGTGACCGCGAGGTCGAAGGTGCGCGGGCCGGCCTGTCCGTCCGCCTGGGTGGTGTTCTTCGAACTGCCGGGTGTGATCAGGACGTTGAGCAGATCCGTCGGCTCGCCGAACCGCGCCTCCAGGAACTGGCCGGCCGAGTCGCCCCCGTACCCCGTGCCCCACCAGGTGTCGGAGTAGCCGTCGCCCGCGAGCTTCGGGTCCCGCTTCGGCGCGGAGTGGGAGGCCGTCCAGGAGACCGGGACCACCGGGACCCGGGTGGCGAAGTGGTCCTGCACCGCGCGGGCGGCCGGCGGGCCGCCGATGACACCGCCCACCACCACGGCCACGACACCCGCGCCGATCAGCGCGCGCACGATCCAGCGGCTCCGGTCCCGGACGAGCCCGGGCCGCCGGCCCGCGTACGGGCCGTCCGCCGACTCCAGGGTGTCCGGCGCCATCGGGGTCGCACAGGACCGGCAGAAGTGCCGCCCCCGCTCGTTGACGCTCAGGCACGCCGGGCACGGCAGCCCGTCCCGTACGGGCGCCGGCGCGGCGGCGGCCCGTACCGCCGGCGCCGCCGCCTCGGGGCGGGCGGGAAGGACGGGCGCGGCGACGGGCGGCGCCTCGTCGTCCGCGTGCTCCGGCACCGGGACGAGGAGGGAACGGGCGATGGCGTTCCCGGACCCGGTCCGGGGCTCCACCGGCTCGGCCGAGGGCGTCGCCGGGAGCGGCGCCGTGTCGTCCTCCGCTCCGGCGGGGCCGGCCTCCGCACGTACCGGCGTCTGCGGTTCCGGTTCCGGTCCGGGACCGGGCGTCGCCGCTTCCGCCGCTTCCGCCGCTTCCGCCGCCTCCGTCTCCCGGGCGGCCGCGGTGGCCGGGGCGCCCGGGGTGGCGGAGCCCGACGCGGGCGTGTCCCAGCGCAGGAACGCGCCGCAGCCGTCGCAGAAGGACTGGTCGCTCTTGCGGACCGGACTCCCGCACTCCGGGCACGCCCGCGAGGGGGAGGGGGAGGGGGAGGGGGAGGGGGAGGGGGACGGAGTGGCGGACGAGGTCGCGTCGCTCATGGGGTTCAGGCTCCTTCGGAGGTACGGGACGTGGTCACGGCGACCGTGAACGGCAGGTGGGCCGGGCGCGCCGCGGCCACCACCGCGCGCAGCCGGTGCGGGTCCACCGCGGCCGGGTCCGCGACCCGGAGGACGACCCGCACCCCGGCCACGGGCGTGCCGGGGAACGGGCCGAGCGGGCGCGCCGACCAGCTCGCGCCGCCGCTCTCGGTGATCTCGGGGTCGGTGCCGAAGGCCAGCCGCACCGCCGCCGCGAGCCCCTGCCGGGTGCCGCGCACCCGGTGCAGGGCGACCGCCGAGGCGACCGCGTGCCGGCGCACCGCGAGCGGTTCGGCGCCCGTGAGCTCGGCGCCCACCCAGGTCGCCAGGTGGTCGACGAAGTCTTCCGGCGCGAGCAGGGGCGAGAAATACGCCTCCAGCGAGTCCAGGACGTGGAAGAGGGGCGCGAGGACCACGTCGAGACCGGCCACGAACCGCTGCCCGAAGTCGTCCTCGGCGTACACGGCGGGCAGCGCCGCGCCCAGCGGGTGCGGCGTCGCAAGGCCGGGCACCGTGCCCCGAGCGGATCCGCTCACCGGGCCTCGACCACCCGGACGCGGTGGTCGAACGGGAACAGCAGCGCCGACGGCGCCAGTTCGATCCGGTCCGTCGCGTCACCGCGCCGCCCGGTCAGCGGGTCGGCCGGGTGCAGCAGCACCTCGTCCACCAGCTCCACGCCCGGCACCCGCTGCAGCGCGGCGAACACCTCGCCCGCCCGCAGCGGGCGCCCGAAAGGCCAGCCCTCGCCGTGCGCCCCGCCGGTCAGCGGGTCCAGGTACGCGTAGAGGGTGTCGAGCGCGTCGGCCCGCACCCGCTCCACCTCCGCCGCGCGGAAGGCGTGCAGCGTCGCCACCACCGTCACGCCCTGGTAGTACGGCGGGCCCACCGCGAGCCGGGTGCCCAGCGGGCGCCGCTCGTCGAGGAACCCGGTCACCCGCGCGAGCAGCTCCTCGCCCGGCACCAGCTGCTCGAAGCGCAGCCGCCCGCCCCGGTCGGGCACCGCCTGCGGCACCACCAGGACCCGGACCGCGTTGTCCCCGATCTGCGCCCCACCGTCGGACTCGTCCACCGCCAGGCACGCGATCCGTGCGGTCTCCGGCGCCGCGCGCCGCGCCAGCTCCTCGTAGTCGCGGGCGGTCACGGCCCGTTCCTGGGCGCGGAGCGTGATCGGCGCCCGCGTCTTCGCCTCCTCGACGGTCTCGCCGTCGACCCCGCCGCGCGCCGCCTCACGGTTCTCGACCCGGGCGATGTACGGGATGGAGCTGCGCAGGACGGTGATCGTGCCCCGGGCCACGTTGCCCGCCCGGCCGCCCCCGGTGCCGTACCGCACCGCGCGGATCGCGGCGCCCTTCGGCGGGACCGCGCCGAACTGCCGTACCGTGCCGTCGGGTTGGCGGACGGCCGGGCCGAAGGCGAGTTCGCCGGTGGTGGCGTCCAGGGTGAAGTGCCGGTCGCCGGGCCGCGAGGCGGCGAAGTCGGCCACCGCCGTCCACTCCCGCCAGCCGGACTCCGGGTCCTGCTCGCCGGAGCCGGAGCCGGAGCCGGAGCCGGAGCCGGAGCCGGAGCCGGAGCCGGAGCCAGTGGCGGTGCCGGATCCGGTGCCGTAGCCATGGCCGGATGCGGAGTCCGATGCGGCGTCGGCGGCCTCGGCGCCGTCGGCCCGTTCGGCGACCTGGAGCAGCAGCGGCGGCCGGTCCACGACCGGCGCGTGCGCGAGCCGCATCCGCTGCCCGGGCACGCCTTCCGACTCACCCAGACCCTCGTCCCGCACGGTCTCCGCGTGCGCCGCCCGCACCGTGCCGCCGATGGTGAACGCCCGGGCCGAGCGCACCGTCGGCGACTCGCTGTACGAAGGCAGCCCGGCCGCCGCCTCCACCACCCGGCAGCGCACCCAGCCCGCGTCATGGCCGCCGAGCCGCGACACCGCGTGCCCGGACGGCATGTGCAGGACCACCTCGCCCGGCCGGTTGAGGCCGCCCGTGGTGTCCTCGTCGACCTCGCAGGGCGTCCAGCCCGCGCTCGTCGTCCACGCCTCCCACACCAGCGGGGGCCGGCGCGGGTCCACGCCGACGCCGTCCACCCGGCTGTCCAGGTCGAGCACGAGCACACAGTCCGGCACGGCCGCCGACAGGCCGAACAGCAGCGCGTCGCCGACCCTCGGCAGCGCCGTGAAGGCCGGTACGTCCTCACCGCCGAGGACGTCCTGCGACCGGTCCTCGGGCGTCCCGCCCGCCTCGTGGCGCAGCATCCGGTCCAACGCGCAGGGCACCACGGTCAGTTCGGCGGTCGTCGCGAACACGACCGCCTCCTCCGTCTCCGTGCGTCCGGTCGCCACCTCCGTGCCGGCCGGCAGCACCACCGGCTCGGGCTGCGGCGCGGACAGCCGGAAGGTGATGTCCGCGCGGGCCGCGGCGGGCGGGAACAACGTCACGCCGAGCAGGTCGAGGAAGGCCAGATGGTTCTTCTCCGGCACCCGGTTGAGCCGGTACACGAGCTGGTCCGCCATGTGCGCGACGGCCTCGATGAGGGTGACGCCCGGGTCGGAGACGTTGTGGTCCGTCCACTCGGGACACGCCTGCTGGACATAGCGCTTGGCGTCGTCGACGAACTGCTGGAACCGCCGGTCGTCGAGATGGGGTGAGGGCAGGGCCATGGCGGATCTTTCAGTCCTCGGAGGGGATGACGTAGAAGGGGAAGACGAGACTGCGCGGGTTGTTGGCGCCGCGCACCCGGTACCGCACGTCGATGTGGAGGGTCGTCGGCTCGCCGGGCGCGGGCGCCACCGTGACCTCCTCGACCTCGATCCGCGGCTCCCAGCGGTCGAGCGACGACAGCACCTCGTACCGGATCCGGCCCATCGTCGCGTCGTTGACCGGGGAGAACACCAACTCGTGGACCGCGCAGCCGAATTCTGGACGCATCGGCCGTTCGCCGGGCGCCGTCGCCAGGACGAGCCGCATCGACTCCTCGATCTCGCGGTCGCGTCGTACGAGGGCGATGGCCCCGCCCGGACCGGTGCGCAGCGGGAACGCCCAGCCGGCGCCGATGAAGCGCTCACTCATGACGGTCCTCCCTCCTCGGAACTCGGAACTCAGAACTCGGAACTCAGAACGGCAGGTTCGCCGCGACCGGATTCGGCAGCGGCACGGTCGAGGTGACGAGGGCGGGCGCGTTGATCACTGCCTGGGTCAGCGCCGTCACCTTGAACTTCGGCCCGGCCTTGATGTCCACGCCGAGCTTGGCGTCCAGGGAGATCCGCCCTTGCGCCGACAGCGTCAGATCCCTGCCCGAGGCGACCGTGATGCCCCGGGCGCCGGTGATGGTGACCGTGCCGTCGCTGTCGATGGTCAGGGTGGTCCGGGCCTCGTTCAGCTCGATGCTCAGCTTCCCCTGCCCGGTGCGCAGCCGAACGCCGTGCGACGCCCGGGTCCGGCCGGCGTCCTCGCGCAGCTCGACGGTGTGCCCGGTGCGCGAGGTCAGCGCCCGCCACTGCACCCGCCCGCTCGTCGGATCCACGGCCGCCGCCCCGTCGGTCGCCGGGGTGTGCCGGTCCACCCCGTTGTACAGGCCCGCCAGGACGTACGGGTGCTCCAGCGACCCTCGGTCGAAGGCGCACAGGACCTCGTCGTCGACCTCGGGCAGCATCAGCCCGCCGCCCGCCCGGCCGCCGAGCTGGGCGACCCGGCACCAGCCGCTCTCGTAGGTGTCCGAGAGCCACGGGAAGCGCAGCCGCACCCGGCCCAGATGCAGCGGGTCCTTGGTGTTGGTGACCAGGGCCACCGCCACCCCCGGCATCGGCGGTGCCGGCTCCGCGCCGCCCGAGGCCGTCCCGTACAGCGAACGGAACTGCCGCCCCGACACCGTCAGCCACGTCGTGAACTGCCGCCCCGACGCGAAGACATGACGCACCCCGGTCGCCGTGTACCGCCCCTCGAACGGGAACCCCGCGCCCTTCACCGCCACCGGCTGCCCCGGCTTGAGAGCGGGGTTGCCGGTCACGGCCACCTCCACCTCCGCGAACGAGCCCGTCACGTCGTCGGCGAGCGCCGCGGCCGCCTGCGCCACCTCCGACTGCGTCGTGAACGGAGTTCCGGTGGCGGTGAGTTCGGCCGGTCCGAACGGAGCGGACAGCTGCGCCGGAGTGATGTCCGAGACGATCTCCCGGCTCGCGACGGTGGGTGTCCGCGCCGACAGCGCCTGCTTCGTGCGCGGATCCCAGCCCCGCACGTCCACCTGGCGGACCTGCCCCGCGGCCGTCACCGACACCCGGCTGTGCAGCGTGTTCGACCCGAAGTCCAGGACGTACGGGCTCTGCGCGGCCGGCGTGGTGTCGGACGGGGCGCCCGACGCCGGCGGCAGGGCGGCAAACACCAGCCGGCCCGCCGGATCGAGCGAGAGCCGTACGTCGTTCTCCCGGGCGAGGCGCGACAGGAAGTCCCAGTCGGTGATGTTGGGCTGGGTCGCCAGCTCGTACACGGTCGGCGTCGCCTCGATCCGGCCGACCGGGACGCCGCTCAGCGCCGCGAGCTTGCGCGCGATGTCCGAGGCCGTCATGTTCGGATAGCCCTCGACCCGCCGGTTGCGCAGCAGCCGGTGCCCCGGGTCGTACCCGCGCAGGATCAGATAGCGCCCGTGCCCCGGCGTCGCGTCCACCTCGACCGCCGTGACCTCGCCCGTCAGCATCGGCTCACCGCGCTTGCCGTCCGTGAACGGCGAAAGGACCGCCATCGCCCCCACCTTCAGGAAGGGGAACTTCTCGGTCAGCGCGCCGTCCTTGTCCGCGAACGTCAGCTGGAACGCCGACGGCACGTTCACGCTCGCATCTACCCAGCCCTCGGTCAGCCGCGCCGCCAGCGGCTCCGGCAGCGGCGTGCCGTCGAGCTGCACATGGAGGACGGTGGTGAATGTCTTCTCGCTCATGAGATGCCCTCGGTTTCCGGCGGGTCGGTGCGTGGCGTCGCGTGTGGGTGGGTGTGGGTGTGGGTGTGGGTGTGGGCGTGGGTGTGCGTCACTGTGCGTCGGTGGCGGACGGCAGCAGCAGTTCCGTGCCGGGGCGCAGCTGCATCGGGTCGTCGATCCCGTTCGCCTCGGCGATCACCCGCCAGCGCGTCGCGTCCCCGTACTCCCGCCAGGCCAGCGACGCCAACGAGTCCCCGGCCACCGCCCGGTGCACCCGCCGCGCCGACAGCGCGCCCGAGGTGGGGTTCTGACGCTTCGTCGCCGAAGCGATCTCGGTCAGCGACAGCGCGCACGTCGCCCGCAGCGGCACCCCGCTCGGGCTGAACAAGGTGTACGTCGCCGACACCGACGTCACGTACGCGACCAGCCGCACCGTCGAGAACGACCCCCACGAGAACTCCACCCAGGGCGGCGACGGCGCCTTCGCCTCGATGCTCTGCTGCGTCACCTCGCAGCACGAGAGCAGCAGTTCCACCTGTGTCTGCACGACCGTCGACGACGGCGTCCCCGACGCGTCCAGGAACACCTCGACGTCCATCGACGCCGGCTCGGCCCCGGTGAACTTCGGCGGCGCGCCCCGGTCGTAGGCCACGTTCGGCTCGGTGAGCCAGTGCGCCGAGCGGCTCAGCCTCAACTGGTCCGGATTGAACTGGAACGTGACCTCGCCCAGCTTCCCGCCCATCGCGCCGCCCAGATCCGTCGGCGGCTGATGGATCGCCAGCGAGGCCCGCGAGAGCCCGCGCGCCGCCTTCCCGCCCGTCACCGCGGCCATCGCTACAGACCCCCCGCGTCCGTGAACCCGTGATGCGCGATCTCCAGCGTCTCCGTCGCCACCCCCGGACTCGCCGGATCGAGCGTCGGCCCCGTCCACCGCACCGGCAGCACCTCCACCAGCCCCCACTGCGCGACCACCGACTTGTCGGCGCGCAACGCCGCGATCTGCGCGGTCGGCCGGGTGATGCCCGTCGCGAGCGACGAGATCCACGCGGCGACGCGGGCGGTGTCCGAGGTGAGAGGCCGGGTCAGCCGGATCGTCGAGAACGTCACCCGGGTCGGCAACTGCCACACGAATCCGTTGTTCCCGCCCTCGTGCCGCTGCTCCACCTCCACCTCGGAGGACAGCCCGTCGCAGCCGTTGAACAGACCGAGGTCCTGGCCGTCGATCGTCAGCTTGAAGAAGACGGTGGAAGCGGGGTCCTGGGGCAGGGGCATGGTGGCGGTCTCTCGGTCGTCGGGTACGGGGGTGGGGCACGGGTTGCGGGTTACGCGTCTCTGGTCACCGGGTGTGGTCGCGCAGGCGGCCGACCCGCTCGCGGTCCGCCCGCAGTTCGGCGCGGAGCAGCCGCGACAGCGGCGTGACGAGCCGGCGCGCCAACTCGTCGAGGTGGGCGGGGGATTCGGGCTGGGCGGAGGTGGGGGCTGGTGCCGGTGTTGTCGGTGGCGACTTCTTCGTCGCCGTTGTGCGCTGGACGGGGGCGGCGGGGAGCGGGGCGATGGGCGCAGGTGCGGGTGCGGGTGCGGGTACGAGGCTGGGGGTGGCGCTCCGTTGGAGGGGCGCGCGGGTGGGGGCGGCAGCGGGTACGGCCCTGGGCGCGACGGGCATGCGCGGGGGCGTTGCCGGGGTGGTCGCCCGGGGTGCCGCCGGGGGTGCCGCGACCTCCGGCACGCTCGGCGCCAGCGGCCGGGCCGTCGCCAACGGCCGTACGGCGCTCCGCTGGACGACGCCCGGCGCGGTGGCCCGGGGCACGTCGGTGAGCGTGACGAGGGGAAGAGGCTCGGGCGCCACGGGCTCGGGCGCGGGGGCCGGGGTCGGGGCCGGGGCCTTTTGGACGGGTGCGGGCGTGGGCGCGGGCGGGGGTTCGGGTGCTGGAGTGATCGGCGCCCCGATGGGTGACCGCCGCGCCGGCGTCTTGGTGTTCCAGTCCGCCCCCGGCGCCCTCCGCGAACGCCGCACGGCCGGCCCCCGTCGCCCGGGCGACTCGTCCGCCCTGTCGGGAACCCCGGACCCGGCGGGGGAAACCGGGTCCGGGGAGTTGTGGGACCGCCCGTCGTCGGACGCGCCGGTCGGCGCGGCGGCGCGCTGAACGGGCGCCGGGACGGGGGCGGGGGTGCCGCCGACCGGGGCGAGCCGGCGCGAGGGCTGGGCGGAGGGGGAGTGGACGAGGGGCGAGCGGGGGGTGGTGGACGGGCGTACGACGGGGGGCGTGGTCCGGAGGGCGTGCGCGCCTTCGGCCGCTCGCTGGACGGCGGGCTGCGAGGCGGCCTGGGCCGCTGGCTGGATGGTGGGAGCGTGCGAGGACCCATCGGCCGTGCGAGGAGCCGTGCCCTGCGGCGTCTGGCTGGCGCGCGAGCCGTCGGCTGCGCGGTGGACGGCGGGCGCGAGGGCGTTGGTCTGCGGAGCCTCGGCCCCGGGCCGCGCGGCGCGCGAGCCATCGGCCGCTCGCTGGATGGCGGGCAGGGCCGAGGGGATGTCGGTCTTGGGAGCCTGGGCGGCCTCGGGCCGCACGGATCGTGCGTCCTGAGAGGCCACGGTCGTGCGCTGGACGGCGGGCGCTGGTGCGGGCAGTGGGCCGGTGGCGCGGTGGTTGTCGGCGGCGGGCTGGGGCCGTACAGGTGCGCCGACAGGGGTGCGCGGGGCCGGCCGACCTTCGGGCATGGGTGCAGCCATGCCGGCCTTCGGGGCCTGGGCCTCGGGCGGTGCGGGCCGGGTGGTCGCGGTGCGCGGGCCCTCCGGCGCGCGCTGAACGGTGGCCTCCGGCGTGGTGCCGTGACGGGGGTTCGCCAAGGGGGCGACCCGGACCGGCGCGGGGGCAGCAGTGTTCTCCTCCGCCCTCGCGGGCTGCGCGGTCGCCGCTGCTCGCTGCACGGAGGCCCGCTGCGGGGACTCCGGCCGCGCCGGGGCCGAGGTGGCGCCGGTTCGGCCGCCTGCGGCGGGTGCCGGCGGCTGCTGCGCAGCCAGCGAGGCCGGGGTGTTGGCCCGAAGCGGCTGAGGAGCGGTGGTACGCGGGCCCTCCGGGACCGCGGCTTCAGGCCGGTCGGGCAGGGCGGTCGATGAACGCGGGTCCTGGGGGCCCGCGGCTGCACGCTGGGTGGCGGCCGTCGGTGTTGCGGTCGTGGTTCCGGTCTTCGGCGCCGCAGACTCGGCCCGTGCGGGGCCGGATGAGTTCGTGTGCGAGTCCCGGGTGCTCGCCGCCGCGCGCTGGGCGGGGGCTGGGCGGTTGCCCGGGGTGGGCTGGGGCCGGGTCGGACCGAGGGCGGATGTGTCCGCCGCCTCGGCGGTCGGGGTGGCCGGCTGCGCGGCCTCGGGCCGTACCGGCCGCGCACCGGTGGCGCCGGGTTCCGACCGTACGGGCGTGGGAGCAGCGGCGGTGCCCTCGGCTCGCGCCGGAGCCGGTGAGGGCTGCCGGATCTGCGGGTCGTCGGACCCGTCCCGTACGGGAAGGCCGAGGGGCGTACGCCGGGCCGGCGGTTCGGCGACCGTGCGCTGTACGGCGGCCTTCGCCTTGGTGCCCGAGGCGGCAGCCGTGTGCGCTGACGGCGTTCCGGCCTGTGGAGCCCCAGGCGCGGCCTCCCGTACCGGCGCCGAGGAGGCCTCAGGCCTGGTCCCTCCAGGCCGCGCCCCGGCGCGCGCCGCGACCCCGGGCGACCTCGTCGCCTCGGTCCCCGCCCGCTGCACGGCCGGGGCCGGAGGCCTCTGCCCCGCCTCGGTCCGTACGGGCATGGGCGTGGGCGTGGGTTCGCCCGTCGCCTGCGCCTCCCCGGCCCGTACCGCGGCCGGCAGCCTCACCCCCGGCAGTTCCGTCGTCTTCGCGGGCACCGCGCGCACCGCGTCGAGCAGCACGCCCGCCGGGGCGTCCGGAAGGGCGCCGTGGCCCAGGTCGGACTGGAAGGAGGGGTTCCAGTGGGTCGCCAGCGAGGTGGCGAAGCCCTGTTCGGCGACGGGGCGCGGGGGTGCGAGGACCCGCTGGACGGGCGGGAGGGACTGCCACGCCGTGCCGGACGCCGACTCCGGCACCTCCGGCACCTCCGCCGGCTCCGCCGGAACCGCCGTCACCGACTCCTCGCGCGAACCCCGGCTCCGCCGCCCGCGCCACCTGTCGAACATGCCCATCTCCTCCAACCCCCTTTCCCTGTACCGTCGTCAACCCTGTGCCGCCGCCCGCTCCACCAGCGCCGCCGCCCGCGCCACGTACCCGCGCCGGTCCGCGTGCTCCAGGTCGAGGACGGCGTCCATGCTCCAGTGGAAGTGGAAGGCGAGGTACGCGGTCTCCTCCTCGATGAGATCGACCGCGTACGTCACGATTCCCCCAGGCGGCTCCCGGCCAGTTCGACCTCGAAGGACTCCTCGCAGTGCGGGCAGGCGACGGCGGCCCTGGTGTGGCCCTCCGCGTTGATCTGCCGGTAGAAGTCCTGGAGGAACGCCAGGTCGGAGGCGAACATGTTCTCCACCGTCCCGTCGTGCACCGACGGGAGCGAGCCGAGGCGGGTGATCACCCGGCCGAGCAGGACGACCGACAGATACGCCGGGTTCTCGCGGACCCGCACGTCCCGCAGCGGCACCAGCTCGTCCCGGGCCGTGGCCAGCCGCATGGCGCCCCGGCGGTGCACGGTGCCCGACTCGTCGACGTAACCGCGCGGCAGCTCGAACTCGAACTCGGTCCGCAGCGGCTCCTGTCGGGGAGCCGCCACCTCCGGCACCCCGGGTGCGCCCGCACCCGATCCCTCGCGTCGCACCGGATCAGCCGAGGGTCAGCTCTTCGAAGGTGATCGTGACCTGCTCGGTGAGCGCCGCGGCGTCACCGGCCTTGGTCCCGCTCAACTCCACCTTCGTGCACCAGGCGTTGCGCAGGTTGTAGCGCTTCACCTCACGGAGCTCGTAGTCCAGGAAGATGATCGAGGCGTCCTTGCGGGCCTGGCCCATGTTGCCCGCGATGGAGGCCGCGATCCACTCGGTGAAGGCCTGGGACTGCGTGGCGCCGCGCGTCACCGTGCACTCGCCGGCCTTCTTGACGCCGGGGAGCTTCTTGATGATCGGCTTGCCGTCCGCCGAGACCTGCTGGTACTCGATGACGTCCTGCTCCATGGAGAGGCTGCTGATCTCCTGCAGGGTCTCGACCATGACGCCGTCGATCTGCAGGCCGAAATTGTGTGTGGTGAGCGCGTCACCGGTGTCCAGAGCCATGCGGGGTCACTCCTGTTCGTGCGAAGGGAAAAGAGGGGAAGAGGACGGATACGAGGACGAGGGCGAGGACGGGAGCGGGAGGCGCGGCCGCTACTCCTCCAACTCCCCGCCGCCGCCCTGGAACTGGGCGAGCCGGAACACCACGAACTCGGCCGGCTTCACCGGCGCGATGCCGATCTCGCAGACCACGCGGCCCAGGTCGACCGACTCCGGCGGGTTCGTCTCGGCGTCGCACTTCACGTAGAACGCGTCCTCGGCGCGCTGCCCGAACAGCGCGCCCTGGCGCCACTCGTTGACGAGGAACGCCGAGATGTTGCGGCGGATCCGCGCCCACAGCGACTGGTCGTTGGGCTCGAAGACGACCCACTGGGTGCCGACGAGGATCGACTCCTCGAGGTAGTTGAAGTACCGGCGCACGTTCAGGTAGCGCCAGGCCGGGTCGGAGGCCAGGGTCCGCGCGCCCCAGACCCGGATGCCGCGGCCGGGGAAGGCGCGGACGCAGTTCACGCCGATCGGGTTGAGCAGGTCCTGCTCGCCGCGGGTGATCTGGAGCTCCAGGTCGACCGCGCCGCGCACGATCTCGTTCGCCGGGGCCTTGTGCACTCCGCGCTCGGCGTCGTTGCGGGCCCAGACGCCGGCCATGTGGCCGGACGGCGGCACGATGCGGGTCTGGCCGGTGGACGGGTCGAAGGACTTGATCCACGGGTAGTAGAGGGCCGCGTAGCGCGAGTCGTAACCGGCGCTCTCCTGGCGCCACTTGCGCACGTCGCGGGCGTTGAGACCGGGCGGCGGGTCGAGCAGCGCCATCCGGTCGCCCATCAGCTCGCAGTGGGCGATCAGACCGAGCTGCACGGCCTTGACCTGCTCGGCGTCGATCAGACCCTGCTGGTGCGCGCCCATCAGGTCGGGCACGGCAACCATGCTGATCTCGTCGAAGGCCTCAAGGCCGCCGAAGCCGGTGCGGTCGGCGGAGTCGCCGATGAAACGGCCGGGTTCGAGCGCGCCCGAACCGGCCGCTGCAGCCGATCCGGCCGCCACGGCCGCAGCCTGCGCGGGGAGCGACGGGCGTTCGGCGGGCGGGGTGAGCGTCACGGCCTGGGCGTCGGGGCGGGCGAGTTGCCCGCCGGCCGCCGCCTCCTCGACCACGATCGTCTTCGAGCGCTGCTTGACCTGTGTGACGACGTAGTTCCGCGAGCCCTTCTTCGCCGACGCCTCGAAGCTCTCGACGACCTTCTCGCCGTCCTTCACGAGCAGCTTGAAGCGCTCGCCGTCCGCGCCGTCGGCGTCCTGGACCTCGACCGTCAGCGCCCCGCCGGCCTCGGTGCCGGCGGCGATCGCCGCCACCTTGAAGGTGCCCAGTGCGACCGCCTCGCCGGCCACCAGTTCGCGCGGCGCCGCCCCCGTGCCGCCCGTTCCCGCGGCCGTGTTCGCGCCGGCGGCCGCCTCACCGGCCGGGCCCTGCGCGTTCCCGCCGCCGACCCGTACGACGTACGCCGCCGTGCCCCCGTTGTCGAAGAAGCCGTACACCGAGTGGGCCAGGTAGTAGCCGTCCGTGAACTCCCCGAACGACGCCACGTACTGCGACCAGTTGGTGACGAGCACGGGCTCGTTCAGCGGGCCGGTCGGCGCGAGACCCACGAACGCGGCGACGGAGGTGCCCACGCCCTCGATGGGGCGGGAGCCGCCGGCGACTTCCTCGACGTAGACACCGGGGGACAGATAGGTGGGCATGGGTGCTCGCTCCTAGGGGAAGGACGGGGGACGAACGTGCGGGTGCGGGGCGGCCGGTGGTCGGCACACCCGCGGCCGTCGTCGGCATCCGTGACGCGTACGCCATCGACTCTTCCGCCACGCCGAGGCCGCGACCAGGGAGAAGAGGGCCGTCACGAGGGCAGGAGCGGCTGCCCTCGCGTGCACGTCCACCTGCGCGGGGCGGCGTCCCGACCCCGTACGGGCCGGCGCCCTCGCCCGTACGCCCAGGTCCACGCGGCCTGCCGCACCCCGCGCCCCGGCACCCTGCATGTACGCGTCCGCCCGCGCGGGCAGCCGACCGTGCCCCTGACCGGGGACTTTCGGGCAACCGGCCGGCCCCTTCGGGCACTTAACCTGCGCCCATGACCATGTGGACCTCTCTGGATCCGGCCGACGTGACCGTCGAGCCAGGGGCCCGGACCTCCGCTCGGCTGCGTGTGCGCAACACCGGGGACACCGTCGAGGAATACCGGCTCTCGCTCGTCGGCAAACCCTCGGGGTGGTCCCGGGTGGAGCCGGACGTCCTCCGCCTCTACCCGGGCAGCGAGGGGACCGCCGAGATCTCGTTCGCCCCGCCGCGCTCGCCGGACGTGGCGGCCGGACCGATCCCGTACGGCATCCGTGTCGAGCCCCGCGAGAACGCCGCAGCCCGCGACGTCGTGGAGGGACGGCTGACCGTCACGCCCTTCACCGAGATACGGGCCGAGCTGCTGCCGCCCGCGCTCACCGGCCGCTTCCGCGGGCGGGCCCGCATCGCCGTCGACAATCTGGGCAACACGCCGCTCACCGCGTCGCTGCTCGTCCGGGACGACGCGAACCGGCTCGCCTTCGACCTGCGGCCCAATGCCGTGCAGATCGCCCCCGGCCGCGCCGCCTTCGGCGACCTGGTCGTGCGCCCGCAGAACGTGCGGTGGACCGGCGGCGAGGAGTCGCACCGGTTCACCCTGGCGGTGCGCCGCTCCGGCGACGACACCTCGCTCGACCTCGACGCGACCTTCGACCAGCGTCCCGTCCTCGGCCCCTGGCTGATGGTCGCGGCCGGCCTCCTGGTGACCGGCGTGATCGCCTTCGTCGCCCTCTGGATGGGCTTCTCCCCGAAGATCACCAGCGCGGCGAAGGAGACCCGGGCGACCGGGGCGCCCGCGCCGCTGCCGCAGGGCGACGGTGACACGCTGCCCGACGCGCCTCCGCCGAGCCCGTCCGGTACGCCCCCGCCCGGTGGCGACCAGCCTGGCGGCGACCCGCCCCCCGGCGACGGCGGTGCCCCTCCGGGCGACGGCGGCGGCGACCAGGGCGGGGGAGCCTCCCCGGGCGGTGGTGGCGGGGGAGGTGGCGGAGGCGGCGGCCAGGTGCCCCCGCCGCCGACGACCACCCGGCACACGGTCCCGCCGTGGCGGCCCGGCGATCCGAAGGACGTGGTGGTCGAGTTCGCCCAGGCCCGCCTCGCCGCCCTCGGCAGCAATAACTCCTGCACGCTGAAGGGCAGTTGGAGTCCTGGCGTCATCGACGCGCCGACCCGAGCCTCCCTCGTCTGTTACCAGCGGGCCGTCGTCGCCGTCGGGCAGCGGGACGGCACGAATTCGGCCGCGATCTTCCGCACCGACATCGAGGGCACGCTCGGCCGCGCGACGCTCACCTCGCTCTGGGCGCAGGGCATCAGCCCCGACGAGGTGAAGGCGGGAAGCCGGACCTGGGAGAACACCGCGCTGATGGGGGCCTTCTGGTGGGCGATCAACCGTGACTTCACCGACCCCGGCGACATGGACCGGGTCCGCGACTACGCCCGGCTCGGCATCGACCACTTCCGCCTCCAGAAGGATGCGACGACGCTCTACAGCAGCAATGTCGCCGATCACATTCGGACCTATCAGGCGGCTGTCGGCCTGCCGGTCACCGGCACGGCCGACTGGAAGACGCTCAACAAGATGGTCGGCGGCAGTGTGAAGTAGCCGGGAGAGAAAGGAAGTCGGGGGCCGTCCGCGTTGTGGACGGCCCCCGACCTCTTCTCTTTGCCGGGTCTGCTACGGGGACCAGGGCGCCGTCGCGTCCGTCACCAGGCGGCCCGCCTTCCGGTACTCGCGGCGGGCCCCGGCGAGCAGATCCTCGCCCATGACCGCCGCGTCGGGGCCGGTCCCGCGCGCCGCCGCCAGATAGCCGGCCGTCACCGCGGCCGACCGGATCGCACCGCCCGCCAGCTCGAACTCCTTCGCGCAGCGCGCGATGTCCTCGTCCAGTCCCTCCGCACGCGGCACACCGGCCAGACACGAGTGCCAGAGCGCGACCCGCTGCTCGGCGTCCGGGAACGGGAAGTCCACCACCAGATCGAGCCGGCGCGTGAAGGCCTCGTCGATGTTCGCCCGCAGATTGGTCGTGAGCACCGCGATCCCGTCGAAGGCCTCCAGGCGCTGCAACAGATAGGCGCTCTCCAGGTTCGCGTACCGGTCGTGCGAACTGCGCACCTCCGAGCGCTTCCCGAAGACGGCGTCCGCCTCGTCGAAGAGCAGCACGCAGTCGGTGCGGTCGACCTCGGCGAAGATCCGCTCCAGGTTCTTCTCGGTCTCGCCCACGTACTTGTCGACCACCGACGACAGGTCCACCACATAGAGATCCAGGCCGAGTTCACCCGCGACGACCTCCGCGCCCAGCGTCTTCCCAGTGCCCGACTCCCCGGCGAACAGCGCGACGACACCGCGCCCCCGGCCTCCGCCGGTGCGCAGCCGCCACTCGCCGAGTACACGGTCCCGGTGCCGGGCCCGCCCGGTCAGCTCGCGCAGCAGACCGAGCGGCTCCTCGGGCAGCACGATGTCGGCGAAGCCCACGGCGGGCCGCACCCGCCGCGCGCGGCTGTCGAGCAGCGGCGCCGACACCAGCCGCGCGCCCCGCTGCACATGCTCGCGGGTCAGACCCCCGCCCTCGAACGCGGCAAGCGCCCGCGCCGCCCGCGCCGCGCGGCGGATCTGGTCCCCGCCGAGCCGGTAGGGCGCGACCGCCTCGTCGAGGTCGAAGTCACCGCGGAAGGCGGTGGTGGAGGGGTGGTCCTGCGGGGCGCGGGTGCCGGGGGCGGTCGACGCGGGGTGGCCGACCGGGTTTGTCGACGTGGGGTGGCCGCACGGGTCGGTCGACGCGGGCCGGCCGGTCCTCGGTTCGCCCGGGTCGGTCGGGTGTGTCGCCTGGTCGGCCGGGCCGGTTCGGGCGGGTCGGTCGGCTCGGTGGGCCGGGCGGGCATGCTCAGCCCCGGCAGGCCCGGTAGCCCCGGCGGTCCTGGCAGGCTCGGCAGGCCCGGTAGCCCCGGTAGCCCCGGCAGGCCCGGCAGGCCCGGCGGTCTCGGCGGTCTCGGCGGTCCCGGCAGCCCCGGTGGTCCTGGCAGGCTCGGTAGCCCCGGTGGTCCTGGCAGGCCCGGTAGCCCCGGTAGCCCCGGCGGCCCCGGCAGTCCCGGTAGCCCCGGCGGTCCTGGCAGGCTCGGCAGGCCCGGTAGCCCCGGCGGTCCCGGCAGGCCCGGCGGTCCCGACGGCCTCGCCGGTCGGCTCGCCCAGCTCGCGGTGCCACAGCGCGGCCGAGGACCGGACGTCGCCCGGCGCCTCCAGGGCCACCAGCTCGGCCGTCGGCAGCCAGGCCGGATCGAGCGCATCGCCGCCGGCCAGGACCACCGTCGTCCCGCCCACTGCGGCCAGGACCCGTACCAGCGGCCCCGGCTCCGGCGGCAGCGGCTCGACGACCACCGCGGCGCCTCGGAGCCGGGCCTCGCGGATCAGGACCCGGGCCGCCTCCGCGTCCACGCCCTCCGGCCGGTGGCGCAGCACCGGCCGCCCGGCCGCCCGCAGCGCGGCCACGACCGCCTCCGTCGCGGCACCGGGCACGCGTTCGCGCAGATGGACGGTCACGGGGCCGGCCGCGGCGACCCGTGCGGCGAGCGTCCCGAGCGGGCCACCGGGCACCGGTTCGGCCCCCGTCCCCGCCCCTGTCGGCGGCAGCAACTCCACGCCGCTGCCGCCCAGTCGGGCGTCCAGACGGGTGTCGTCACCGAGGAGATGGGCGATCACCCGCTCCGGCACCCGAAGCGCTCGCCCGGGCAGCGGCCGGTCCTCGTCCTCGACCTCCAGGAGGCCGCCCGCGCGCAGCGGGGCCGCCGGATGGAAACGGGCGCGGGCCGCCGGGTCGGCCGGACCCGTGGCGGCGAGGTCGAGGGCCAGGGCCACCGTGGCGCGGCGCCGTCCGACATCGTCGTTGAGGTACCCGTACAACGCCTCGAAGCCGCGGTCCACGTCGGGCGCGAGCGCGGTGAGGAGGAGGTGCGCGTCGAGTACGGAGAGCCCGAAGGCGCGGACGAGTGCGGCGAGCCGCCCCGTACCGCCCTCGGGCGACACCAGAGGTGAGGGCGGGGCAGGCGCCGCGAGGGCACTGGACGATCCGAGCGCCCCGGGCACGCCAGGTGCACTGGGCGACCCGGGCGGGACAGGCGGGACAGGCGGCCCGGACGATGCGGGTTGGTCTGACGATCCGGCCGCGCTGTCGGAACCGTCCGCACCGTCTGGACCGGCCGACAGGTATGCACCAGCTGCCCTGTCCACCCCAGCCGCCCCAGCCGCCTCGGCCGGGTCGTCCGCTCCCGCCGGGTCGGACCGGCCAGCCGGCGTCGACCCCGCCTCCGCGCCCGCCGGCGGCGCCTGGGTCGCGATCCGCAGCGCCGTCTCCCCGGTCACGTACAGCCCGCGCATCGGATCGCCCGCCGTCGGGTCGTCCGCGCTGCGCGCCGCGACGAGCGCCGCGACCCGGGTCCGCAGCGCGCCGATCAGCTCCAGCAGGTCGCCGCTCATGTCGTCGTCCATGACCTCGCTCATGCGCGGCCCCCGCGCGCGCCGTCGCTCGTCCGCGGCAGCGGGCCGCGGGCCGTGACGCCACCCGGTCGGCGCAGCATCCTCGGCGCCGAGTCGTCCGGTACCCCGTCGATCCCGCGCACCAGGACCTCGGCGCCCTCCGTGACCGGCGGGGCCGCCCCGTACACCGGAGTGACCGGGAAGGGGGTGGTGACCACGACGTCGAGCGAGGGCTTCAGCTCGCCGCCGAGCGCGGACCAGATCTCGGCGAGCGAGCGCGACTCGGCCGGCGGCACGGCGACGGTGAGGGGCAGGGTCGGGCTGATCGGGCGGACCGACTCCGGTACGGCGTCGCCGGAGAGGACCTCGTGAGGGAGGAGGAGGGCCAACGCGCCGGAGAGGAGCCGGTGTTCGTCCTCCGGGCGGGCGGTCCACGCCGTCACCAGGTACGAGAGCCGGAACCAGCGCGGCGGCTGGCGGCGGCGGGTCACGATGCCCTGGGCGTCGCGTTCGGCGACGGCGCCGCGTTCGCGCCGGGCCGTGTCCTCACGGATGTCGTAGAGATAGGCGTTCAGGGTCGGGGCGGTGCGGCGGGCCGCCCAGTCGCGGGTCGGTGCCTCGAAGGCGACGTCGCCCGTCACGGCCGGTGCGAGCAACTGCCGCAGCGATGCGTCGATTTCATGGATCATCAGATGTAGCCCTCGCGGAGCGCGTACGCGACGGCATGCGCCCTGTTGGTGAGTTGGAGCCGGGTCATCAGCGCGTGCAGGATGTTCTTGACGGTGCGTTCGGAGTAGGCGAGCTTCTCGCTGATCTGGCGGGTCTCGAAGCCCTCGGCGAGCAGCCGCAGTACGTCGACCTCGCGCGGGGCCATGCCGAACAGGGGCACCGTCCCGCTCGTGCCCGCACCGGCCGCCGTGGCGCGCTGGAGCCGCCCCACCTGGTCGAGCAGCCGGCTCACCAGGTCGGGCGGCAGCTCGCCCTCGCCGCGGGCCGCGCTGTGGACGGCGCTCAACAGGCGTTCCTCGGTGGCCTGATGGCGCCAGATGATGGCCCGTACGCCGTACTCGACCACCGTCAGGAGGTCGGGCTCGCGCAGCTCGCGGGCGACGAGCACGACCCGCTGGTCGCAGCCGGCGCGCAGCAGGCGGCGCAGCTCGGCGGTGGTCGGCTCGTCGATCCGGTCGGCGAGCATGATGGCGACCGCGGCGGCGTCCGGCTGCTTGGCCCCGGGCATGTCGTGCCCGGCGCCCATGTCGTGCCCGGCCACCACGTCGATGGTCGGCTGATGCCGCAGATGGCTGATGAGCCCGGCCCTGCTGAGCGGATCGGATGCGTGGACGGTCACCGTCACGCGCTGGGTGAGCATTTCCCCTACCTGCTCTCTCACTCGTCCGACCGCCGTCCGTGCGCGCGCCGTTCGGGCGCGGGCCGGTGGTCGAGGCGTTGGCCGGGCGGACGAACCGGTGTCCCCGCGGCCGGTGGCACGTGAGGTGAGCCCCCCTGTGCTCGGTGGTCGGTGTGTCTGCTGGTCCGTGGCGACGCGTCGGCCACGGTGGTCGCCGCCAGGCTCGCAGCTCGTACTCACGTTCCACTGTCGTCGCGCTAACGTCGCTCTGCCGCCGGGCACGGCGGCGGCACGGACTGAAGGCGGTGGCGGAGCGATGGCGCGGGATCTGTACAACGTGCGGGTGCTCGGTGGGGGCAGCGGGTCTTCGTCGAGGCCGAGGACCTGACCCGGCTCAGGCTCTGACTGGCGCCGCACCGTACGTCCTGAGCCCGCACCGTACGCCCTGATCCGCGAAAATGCGTGGCGGGGCAGGGGCCAGGCCCGGAAGACTCGCCCCATGGCTGACATGGCTGACATGGCGGCGTTCCGGGAAGCGGTCACCGCGTGGGCGGCGGGCGGCCCCGGCGACCCCGCGCGCGAGCTCGCCGAGCGCCTGCCCGTACGGACCGTGGTCCTGCTCGAAGGCCCGAGCGACGTCGCGGCCGTCGACGCGCTCGCCGCCCGCCGCGGCCGTGACCTGGCCGCCGAGGGCGTCTGCGTGCTCTCCATGGGCGGCGCCATGAACGTTGCCCGCTACACCCGCCTCCTCGGCCCGCCGGGACTCGGCCTGCGCCTCACCGGCCTGTGCGACGAGCGGGAGAGCGACTGGTTCGCGCGCGGCTGGGCACGGGCGGGTCTCGGCGGGCGGGAGGACTTCTACGTCTGCGCCGCGGACCTGGAGGACGAACTCGTCCGCGCTCTCGGCCCCGACCGCGTCATGGCCCTCGTCCACGCCGAGGGCGACCACCGCGCCCTCACCACCTTCCTCCGCCAGCCCGCCCAGCGCACCCGCGCCCCCGGCCACCAACTCCGCCGCTTCCTCGGCACCAAGAAGGGCCGCAAGATCCACTACGGCCGCGTGCTGACCGAGGCACTGCCTGCGGACTCCGTGCCGGAGCCGCTGGAGGCACTGCTCGCCGCGGTCTGACGAGGGCCGCCGCCCCCGGCCGTCGTCTCGCACGGCCGGGGGCGGCGGCCCTCCAGGTCACCAGGTCACCAGGCCGTCAGGCCGTGATCCAGTCGCTCGTGGCGATCACCGGCTGGACGCCGTCGCGGTGGATCGTGCCCTCGATCAGGCCGTACATGCGGTCCGCCGCGTAGTACACCTCGTTGTCGTTCTTCAGGCCGAAGGGCTCGAGATCGACGAGGAAGTGGTGCTTGTTCGGGAGGTTGAGGCGGACCTCGTTGACGCTCTGGCAGTGGTCGAGGACGCGCTCGGCCATCGCGTTGAGGGTCTGCTGGAGGGAGTAGCTGTACGTCTCCGCGAACGCCTCCAGCATGTGGCGCCGGGCGGACTTGTACGAGCGGTCCCAGTCGAAGTCCCCGGCGCCGGCGGCGAGCGCGGAGTGCGCCCAGCGGGCCGTGACCTTGGTGGCCAGGATGCGGTCGTACGCCTCCTCAAGGGTCGTGTACTTGTCCTTGATGAAGCCGTGGAACTCGGAGTTCGTCGAGTTCATGACGGTCAGGTCCTTCAGGCCCGAGATGACCTGGAGCTGCCCGGTCTGGCCGCTGTACGTGACCTGGGCGGTGCGCACCTCCTGGCCCTTGCGGACGAAGGAGTGCTGCTCGGCGCGGGTCGGCACCGAGATGCGGTCCCAGGCGAACTCCTCCACGCGGATCTGCGCCTCGTGGATCACCGGCTGCGAGTGCACGAAGTGCTTCGCCAGCAGGATCGCGAACGCCTCGGGGGAGGCGATGCCGTGCTCCTTGGCGAAGGCGTAGATCGTGTTCTTGGTGGTGTCGGTCGGCAGGCAGTGGCCGTTGTCGCCGGTCAGGTGCACGTCGCGGAACTCGCCGCGCAGGGCGACGGAGACGTTCAGGTCGCGGATCTCGTGCCAGGCGCCCTCGTTGCCCTGACGGGTGATCTTGACGATGCGGTTCTCGGCCTTGCCGTACTGGTTCTGGGCCAGGACGTGCTTGCTCATGGCGTTCGCTCCTGCGGGTACGTGGATACGTTGTCCCCGTACGCCCGGCGTCCAACGCGGCGGCCGAAACCGCCCCGCGCTCCCCGCCGTCCGGCCCTCGCGCCCTGGGCCGCCCCGGGACTGACGAGCATCCCGGTCCGTAGGTGTTGTCGTCACGGATTGCAGCACAGGCATCCCCCGGTCGACAAGAGGCCGGACCGACGGCGTGTGCATTCAGGACGGGCACGGCGTGAACCGTCAGGACCGCCACGGCGTGAACCGTGTCTCATCGGCCCGCCCCGCCTTGCTATGCAACTCGTTGCATAGAAGGATCGGTGCCATGGCGCTCGAACACGCGATCCTCGTCTCGCTCCTTGAACAGCCGGGCTCCGGCTACGAGCTGGCCCGGCGCTTCGAGCGGTCCATCGGCTACTTCTGGACCGCCACCCACCAGCAGATCTACCGCGTGCTCAAGCGCATGGAGAACGACGGCTGGGTCGCCGCCCGCGACGTGCCGCAGCGCGGCCGGCCGGACAAGCGCGAGTACTTGGTCGCCAACCTCGGCCGGGCCGCGCTCTCCTCCTGGCTGCACGACCCCATCGAGCCCGAGTCCGTACGCCACGACCTGGCCGTGAAGATCCGGGGCGCCGCCTTCGACGACCCGGCCGGCCTGATCCACGAGGTGGAACGGCACCGGCAGGTCCACCAGGACCGGCTTGCGCACTACCTGGCGGGCGAGACCCGCGACTTCGGTGCGCCGCAGGCTCCGGACCCGGACTCGCCGCAGGCCCCGGACCCCGGCTCGCCCGGTGCGCCCGACGCCGAGCGCGAGCTCCAGCACGTCGTCCTGCGCGGCGGCATCGCGTACGAACGCATGATGATCGCCTGGCTGGACGACGTGCTCGCCACGCTCGCCCGCTTCGGCCCGGCCCGCGCGGATCAGGCCCGCCCCGACGCGGACCGCTGAGCCCCTCCCCGTACCCACAAGCACACCCGCACGCACCCGATCCCGACCAGCCGAAAGGCATCCTCGCCATGGCCGACCAGCTGCTGTTCAACCCGCGCACCTACGACCCCGCGCACTTCGACCCGGAGACGCGCCGGCTGCTGCGCGCCACCGTCGACTGGTTCGAGGAGCGCGGCAAGCGGCAGCTGATCGAGGACTACCGCACCCGCGCCTGGCTCGGCGACTTCCTCGCCTTCGCCGCCAAGGAGAACCTCTTCGCCACCTTCCTCACCCCGGCCTCCGCCGCCGGTGAGGGCGAGACCGACAAGCGCTGGGACACCGCCCGGATCGCCGCGCTCAACGAGATCCTCGGCTTCTACGGGCTCGACTACTGGTACGCCTGGCAGGTCACGATCCTCGGCCTCGGGCCCGTCTGGCAGAGCGACAACGCCGCCGCGCGCGAGCGCGCCGCCGAACTCCTGCGCCAGGGCGAGGTGTTCGCGTTCGGCCTGTCGGAGAAGACGCACGGCGCCGACATCTACTCCA
The DNA here is from genome assembly GCF_040650755.1 of Streptomyces sp. NPDC048623. NCBI lineage: Bacteria > Bacillati > Actinomycetota > Actinomycetes > Kitasatosporales > Streptomycetaceae > Streptomyces > Streptomyces sp. NPDC048623. The sequence continues at coordinate 390,149 of NZ_JBEZHV010000004.1, forward strand.
CCGACATGCTGCTCACCCCGGACGGCGAGGGCGGCTTCCGCGCCACCGGCTCCAAGTACTACATCGGCAACGGCAACGCCGCCGGCCTCGTCTCCGTCTTCGGCCGCCGCACCGACGTCGAGGGCCCCGACGGCTATGTCTTCTTCGCCGCCGACAGCCGCCACCCCGCGTACCACCTGGTCAAGAACGTCGTCGACTCCTCGAAGTTCGTCAGCGAGTTCCGCCTGGAGGACTACCCGGTGGCGGCCGAGGACGTCCTGCACACCGGGCGCGCCGCCTTCGACGCCGCGCTCAACACCGTCAACGTCGGCAAGTTCAACCTGTGCACCGCGTCCATCGGCATCTGCGAGCACGCGATGTACGAGGCCGTCACCCACGCGCAGAACCGGATCCTGTACGGCCGGCCGGTCACCGCCTTCCCGCACGTGCGGCGCGAACTGACCGACGCCTACGTGCGGTTGGTCGGAATGAAGCTGTTCAGCGACCGCGCGGTGGACTACTTCCGGACCGCCGGTCCCGACGACCGCCGCTACCTCCTCTTCAATCCGATGACGAAGATGAAGGTCACCACGGAGGGCGAGAAGGTCATCGACCTCATGTGGGACGTCATCGCCGCGAAGGGCTTCGAGAAGGACAACTACTTCGCGCAGGCGGCCGTCGAGATCCGCAGCCTGCCGAAGCTGGAGGGCACGGTCCACGTCAACCTGGCGCTGATCCTCAAGTTCATGCGCAACCACCTCCTCGCCCCCGCCGCGTACGAGCCGGTGCCGGCCCGCCTCGACGCCGCGGACGACGCCTTCCTCTTCCGCCAGGGCCCCGCCCGTGGCCTCGGCGCGGTGCGCTTCCACGACTGGCGCCCGGCCTTCGACACGTACGCGCACCTCCCGAACGTCACCCGCTTCCGCGAACAGGCCGACGCGCTCTGCGAGTTCGTCACCACGGCCGCCCCCGACGAGGAGCAGAGCCGCGACCTCGACCTGCTGCTCGCGGTCGGCCAGCTCTTCGCCCTCGTCGTCCACGCCCAGCTGGTCCTGGAGCAGAGCGCGCTCACCGCCCTCGACGAGGACGTCCTCGACGAGCTCTTCGCGGTCCTCGTCCGCGACTTCTCCTCCCACGCCGTCGAACTCCACGGCAAGGACTCCGCCACCCCCGCCCAGCAGACCTGGTCCCTGTCCGCCCTCCGCCGCCCGGCCGTCGACCCGGCCCGCACGGACCGCGTCTGGCAGCGGGTGGAGGCCCTCTCGGGCGCGTACGAGATGGCGCTGTAGGCCACGGCGGCCCGGACCGCCCCCAGCAGTCTCACCCGGAGCCGCCTCCGGACCCCCGCCGGGTCCGGAGGCGGCTCCGTCCTGTCTCACGGATTGGGCGGACGGCCGCCGGGCGGTAAAGCGCGAGAAAATTCCTCCCCGGGATGCTGCGGTTCCCGTACGGAGCATGAGCGCCGTCTTAGCGCGTTGTTAACGTCCAAAACATCCGCCGAACTACTTCGTGACAACGAATTCCGCAGCCATCAGACCATTGACCTGCGGTTCCGTGCAGGCTTCCATTCAGCCCGGGAGCCACGGACAGCAGTCACCCCTCACATCACCGGCCGCCTCGGAGGCGATACCGCTCCCACCCGAACCCCGGAACACGCACGCACCGATCGGATCCGCCTGATGACCGACACTCTCAGCGCCCCCCACGCCCTGGCGCCCCAGACCGGCCCCGTGCCGCAGAAACTCAAGCGTTCCATCGGTGTCGTCGGCGGCACCCTCCTGACGCTGTCGTGCGTCACCCCCGCCTCGACCCTCTTCGTGGTGGTCCCCGACCTCTTCGGCAGCGTCGGCACCTTCACCGCCCTCACCATCGCCATCGGCTCCCTGCTCTGCATCGGCGTGGCCTTCGTCTACTCCGAACTCGGCACCCTCATCCCCAGCGCCGGCGGCGAGTACGCGATCGTCTCCACCCTCGCGGGCCGCCTCGCCGGCTGGCTGGTGTTCGTGCTCTCGCTGCTCGTGGTGATGATCGTGCCGCCGGTGATCGCCATGGGCACCGCCGACTACCTCGCCCCGCTGGTGCACATCCCGGCCCCCGTCGCCGGCGCCGGCGTGATGCTCCTCGCGACCCTCGCCGGTCTCCTCGACCTGCGCGCCAACGCCTGGATCACCGGCATCTTCCTGGTCCTCGAAGTGATCGCGGCCGGCCTCGTCGCCGTCCTCGGCTTCACCCACTCGCAGCGCGGCCTCGGCACCCTGGTGCACGGCCAGGTCGGGGGCGAGGGCGGCGCCCACTCGCTCGTCACCGGCGCCCTGGTCGTCTCCGGCCTCGCCATCGCCCTCTTCGTCACCCAGGGCTTCTCGACCGCCGTCTACCTCTCCGAGGAGCTGGAGAACCCGCGCCACAGCGTCGCCCGCACCGTGCTCGCGACCCTCGCCATCTCCACCGCCGTCATCCTCGTCCCCGTCATCGCCATCACCCTCGGCGCCGGCGACCTGGAGACCCTCACCGGCGGCGACATCAGCGGCATGATCACCGCCTGGTCCAACTCCGCCGTCGGCACCTTCATCAGCCTCTGCGTCGCGCTCGCCATCATCAACGCCGGCATCGTGATGGTCATCCAGAACTCCCGCGTGCTCTTCGCCTCCGCCCGCGACAAGGCCTGGCCCGAGCCGGTCAACAACGCCCTGTCCCGCCTCGGCCGCTTCGGCTCGCCGTGGGTGGCCACGCTGCTGGTGGGCGTGCCCGGCGCCGCGCTCTGCTTCGTCAACCTCGACACCCTCTACGGCGTCACCGGCGTCTCCGTCACCGGCATGTACCTCCTGGTCGCGGTCGCCGCCCTGTTCAGCCGCCGCGGCGCGCACCGCCACGTCGCGGCCTGGCGCATGCCGCTCTGGCCGGCCGTCCCGGTCCTGCTCATCGGCGTCCTCGCGTACGTCCTGTACATGCAGGACACCGAGTACCTGCTGTGGACCGGCGGCATCACGGCCGTCGCCACCCTCTACTGGGCGCTCTACCTGCGCCCGCGCCAGGACACCCGCTGGTTGGTCAGCATCCCCGAGGACGAGCACCACGTCTGACCGGGAGGACGACGCGGAGGGGGCCGGGGGCCGGGGCGGCGGACACCGCCCCGGCCGCACCCGGCCGGCCCGCAGGCCCGCGATGGCGGCGACCTCCTCCTCGGCGGCGGTCAGCCCGGCGAGGATGCCGGAGG